>DASTHS010000049.1:0-9602 GCA_035718085.1 Acidimicrobiales bacterium | reverse complement strand
TGGCGGTAGGTCACGCCGGTGACCAGCAGCCGCAGGCGCAGCCGCTCGGTGACCCCGGCCACGAAGCCGAGGGCGCTGTAGCCCTCCAGCATCGGCTGCTCGGCCGGCGCCATCGCCTCCATCTGGAAGAAGTGGTCCATGAAGCTCAGCGTGCGCACGCCGACGGCTTCGGCCCGGCGGGCCAGGTCGGTGACCGCCGGCCCGATCCGCTCCGGACCGCCCGCCCAGTCGAAGCGCCACACGTGCAGGTCGAGGTGCATGGGCCGGGTCTACCAGGCGGCCTGCCCGCTCGCTGGCGCCCAGCAGCCGCGACCCCGGCGGCTCCACGCGCCGGTCAGGGCAGCTGGGCCTCCGCCTCGATCTCCACCTTCCACCTCGGGTCGAGCAGGCCGGCCACCACGACCATGGTGGCGGCCGGTCGCACCCGGCCCAGCACCTCGCCGTGCACCGCGCCGACGGCGTCGGCCCAGGCCACGTCGGTGACGTACATGCGGGTGCGCACGACGTCGTCGATGCCGGCACCGGCCTCGGCCAGGGCTGCGGAGACGATGGCGAAGCACCGCCGGGCCTGCGTGGCGGCGTCGGGGTCGCAGCTGCCGTCGGGCCACACCGGCCCGGTGCCCGACACGACCACCCGGTCGCCCACCCGCACCGCCCGGCTGAACCCGATCGTCGCCTCGAACGGCGACCCCGACGCCACCCGCCGCCGGGCTGTGACGTCGCCGGGCTCTCCGCCGTCGGGGGCCAGCTCCCCGGGCACGGGGTCGCCGGGCATGCGGTCGCCGGGCATGCGGTCGCCGGGCAGGTCGCTCACCGGGCCAGCCCGGCCAGGGCGTCGTCGAGGTGGCCGAGGAGGCGCTGCAGGTGCGGCACCGCCCGCCGGTCGCCGGTCAGGCCGACGTCGAGGCTGCCGGCATAGCTGGTGACGGTGATGTTGAGCGCCTGACCGGCCAGCGGGATCGACAGCGGGTAGAGGCCTTGGAGCTCCGCGCCGTTCCAGAACAACCGCTCGGCGGGGCCGGGCAGGTTCGAGATGACCAGGTTGTAGGCCGGCGCCGCCAGGCGCCGGCCGGCGCCGGGCACCTGCAGCAGCATGGGTGCCAGCACCAGCGCTCCCAGGGCGGTGGCCTCCGTCTGCGACAGGCCCGAGAGCAGCTCCTTGGTGCGCGTCATCCAGTCGCGGACGGCCACCAGTCGCGCCACGGGGTCGGCGGTGTCGGTGCCGATCGGGCAGAGCACCGCACCGGTCAGGTTGCCGCGGTCGTCGTCGCCGTCGCGCCGCAGCGACACGGGGGTCATGGCGACGAGCGATGCGGCCGGCAGCTGACCCAGATCGGCCATGTACGCACGGAGCGCCCCGCCGCACATGGCCAGCACCACGTCGTTGATGGTGGCCCCGTGCTCGTGGCCGATCCGGCGTACCTCGTCGAGCGGCCACGACTGGGCTGCGTAGCGGCGGGCGCCGCTCACGCCCACGTTGAGCATCGACCGGGGCGCGCCTGCAGGCAGCAGCACGGCTTGGCGGCGCAACGCCTCGGCGGCGGTATAGGCGAGCCGGGGGCCGAGCGTGGCGGCGCCGGCCAGTGAGCGCAGCGCGTCGAGTGGCGAGCCGCCGCGGCCGCCATGGCGGGGCGGGGCCGGCGGCTGGGGGGCCCACGGCACCGGCGTGGGGTCGTCGGGCGACGCCGACATCGACCGCTGCAGCAGCCGCAGGGCGGACACGCCGTCGAGCAGCGCGTGGTGCAGCTTGGTGTAGACGGCGAACCGGTCGCCGTCGAGGCCCTCGACCAGATGCGCTTCCCACAGCGGCCTGCTGCGGTCGAGGAGGTTGCCGTGCAGGCGAGACACCAACTCGAGCAGCTCCCGGGTGCGGCCGGGGCGGGGCAGGGCCGAGTGGCGCACGTGGTAGCCGAGGTCGACGTCGTCGTCGTCGACCCACCGCCACCAGGCACCGAGGGCGACACGCTCTGGCCGGCGGCGGAAGAGGGGCGCGACCCCCGTCTCGCCCAGCAGGCGGGCGCGCACGTCGCGCAGCCAGTCGTCGCCCGCCCCCTCGGGATAGCGGAACAGCTGCAGGCCGCCCACGTGCATGGGCTGGTCGCGCGTCTCGGGGGTGAGGAACATGGCGTCCGCGAACGGCATCAGGCCCATGGGGCACGTCCATACCCCCGTCCTGGCCGCCGCCCGCACGGCCTTCTCGCGCATAAGCCGGCGGAGGGTGGGCAGGCCCGGGACGATGGCCGACCACCCGACCGCGCTGGCGCCCGCCGGCCCCGGCCCCGACCTCGTCCGGGCGCCGGGCACCGAGCAGCCCCGCCGCTACCGGCCGGCGCTGCGCTACGAGTTGATCGGCTGCGGCCTGCACGGCCACGAGCTGCTCGGCACCGACGCCGCCCGCTGCGGCCGACCGACGCCGTCTTCGCCCGCGACGACCCGGCCGGCTACCGCTGGTATCGCTGCCTGCGCTGCGATGCCTGGCTGCCGCTGCCGCCGCCGGAACGGCCGACCGACGAGGTGCCCCCCGACCGCAGCGAGGTGCAGCTCCCCATCCGCGGCCGCCCGCTGCGCGACCGCTACGTGCTGCGGGTGATCGCCGTCGAGCGGGCGGTGCACGTGATCGTGCTGAGCGTGCTGGTCGTCGCCATCTTCGCCTTCGCGGCCCACCGCAGCGCCCTCGACCACGCCTACACCCGGGTGCTGGCCCAGCTGCAGGGCGGGCTCGGCGGCCCGGTCTCGACCTCCTCCACGGTGGTCAAGGACCTCGACAAGCTGTTCCGCTACAGCACCACGCGCCTCTACGAGGCAGGGGCGGCGCTGGCGGTCTACACCGGGCTGCTCGTGCTCGAGACCGTGGGCCTGTGGTGGGCCCGTAGGTGGGCCGAATACCTGACCTTCGTGGAGACCGGCGTGCTGGTGCCCTACGAGGTCTACGAGCTGCTCGACAAGGTGACCGCCCTAAAAGTGATCGCCCTGGTGCTCAACCTCGCCGTGCTCGCCTACCTGCTCTACGCCCACCGCCTGTTCGGGGTCCGCGGCGGCGGCCGGGCCGAACGGGAGGTGCACGAGCGCGACACCGGCTGGCCGCCGATCGAGCGGGCCACCCCGCCCGGGCCGGCCGCCCCGGCGGCTGCGTCGGCCTGACCGCGTGCGCCGCCCTGACCACGGGCGTCGACCCCGGCCCGCTGCGGGGCCGGTCGTTGTCGGATCACACAGTCGAGCGAGCTCGCCTCTGACGAAGTTGTGAGGTGGGTGTGCGGTCGCGCTGAGGCCCCGGGCCGACGATGGGCGCATGCCCACCGCACCCCACGGCCGGATCGGCGCCCTGCGCCGCTCACGGCTGCTCACCGCCGCCCTTGCCGGCGTCGGCGTCCTCGGCGCCGGCGCCGTCGTCGAGGTCGCCGCCCACACGGCTGCCACCGCCGCCGCCGCCACCACCACCACGGCCTCCGGTTCCGGTTCCGGCTCGACGGCCAGCACGTCGAGCAGTTCGTCCGGCACGTCGACCAGCGGCACGGCGGCGGCGGGGTCGTCGCCGACGGCCTCGTCGGGCGTTGCGTCGGTCACCTCCGGCGCCTCGTAGGGATGCGACGTGCCTGTCACCTCCGCCTCCAGCTGCGCCGGCCTCCGCCGGGCGAACGCCGTCACCGCTGCCTCGCCGGCAGCTCGGGGCCCGGCGTGACCGCCGTGGGCGAGACCGTCGCCCACGAGACCGACGGCGCCCGCGCCGCCGCCACCTCGCCCATCACGTCGGCGGCCAGCACGCCGGTGTCCACGTGACCGCCTTCCACAGCTTCCGCGCCCTCGGCTGCACGGCCGTGGTCGGCGCCACCGACCCGAGGCGGCTCGACCACGTGCTCGCCGTGGTCGCCGACGAGATCTCGGCCTGCGACCTGGCCTGCAGCCGCTTCCGAGACGACAGCGAGCTGGCCCGGGCCAACGCCGGCGCGGCCAACGAGGCCTCGGTCTGGTTCTGCGACGCCGTGGCTGCTGCCCTCGACGCCGCCGCCGACACCGACGGCCTGGTCGACCCGACGATCGGCCAGTGCCTGGTCGACCTGGGCTACGACCGCAGCTTCGAGCAGCTCGACCCCTCGGCGCCGCTGGTGGTGCGCGCCACCCACGTGCCGGCGTGGCGCAAGGTGCGCGTCGACCGGGCCCGGCGGCGGGTCACCGTGCCGGCCGGGGTGCGCCTCGACCTCGGTGCAACCGCCAAGGCCCTCTGCGCCGACCGGGCCGCCGCCCGGGCGGCCGCCGCCACCGGCGGCGGTGTGCTGGTCAGCCTCGGCGGCGACATCGCCGTGGCCGGCGCCCCGCCCGCCGATGGCTGGGACATCCGGGTCACCGACCGCTCCGACACCGCCCCCGGCGACGACCGCCACGGCCAGACCGTCGCCATCCGCACCGGCGGACTGGCCACCTCCGGCACCACGGCCCGCCGGTGGGCGCGCGCCGACGCCCAGCTGCACCACCTCGTCGACCCCCGCACCGGCGCCCCCGCAGGCGCCACCTGGCGCACCGCCAGCGTGGCCGCGGCCACCTGCGTGGCCGCCAACGTGGCGTCGACCGCGGCGATCGTGCTCGGCCCCGACGCCCCCGACTGGCTGGCCCGCCGCGGCCTCGACGCCCGCGTGGTGACCCCCGACGGCGCCGTGGTCAGGGTCGGCGGCTGGCCCGCCGACCTCCCCGAGGGGGTGGCGGCATGACCTCGCTCATCGGCACCAACGCCGACTGGTACCTGATGCGGGCCAGCGGGGTGGTGGCCTTCGTGCTGCTCACCTGCACCGCCGCCCTCGGGGTCGCCAACCTCGCCCGTGTCGGTCGGCGCCCCTCGACGCGCACCGTGGCGACCCTGGTGCACCGCAACGCGTCGCTGCTGGCCGTGACCTTCCTCCTGCTCCATGTGCTCACCGCCATCAGCGACCGCTACGTGCACGTGCCGCTGCTCGCCGCCGTCGTGCCGGGCGTGTCGGGTTACGACTCCCTGTGGGTCGGCCTCGGCGCCGCCTCGGTCGACCTCATGGCCGCTGTCGTGGCGACCAGCCTGCTGCGGGCCCGCATGCGCCACCGCTCGTGGCAGCTGGTGCACTGGCTCGCCTACCTCTCCTGGCCCACCGCGTTCATCCACGCCATCGGGTCGGGTTCCGGCACCGGCACCGACACCGGGACGCTGTGGTCGACCGCCGTCTACGGGTGCTGCGCGGTGGTGTTCGCCGCTGCCGTTGTCCTCCGCCTGGGTCGCCGGCCCACTGTGGGCACGCCACGGGCCAGGCCGGCCGTCGCCGGCTCGACCGTCCCGACCCGGCCGGCGAGCCTCGCCGGCGCCGGGCCCGCCGCCGGCCGCCTGCCGGAGCTCGCCACCGTGGGCTCGGCGTCCACCCTGACCCCGAGGAGGTCATCGTGACCCTGATCGACATCCCTCGCACTGTGGCGCAGCTGCTCGCCCCCGCGCCGGACCTGGCCACCCACCTGGCCGTGCACGGGCCGACGCCGGCGATCGGCACTGCGCTCATCCCCGCCGCCCACGCCGCCGACGTGCGCGGGCGCGGCGGCGCCGGCTTCCCGACGGCCCGCAAGCTGGCAGCGGTCGCAGCGGCTGCTGCCGGCCGGCGGGCCACGGTGGTGGTCGCCAACGGCACCGAGGGCGAGCCGCTCTCGGGCAAGGACAAGGCCCTGCTCACCCTGAGCCCCCACCTGGTGCTCGACGGCCTCGACGCCGCCGCCGGTGCCGTCGGCGCCACCCGCCGCATCGTGTGCATCGAGCGTGGCAACCGGGCCGTCGGGGCGGCGGTGGCCGCCGCCCTCGCCGAACGGGGCGATCCCGGCGTCGAGGTGGTCACCACCCCCCGCCGATATGTGGCCGGGCAGGAGACGGCGCTGGTCGACCTGATCGACGGTGGCGCCGGCCGGCCCACCCTGCGCCGCCCCTCCGAGCGCGGGGTCGGCGGCCGGGCCACCCTGGTCGACAACGTCGAGACCCTCGCCCACCTGGCCCTCGTGGCCCGCCACGGCCCGGAGGTGGCGCTGCCCGCCCTCGTCACCGTCGGGGGCGCCGTCACCCGACCCGGGGTGCAGGAGGTGGCCACCGGCGAGCCGCTCGCCGCCGTGCTCGACCGGGCCGGCGCCCGCCGCCCCCGTGCGGTGCTCGTCGGCGGCTACTCCGGCCGTTGGGTGCCGGCGGCGACCGCCCTCCGGCTGCGCCTCGACCCGGCGTCGCTGGCGGCGGCCGGCACCGGGATGGGCTGCGGCGCCATCGCCGTGGTCGACGACGACAGCTGCGCCGTCGTGGAGCTGGCCCGGGTGGCCGAGTGGTTCGCCCGCAGCAGCGCCGGGCAGTGCGGCGCCTGCACGTGGGGCCTGCGCGACATGGCCGACGCCACCGGCGCCGTGCACGCCGGCACCCGCGCCCCGGCCGCCCCCGCGGACATCCGCCGCTGGGCCGCGATGGTCCGGGGCCGGGGGGCCTGCAAGCTGCCCGACGGCGCCGCCGGCTTCCTCGGGAGCGGCATCGACGTGTTCGCCGAGGAGGCCGCCGAGCACCAGGCCGGCCGGTGCCGCCGGGCCGACGCCGGGCTGCTGCCCGTGCCCACCCCGGAGGCGTTCCGGTGACGGGTCGCCTGCGGGTCGACCCGATCGACTGCGCCGGCCACGGCATCTGCGCCGAGCTGCTGCCCGAGCGGGTCACCCTGGACGACTGGGGGTACCCGATCGTCGACGGGCGGCCGATCGACGGCGAGCTGCTGGCCCACGCCAAGCGGGCCGCGGCCGCCTGCCCCGCCCTCGCCCTGCGCCTCGAGCGCGGCCGCGAGTAGGGCCGCGTCGAGCCCTCCGGTTTCGCCCGTTCTGGCCGCCATGTTTGCGCCGCGGAGGCAATGGCTACCCATAGGAGGTCACTTCACACAGGAGGCAGCACTGATGGGTATCGGCACCGCTCTGGTCATCTTCGCGATCGGAGCCATCCTCGACTTCGCCGTCACGGTCCACACCAGCGGCTTCAACATCCACACGATCGGCGTCATCCTCATGGTCGTCGGCGCCATCGGCTTCGTGCTCTCGCTGATCTTCTGGGGCTCGTGGGGCGGCTTCGGTGGTGGCTCGCGGCGCTTCGACCGCAGCCGTCGGGTGACCAGCGACGGCATGGGCGGCTCGGTCGTCGAGGAGCACGGCCGCTACTAGGTTCGGGCCCGTGGCGCTGCCGGTCATCATCGGCAGTGAACGCAGCGAGATCGGGCTGATCGCCGGGGCGGAGCTCCTCCGCTCCGGCGCCGGCGCGCTCGACGCCGTCGAGGCGGCGCTGCGGGCGTGCGAAGACAACCTCGACGACCACTACGTCGGCACCGGCGGCCTGCCCAACGCCCGCGGGGAGGTCGAGCTCGACGCCTCGGTGATGGTCGGCTCGTCGCGGGCGTTCGGCGCGGTGGCGGCCGTGAAGGGCTTCCGGCACCCGGTCAGCATCGCCAGGGCGGTGCTCGAGGAGCTGCCCCAGCACTGCCTCTTGGTGGGGGAAGGGGCGGAGGCGTTTGCCGACGAGCTGGGCCACGAGCGCGCCGCGCTGCTCACCCCCGAGGCCCGCCGCCTCTGGCACGACGCCCTGGCGCCGTCGGACCGCTCCGTCGAGGGGCAGGGCACCCCCGCCGCCGACGGTGACCAGCGCTACCGCAGGGCCGCCCTGGGCCTGGTCCGGCGCATGGCCCCCCACGACGGCCCGTGGGGCACGATCAACGTCTGCTGCGTCGACGCCGCCGGCGAGCTGGTCGCCGGGGTGTCGACCAGCGGCTACCCCTGGAAGCACCCCGGCCGGGTGGGCGACTCGGCGCTGCCCGGCGCCGGCATCTACGCCGACCTGCGCGCCGGGGCCGCGGCCTGCACCGGACGCGGGGAGCTGGCCATGCGGGCCACGGGCGCACGCCAGATCACCGACGCCCTCGCTCGGGGCGCCGACCCGACCGCGGCGTGCCTGGCCATGCTGGCCGACGCCGCCCTCCTGCCGGACGAGTTCCGCTCGGAGCTGCGCTGTCTGGCCCTCACCCCCGACGGTCGCCACGGCGCCGCCGCCGGCCAGGCGGGGTCGACCTACGCGGTGATGGGCCCGGGCGACGTCGCCCCCCGCGCCGTGCCGAGGGCGGTGCTGCCGGCGCGCTGACGCCGCCAGCCGCCGGCCAGGTGGTTTGCGTCGTGCGCGGTCATCGCCCTGGTCGGGCGCTCAAGGCGACGCCAGGCCTGCCGATGGGTCATTTACGGTGGCGGCGGGAGCGTGCCGCCCCGGTCGTAGCGGTGCAGGTCCAGGCGGAAGGTGCGCAGGTGCGGAGAGTTGGAGCCCTCGTGGCGGGGGCCGTGATGGCCGGCGGTGTGCTGGCCGCCGCGGCCCCGCCGGCAAGAGCCCAGGGCGCAGCCGTCGCCGCCCGGTCGTTCGTGGCTCAGCCGGCCCGGTCGACACCCACCGGCTGGTGGGCGGTCGGGTCCGACGGCGGCGTCTTCGGGTACGCCGGCGCCCCCTTCCTCGGCTCGACGGGCGGCGACCACCTGAACCGGCCGATCGTGGGCATGGCCGCCACCCCCGACGGCGGCGGCTACTGGCTGGTGGCCTCCGACGGCGGCGTGTTCGCCTTCGGCGACGCCCGCTTCTTCGGTTCCACCGGCGACCGCCGCCTCAACGAGCCGATCGTCGGCATGGCCGCCACCCCCGACGGCGGCGGCTACTGGCTCGTGGCCTCCGACGGCGGCATCTTCGCCTTCGGTGACGCCCCCTTCCTCGGCTCGACCGGCGCCATGACCCTCGACCGGCCGGTCGTGGGGATGGCCGCCGACCCGGCCAGCCGGGGCTACTGGCTGGTGGCCTCCGACGGCGGCGTGTTCGCCTTCGGCGGCGCGCCGTACGCCGGCTCCACCGGTGGCACCGCCCTCCGGTCGCCCATCGTCGGCATGGCACCCGAGCCGGCCGGCGGCGGCTACTGGTTCGCCGCAGCCGACGGGGGAGTGTTCGCGTTCGGCACGGCTCGCTTCGACGGGTCGCTCGGGGCGTCGCTTCCGCCTGCCCCGGTCGTCGGCATGGCGGCGACACCGGATGGCGGGGGCTACCGGCTCGTCGGTGCCGCCGGCCAGTCGTACGGCTTCGGCGACGCCGGCCCCGCCACGACGACCGGGCCGCTGGCCGCCCCCCTGGTCGGCCTGGCCGCCCTCGGCGCGCCGTCGGCGCTCGCCGTCAGCACCGGCACCGGCACCGGCACGGCGGCCGCCGCCCCGCCGCCGCCCACCACCACCACTCCCACCACCGTGCCGACCACCACGGCGCCGACCACCACGGCGCCGACGACTTCTCCGACGACCACCCCGCCGACGACCACCGCTGCGCCCACAGGCGCCACGTCGACGGCGCCCGCGGGCATGACCGCCCAGGGCGTCCCCTCGACGCTGTCGGTGGGCACCGACGCCAACTGGTCGGGCTACGTCGACACGCCCGGCACCTACACCGGTGCCAGCGGCACCTTCACCGTGCCCTCCCTCCAGTCGGGCGACCTCTCCGGCTCGATGACCGCGGCATGGGTCGGCGTCGGCGGGTTCGACCAATCCGACCCCACGCTGATCCAGGCCGGCGTCGTCGCCCA
>DASTHS010000048.1:0-2116 GCA_035718085.1 Acidimicrobiales bacterium | reverse complement strand
CGCCACCCGCTGGCGCATGCCGCCCGACAGCTCGTGGGGGCGGCGGTGCAGCACGGCGCCCAGGCCGACCGCTTCGAGCAGGGCGACGGGGTCGGTGGCCGCCGGGGGGCGGGCCCGGCGGTTCACCTCGGCGGGCAGGCGCACGTTGTCGAGCACGCTGCGCCACGGCAGGAGCGCCGGTGACTGGGGCACCAGGCCGACGCGCTTGGCGGCGGCGGCCGCCGCCGGGGTGCCGCCGAGCACCTCGACCCGGCCGGCGTCGGGCGTGACCAGGCCGGCGAGCACCCGGAGGAGGGTCGACTTGCCGCTGCCGCTCGGGCCGACGAGGGCCACGAACTCGCCGTCACCGACGCGCAGGTCGACCCCGTCGACGGCCACCGACGGCCCGGCCCGGCCCGCCCGGTAGGCGACGGTGAGCCCCTCGACGAGCACACCGGCGGCGGCGCTCGGGGAGGGGGCCGGGGGCACCGGCGAACCCTACCGGTGGCGCCTGGGAAGGCTTCAGCTCAAGACGTTGACGGCCCGGGCGACGACCAGGGCGACGGTGGCGAGGGCCACCGCCGACTGCAGGGCCATGAGGGCCTTGGCCCGGTGGGTGAGGGGCATCACGTCGGTCGGGCTGAAGGCGGTGGCGTTGGTGTAGGAGGTGTAGACGTAGTCGAGGTAGGTGGGGCGCCAGCGGTCGGGGGCCACGCCGGGCTGGGTGATCTGGGGGAAGAGGAAGTCGGGGGGCGCGCCCCCCGGCCGGGTGCGGGCCACCGGGCCGCCGGCGTCCATCTCCCAGTACCAGAGGGAGAACACGATGACGTTGGTCAGGTAGATCGACGCGCCGCTGGCCAGCAGCGGCCCGGCGGTCTTGCCGGCGGTGCCGCCGATCAGCTCGGCGACGAGCTCGCCCGACGACCAGCCGTTGGCCAGCGACGTGAGGGCGATGAGCGCCAGGCTGGCGGTGCGCAGGGCGCGCGACGTGCGGTCGATGCGCCGGGGGTTGGCGGCGGTGAGGCCGACGAGCAGGGCGCCCTCGAGCACCGGCAGCAGGTAGCTCGGCCCGAAGGTCAGCCGGTCGGGCAGCACGACCTGCAGGGCGATGGCGACCGAGACGGCCAGCGCCACCGGCCAGCGCTGCTCGCCGGGGTGGGGCTTCTCGCTGCGCAGGCGGTCGCCGACGGCCCGGGCGTCGCCGGCGAGGGCGTGGCCGCCGCCGGCGGCGAGGGCCTCGACGCGCGCCACGTGGTCGTGCAGGTCGTCGACCAGGCGACGCAGCTCGGTGGTGGGGTCGCCGGGCGTGCCCGCGCCGTCAGCCACGGGCCCTCAGCACCCGGCACCGGCCGACGCGATCACCTTCTGCAGCGGTGGGGCCGGCACCTGGTTGACGTCGTAGCCGGGGTTGTCGTCGAAGCGGGCCAGCTGCGTGCACCACCCCGGCCCCGAGGGCACCCCGGCGCGGAACGCCTGGGTGGTCGGCTGGCACAGCACGGTGTTGGCCGCCCCGACCAGCACGGCCACCGGCGGCCCGGTGGGCGACACCGTGCGCTCGATGAGCTGGGGGGTGGTGGGCAGCGTGCAGCCCCCCGCCAGCGCCGACCGGCCGGTCGCGGGGCTGGAGGCCCCGGAGCTGGAGGTCCCGGCGGCCGGCCCGCCGGCGGGGGGTCCCGTCGAGGTCGCCGCCGCGTGCGAGCCGCACCCGGCGACGCCCATCGCCGCCCCCACGGTCAGGGCGACGGCCAGTGCCCGACCGATCGCCGGAGTCGCCCTGGGTTGCATCGGCCGCCACCGTAGCCACCGCCGCCGCCGCGCACGGAGGGTGGCCGACATCGGTGGCCCGGACGGGCGACCGGCGGAAGCATCCCCGCGTCGGGTCAGGTGCGACGGTCGGCTGCCGATCAGGCACCACAGCATCCACCTCCACCAGCAACCCCGGGTGCCGGACGGGGGGTGGCCGCGCCGGTGGCGCCGGGGACCTTGACTACGGTCGGGGCCCGACGCCGCCACCGGCAGCAGCGAACCACGGCCCGACCGGCGGAGGACCGACCCCATGCCCACCTCAACCCACCGAACGTTCGCCGGCCTGGCCGCGACCGTGGCCGCAGCGATGCTGGCCCTGGCGCCGGCCGCC
>DASTHS010000047.1:0-9109 GCA_035718085.1 Acidimicrobiales bacterium | reverse complement strand
CTCGGCGCAGCGGCCACCCCGTTCCTGGAGGTGCTGCAGCACGAACAGCTGCAGCACGCCGACCACCTCGCCGTCGACCTCGGCGACGAGCACGGCGGTGCGGGGGTCGGCGTCGATGGCGGCCAGAGCGGCGATGTAGGGGGCCAGGTCGGCCGGATCCTCCTTCACGGTGAGCGCGCCACCGGCGAGCAGCTCGACCAGTCGGGGCAGATCGTCGGGGACGGCATCGCGCACCGACGTCATCCGGGCCCCCCGTCCGCGGCCAGCACCGCCGCGATGCGGGCCGCCACCCCGGCCGCTTCCCCCTCGTCCGCGTAGCGCTGCCGAGGCCAGAGGAACCCGCGGAGCCCGTCTTTGAACCGGCGGGGCACGACGTGGAGGTGCACGTGGGCGACGCTCTGGCTGACCTCGTCGTTCAGGCAGAGGAAGGCGCCCTGCGCGCCGAGCGCCGGCCGCAGGGCCCGGGCGATGCGGCGGCCCGCCGCCCACACCGCTCCCGCAGTCGCGCCGTCGAGATCGGCGAGGGTGGCGACGTGGCGTCGAGGCACCACCAGGGTGTGGCCCGGGAACACCGGCCGGGCGTCGAGGAAGGCGAGCACCTCACCCTCGTCGAGCACGACGTGGCCCGGCGTCTCGCCGTCGCGGATGCGGTCGAACACGCACCCCCCACCTGCCTCGGCCACCGGCGCATCGTCGCGCGAGCATGCGGGCATGGCCAACGAGACCCCCGTGCCCCTGACGGGCGGGCTGCCCGAGACGACGCTGCCGCCCCCGCCCGCCGCCGCAGCGGCCGCCCTGACCGACGCGCTGGCGGCACCCCCCGGCCCCCAGCGACGGGCCGCCCTGGCCGCCGTCGCCGCCGCCACCCCCCGCTACCTGGACGCCTGGGCGGCCCTCGCCGACGAGGCCCTCGCCGCCGACGACCCGGTGGCCGCCTACGCCTACGCCCGGGTGGGGTACCACCGGGGCCTCGACGCGCTGCGTGCCGCCGGGTGGCGCGGCTCGGGCTACGTGCGCTGGCGGGCGCCCGACAACCGCGGGTTCCTGCGTGCCCTCGACGCCCTGCGGGCGGCGGCCGGCGCCATCGGCGAGGACGACGAGGAGGCGCGCTGCGCCCTGTTCCTCGCGCAGCTCGACCCCGACTGGTCGCGCCGCCAGGCGTGAACGGTCCCGTCGGCGACCGGCGGTCGGAGGCGCCGGGCCTCGCCGCCCTCGATGCCCACGTCGATGACGCCCACGGCTGGCCGGCCGACCACCGCTGGCGGCCGGCGCCCGCGCACACCGGGCAGGGGCCCTCGCCGCTCGCCGCCGTCAGCGGCCACCTGGTGGCGTCCCCGCCCGGCCCACCCGTCGCCGGGCGCGAGCACTGGCACCTGGTGACGCGCGGGCTGTCGCAGCTGGCCGGGGCCGACGCCGGCGACGACGTGCTGGCCGGGGGCTGGGGTTTCGAGCTGTCGCTGCGCGTGGCCCTCGACCCGGCCGAAGAGGAGCCGCTCTGGGCGGTCGAGCTGCTCACCAACCTGGCCGCCTACGTGTGGGCGAGCGGCCACCCCTTCGCCGCCGGCCACCACATCGACCTCCGCGGACCGATCCGCATCAGCGCGACCACCGACATCACCGCCGCCGCCCTCGTCGCCGACCCGCAGCTGGGCACCCTCGACGGCCCCTACGGCCCGGTCGAGTTCCTGCAGGTCGTCGGCCTCACCGCCGACGAGCTCGAGCTGTGCCGGGCCTGGAGCACCGACGGCGTGGTCGACCTGCTGGCCCGCTCCGGCGGCCTGGTCACCGACCTCGACCGCCGCTCCCTCCTCGCCGACCCGGCGACCGCGGCGGAGGCCTCGGCCCGGGCCCGGGCCGAGGGCAGCGAGCTGACCGCCCTGCAGGTGGCCACCCTGTCGCTGCGGCGGGGTCGGCTGGGGCGGGGCGTGGTGGTGCAGCTGGGTGCCGGCGCCGCTGCCGCGCTCGGGCCGGCGCTGCGCCGCGAGCTCGTCGCCGACGGCAGCGCCTTCGAGGTGGTCGGCGACGGGGCGACCGTGCGCTTCGCCCTCGCCCCGTCGGCGGGCTGGTCGCTCGACCCCGGGGGCGCCACGCCGGCGTCGACCCGGCTGGTGGTGGCGGTGCCCGCCGACGAGCTCGCCGGCCTCGCCGCCCTCTTCGACGGGCGCACCGGCTGGGGCCGGCGCCGGTGCCTGCCCGGCCTGCGCGTGCGGGTGGTCGCCTGAGAGCCCGGGGGGCAGCAGCCGCCCGGGGCCCGGCCGTGCCGGCCGCGGGGGTGGCCGGTCAGCGCGGCCCGGTGTCGCTAGCCTCTTCGGTCGTGGTGACCGCTGCGCACGACCCGGTCGGGCCCTTCCCGCCCGGTGCCGACCCGGCGGCCTACGACCGGCTCCGCCGACGGGTGCTGTGGCGCATGCCCACCGGGCTGTACCTCCTCGGTTCGCGGGCGGGGTCCGAGCGCAACCTGATGACGCTGAACTGGGCGACGCAGGTGGCCACCGCCCCCAAGCTGGTGGCGGTCGGCGTCGAGGTGTCGGCCCTCACCCACCGGCTGGTCGCCGAGGGCGGGTGCTTCTCGCTGTGCATGCTCGGCCGGGCCGATCGGGCCCTGGTGCGCTCGTTCGTCAAGCCCGCCGCCTGGGACGAGCAGGCATCCACCTTGAACGGCCATGCCGTGCGCGAGGCGGTCACCGGCGCGCCGGTGCTGGCCGGGGCGGCGGCGTGGGTCGACTGCCGCGTCCGCGACCGGCTCGACCTCGGGTCGCACACCCTGTTCGTCGGCGAGGTGGTCGACGCCGGTGAGGCGGACGACCCCGGCGACGACGTGACCGTGCTGCGCATGGACGACACCCGGATGAACTACGGCGGATGACCCCGACGCCCCAGTCCTCCCGTCCGGTCGTCAACCGCGAGCACGTGAAGCGGGCCATCGTCGAATGGTTCGAGACCCGCGACACCAAGGCCCGCGACCTGGTGGTCTCCTCCTACCAGGGTCTCGCGTACTCGCTGGCCGCCCGCTTCGCCCAGCGCGGCGAGGAGCTCGACGACCTCAACCAGGTCGCCCTGATCGGGCTGCTCAAGGCCGTCGACCGCTTCGACCCGGGCCGGGGCGCCGAGCTCACCACCTTCGCCACCGCGACCATCCTCGGGGAGCTGAAGCGCCACCTGCGTGACCGCGGGTGGTCGGTGCGGCTGCCCCGGCGCATCCACGACCTGCACCTGCGCGCCCAGCAGAGCGTCGACGAGCTGACCCAGGAGCTGGGCCGATCGCCGACCCTCCCCGAGATCGCCGCGCGCATCGGCTGCTCGGTGGAGGATGTCGTCGAGGCCCTCGACGCGGGCGGGCTGCGCCACAACGCCTCCCTCGAAGCGCCGCTCTCCCCGGGCGAAGACAGCTCGCTCACCACCCGGCTCGGGTCGCCCGACCTCGGCCTGGTCGAGGTCGACGGGCGCGTCACCCTCTCGCCGCTGCTGGCCCGCCTGCCCGAGCGCCAACGCCAGATCTTGAACCTGCGCTTCGTGGTCGGCTGCAGCCAGACCGAGATCGCCAGCATGGTGGGGGTCAGCCAGATGCAGGTGTCACGCCTGCTGGCGCGCAGCCTGGCGCAGCTCCGGGCCTGGGTGGTCGAGCCGGCATGACGGCCGTGCCGGCGGGCGTGCCGGCACCCGAGACGATCACCGACGCCGCCGGCCTCGCCGACCTCGTCGCGCTGGTCGCGCCGCTCGAGCGCTACGCCCTCGACACCGAGTTCCACCGGGAGCGCACCTACTGGCCGAAGGTGGCGCTGGTGCAGATCGCCTGGCCGGCCGGCCCCGGCCACGGCCCCGGCGCCGCCCTGGTCGACCCCCTCGCCGTCGGGCTGGCGCCCCTCGCCGAGGTGCTCGGCGGCCCCGGCGTCATGGTGGCCCACGCCAGCGAGCAGGACCTCGAGGTGCTCGAGCAGTCGTGCGGCCGGGGCCCGTCGCAGCTCTGGGACACCCAGGTGGCGGCGGGCTTCGCCGGTCACGGGTCGGCGTCGCTCGCCGCCCTGTCGGCGCGCTACCTCAACGTGGAGGTCGCCAAGGGCGACCGCCTCACCGACTGGACGGCCCGCCCGCTGACTGCCGGTCAGCGGGCCTACGCCGTCGCGGATGTCGACCACCTGCTCGACCTGGCCGACGCCGTGGCCGCCGACCTCGACCGGCGGGGGCGGGGCGCCTGGGCGGCGGAGGAGTGCGCGGCGGTGCTGGCCCGCTCGCACGGACCGAACGACGCGCGGCGGGCGTGGTGGAAGCTGCGCGACGCCCGGTCGCTCAAGGCGGCGTCTCGGGGGGTGGCCCAAGAGGTGGCCATGTGGCGCGAGCTGCGGGCGCGCCGCCTCGACGTACCAGTGCGCCAGGTGCTGCCCGACCTCGCCTTGCAGGCGATCGCCCACAACCCGCCGCGCACCGCCGCCGCCCTGGCCGCCATCCGGGGGCTCGACGGGCGCCACCTCCGCGGCGCCGTCGCCGACGAGGTGCTCGCCGCCGTCGAGCGTGGCCGCTCGTTGCCGGCGTCGGAGGTGCTGGCGCCCCCCACCGACGACGTGCCGCGCGAGCTGCGGCCGGCCGTGGCCCTCGGCCAGGCGTGGCTGGCGCAGGTGGCCCGCGACCAGGAGGTGGAGGCCAGCCTGCTGGCCACCCGCGCCGAGCTGTCGGCCTACCTGCGCGGCGATCGCACTGTCCGCCTCGCTCGCGGGTGGCGCGCCGAGATGGCCGGCGCCGCCCTCGACGCCCTCGTCGGCGGGGAGGCGGCCCTGGCCTTCGACGGCCACGGCGGCCTGGTGCTCGAGGCCCGCAGCCGCGAGCGGCTCCCCGCCCGACCGCCGGACGGCTAGGCCCGCCCCGTCACCCTGTGGTGCTCGGGCCGCCCGGTCACCCGGCCGTCGCGCACGCCGACGCCCTCGGCGGCGAGCAGGCGCCCCTGCTGCTCCTCCTTGCCGGGGGCGAGGCGCCCGTCGGCGTACACGACCCGCCACCAGGGGGCACCCTCTTCGGGGCGGGTCGCGGCCAGCACGGCGCCGGCGCCGCGCGCCGCTCCGGGGTAGCCGGCCTGCGCCGCCAGCTCGCCGTAGCCGACCACCTGCCCGGCGGGCACGGCGGCGAGGGCCTCGAGCACGCGGCGGCGGAAGTCGGCGGGCACGGCGGGGGGTGCCTCAGGCCGGCGCCAGCACCACGGCGGCGCCGGGGTCGAGCCGGTAGCTCCCCCTGACGGTGGATGTCGCGCCGGCGTCGAGGCTGTGCACCTCGCAGCGCCAGCCTCCGGGCGGCAGCTCGACGGTGGCCCCCGCACCGGCGACGTCGATCAGGACCGCCCGGCGATCACCCGCACGGTCGGCGGCGCCCGGACCGGTAGCGGGGTGCGAGCCGGTCGCGTCGCCGCCCTCGGCGGTGCGCAGCCAGGCCAGGGTGCCGGCAGGGGAGTGCAACCAGGCGAAGGTGCCGCTGCGCAGCGCCGGGGACGCCCGGCGGGCGGCGAGCAGCCGTCGGTACAGCTGCAGCATCGACGACGGGTCGTCACGCTGGGTCGCGGCGTCGGTGCCGGCGTCGGCGCCGGGGGGCCACGGCAGCCACGGCTCGGTCGACGCCCAGCCGTGCGCGGGGGTGGCGTCCCAGGGGATGGGGGCCCGGCAGCCGTCGCGGTGGCCGGGGTCAACCCGCCGTTCGGGCGGCACCTCGGCGTCGTCGAGGCCGAGCTCCTCGCCGGCGTAGAGGAACGGCGTGCCGCGCAGGCACAGCAGCAGCACCGCCGCCGCCCGGGCGCGGGCCTCGCTGCCGTAGCGGGTGCGGTGGCGAGGGTTGTCGTGGTTGGAGAGCACCCAGGTCGGCCACGCCGGCCGTGCCTCGATGAGGGTGCGCACCTCGTCGATGCGGACGCGCCACTCGTCGGCGTCCCACGGCGCGAACAGCGGCGAGAAGTTGAACGCCAGGTGCAGCTCGGGGCGCTCGGGCGTGCCGTGGTAGTCGGCGACCTGGCGGGCGGTGGGCAGGTACACCTCGCCGACCATCATGCGCGGGGCTGGGCCGGGGTCGAACCCGTCGACCACCCGGCGTAGCTCGGCGAGGATCGGGTGGGTCTCCGGGCGGTCGTTCGTGCCGCTCGGCGGCTGCAGGTGGTCGGGCACGTCGGGCAGGGAGGGGTCCTTGCCGAGGGCCTGCACCACGTCGACCCGGAACCCGTCGACGCCGCGGGCCATCCAGAAGCGCAGCACGCCGGCCATGGCGGCGCGGACCTCGGGGTTGGCCCAGTCCAGGTCGGGCTGCTCGGGGAGGAACAGGTGGAGGTACCACTGCCCGGTGGCGTCGTCCCAGGTCCACGCCGGGGGCCGTTCCCGTCGGCCGACCCCCGGGAAGGCCGACCGCCAGTTGTTGGGCGGGGGGTCGGGCGGCCCCCCGCCGGGGCCGTCGCGCCAGACGTACCACGACCGCTTCGGGTCGTCCCGTGACGACCGGCTGGCCAGGAACCACGGGTGGCGGTCACTGGTGTGGTTGGGCACCCAGTCGACGATCACCTTGATGCCCCGGGCGTGGGCGTCGGCGACCAGGTGGTCGAAGTCGTCGAGGGTGCCGAAGAGCGGGTCGACGTCGCAGTAGTCGGCCACGTCGTAGCCGAAGTCGGCCATGGGGGAGCGGTAGAACGGCGACAGCCAGATCGCGCCGACGCCGAGCCAGGCCAGGTGGTCGAGCTTGCCGCGCACCCCCTCGAGGTCGCCGACGCCGTCACCGTCGGTGTCGCAGAACGACCGCGGGTACACCTGGTAGACGACCGCCTCCTCCCACCAGGGGCGGCCGGGCACTACCCCTGCTCCGCCGGAGGGCGGAGATCGATGCGCAAGGTGAGCACGCCGTCGTCGAGGCTGGCCTGGGCGTCGCCGATCATGGCGTAGTCCATGAAGTCGATGCGCGCCTGCTCGACGAACCGGCGCCGGTCGGGGCCCTCAACGGGGGGGATCTGGCGCTGGCGCACCGCCCGGGCCCGGGCCCGGAAGCGCTCGGTCAGGGCGTCGACATCGAGCTGGTCGGCCATCGGCCGGGCATGCTAGCGACGCCCCGGACCCCCGTCGCCCACCCCTTCGGAGGTGGTGGCGCGGGGGTACACTGCACCGTCCACCGCACGTACGAGGATGGAGCAGCCCGTGAAAAAAGGTCGGCACCGCCGTTTCGAGGAGGCCCGGGCCCTCAAGCGCTCCAACGACCCCGTCATCGAGCCGTGCGCCGAGTGCGGGGCCGTGCCCGGGGCCGACCACGCCTCGTGGTGCCTGGCCACCGCGGACATCGACGAGGAGCCCGAGGAGTCGTACCTGCAGTAGGCGGGACGGGTCAGCCCCGCACCACCGGGTGGGGCAGGGGCGTCGACGTGCCGGCGCGGCCGTCGAGGTAGGCGGCGAGGGCGGTCTGCACGGCGGGGCCACACATCGCCGCCAGCTCGGGGCCCATCTCCCGGTAGACCGGCTGGCGGCCCACGAACGCGTCGGGCTCCTCGGTGCACCACCAGGCGAACTCCGCCCCGCCGGCTCCCCAGTGGCTGCGGTCCCACTGGCTGACCCGGGAGGTGACGTGGCCGTCGTCGGCCACGGTGTCCTCGCGCCGAAGGGGCAGCTGCCAGCAGACGTCGGGCTTGTCCTCGAGTGGCTGGCGACCGTCGGCGACGGCCGCGTGGTGCAGCGCGCACCCGGCGCCGGTCGGCCACCCGGGGCGGTTGAGGAAGATGCAGGCCCCGTCGACGAGGCGGGTGACGCGGGTGCCGTCGGGGTCGGTGCGCACCAGGCCACGCCGGGCCTTCGCCTTGTGCTGCCACTGCTCGGCGTCGAGGCGGGCGGCCGCCGCCCGCACCCGGGCCACGTCGGCGTCGTCGGTGAAGTGGGCGCCGTAGGAGCAGCACCCCTGCTCCAACTCGGGCGCCGGCCCGGTGAGCACCCCCTGGCAGCCCCCGCCGAAGATGCAGGTCCAGGGCGACAGCAGGAAGGTGACGTCGAACATCCAGGTGCGGTCCTCGGCGGGGTCGGCGAAGCTGACCCACTCGTGGGCGCCGGCCGGCGCGGCGGGCGTCACGCCGGCGTCCCGGCGCCCGCGTCGACCCCCGTGCGCCCCAGCCGGCCGAGCTCGTCGAGCAGCTCACCGGCCGCCAGCAGCCCCTTCCAGAACTGCCGCACCACCATCCGCTCGTTGGGGGCGTGGATGCGGTCGTCGGGGAGGCCGACGCCGAGGAACAGCACGGGGGCGGCGAGCACCCGGCCGAGCGACTCCTCCGGGCCGCTGCCGCCTTCGCGGGTGTAGATGGGCGCAGCGCCCCAGACCCGCTCGATGGCCGCAGCCAGGGCGCCCACGGCCGGGTGGTCGACCGGGGTGAGGGCGGGGGCGACGGCGCCCTCGGGGGTGGCGGTGACCTCGACCCCGTCGGGGGTGGCGGCGGCGAGCCACGCACGGAACGCGTCGGCGATCTCGTCGGGCCGCTGGTCGGGCACCAGGCGCATCGCCACCTTGAACCCGGCGTCGGCCGGGACGATCGTCTTGATGCCGGGCCCGGCGTACCCACCGGTGATGCCGACCACCTCGGCCGTGGGCCGCACGCCGATGCGTTCGAGGGGGCTGTAGCCCGGCTCGCCGGGCAGGGCGCGCACCCCGCCGGCGGACGCCTTGAACGCCTCCTCGTCGAAGGGGGCGGCGTCGAGCGACGCCTGCTCGACCGGGCTGAGGGGGCGGACCCGGTCGTAGAAGCCCGGGATGGCCACCCGGCCGTCGGCGTCGTGGAGGGCGGCGGCCATCCTGGCGGCGGCGAGGGCGGCGTTGGGCACGGTGCCGCCCCACATGCCGCTGTGGAGGTCGATCGACGCCGTGCGCAGAGCCACGTCGAAGGCGACCAGCCCCCGCATCGAGACCGTGGCGGACGGCACGTCCTCGGCGATCATGCCGGTGTCGGAGACGACGACGACGTCACAGGCGAGCAGCTCGCCCTCGCGCACGAGGAGCTCCTCGAAGTGCACGCTGCCAGCCTCCTCCTCGCCCTCGACGAGGAACTTGAGGTTGACCGGCAGCCGGCCGCGGCCGGCGAGCAGCCCGGCCGCCGCCTCCACCTCGTAGAGCACCTGCCCCTTGT
>DASTHS010000046.1:0-23580 GCA_035718085.1 Acidimicrobiales bacterium | reverse complement strand
CCCGCCCAGCTGGCCGCCGACCAGGCAGCCGTCGAATCGGCCCGGGCGACGGTCGCCGCCGCCCAGCGGACGCTGGCCGCGACCACGCTGACCAGCCCGATCGCCGGCACGGTGACCGCTGTGGGCCCGGTGGTGGGCCAGAGCGTCGGCTCGGGTGGCTCGGCGTCGGCCGGCAACGCCGCCGCCGCGAGCGCCGGCGGCGGCTCGGGCGGCGGGGGAGCTGGCGGCGCGGGAGCTGGCGGCGGGGGAGCGGGCGGTGCCGGTGCCGGTGCCGGCTCGGCGTCGACCGCGTCGGGGGGCTCGACCGCATCGGCCAGCGGCAGCTCGATCACCGTCGCCGACATGGCCGACCTGGTCGTCACCGTCGGGGTGCCCGAGGCGCAGGCCTCGCAGGTCAAGGTCGGCCAGTCGGCGACGGTCACCTTCGACGCCCTCCCGGGCACCACCGCCCCCGGGAAGGTGACTGCCGTCGCCGCCACGTCGACGACGGTGAGCAACGTCGTCGAGTACGAGGACACCGTGGCCCTGACGGTGGTGCCCCCGGCGGCCCGGGCCGGGATGACGACCTCGGTGGCCATCACCACCGCCTCGGCCAGCGACGTGGTCGAAGTGCCGTCGGTCGCGATCACCACCACCGGCTCGGTGTCGACGGTCACGCTGCTCGTCGGGGGAGCCCGCCAGGTGCGGGTGATCACCACGGGGCTACGGGGCGCCACCGAGGCACAGGTCACCAGCGGGCTGGCCGCCGGCGACGTCGTGGTGCTGCCCTCGGTCACCGTCGGGACCGGCACGACTCCGGGCCGCACGGGCGGCCTCGGCGCCGGCGGGTTCGGCGGCGCCGGCGGGTTCGGCGGCGCCGGCCTGGGGGGCGCCGGGCTGGGGGGCGCCGGCGTCCGGGGGGCGGGCACCCGCGGGTGAGCGCTTCGGCCGGCCGGGAGCGCCCGGTGATCACCCTCGAGCGTGTGGTCAAGACCTACCGGATGGGCGACCTGGCCGTGGCCGCCCTGCGCGGGGTGTCACTCACCGTGATGCCCGGCGAGTTCGTGGCCGTCATGGGTGCGTCCGGGTCGGGCAAGTCGACCATGATGAACATCCTCGGCTGCCTCGACGCACCCACGGCCGGGCGCTACCTCCTCGACGGCGTCGACGTGCGCCGGCTGGGCGAAGCCACCCTCTCGAAGGTGCGGAACCGCAAGATCGGCTTCATCTTCCAGGCCTTCAACCTGATCCCCCGGGTGACCGCCGCCGCCAACGTGGAGCTGCCGCTCACCTACGCCGGCGTCCCGGCACGCGAGCGGCGGGCACGCGCCCTCGCCGCCCTCGACGAGGTCGGGCTCGGCGACCGGGCCGGTCACCTGCCCAACGAGCTGTCGGGCGGTCAGCAGCAGCGGGTGGCGGTGGCCCGGGCCATCGCCACCGAGCCGTCACTGCTGCTGGCCGACGAGCCGACCGGCAACCTCGACTCGGTCGCCACCGCCGAGGTGATGGGCGTCTTCTCGCGGCTGAACGCAGCCGGGCGCACCGTCGTGCTGATCACCCACGAGCCCGATGTGGCCGCCATGACCCGCCGGGTCGTCCGCCTGCGCGACGGGCGGGTCGTCGCGGACGACGCTGTCGGTGCCCACGGGCTCGAGGGCGTCGGGTGACCTGGGGAGCGTACGTCCGGGGCGCCTTCGGCGCGTTCGGGGCCAACAAGCTCCGCTCCGGGCTGACCATGCTGGGCATCCTCATCGGCGTCAGCGCCGTGGTCATCCTCGTCGCCGTCGGCACCGGGTCGTCCGCGGCGGTGCAGGCGCGCATCAAGGCACTCGGCACCAACACCATCACCATCCTCGGGACCGGCCGGTTCGGGCGGGGGCCCGCCACCACCGGCACCCAGACGCAGGCGGCCACCCTGACCGCCGCCGACGTCGCCCAGATGACCGACCCGACCATCGCCCCCGACATCGCCACCGCGTCACCGGTGGTGTCGGCGTCGGTGACCGCGACGGTGGGCGACGCCACGTCGACGGCCACCCTGACCGGCTCGACGCCGACCTACACCGGGGCGGAAGACTTCACGGTGGCGGCCGGGCGGGGCCTCACCGCCGCCGACGTGGCCGGCCACGGCGACGTCGCCCTGCTCGGGTCGACCCTCGTGAGCGACCTGTACCAACCGGGGGCCGACCCGATCGGCACCACCGTGTCGCTCGACGGGGTGCCGGTGCAGGTCGTCGGGGTGCTGGCCGCCAAGGGCGCCACCGGCGCCGCCGACCCGAACGCCGTGGCCATCACCCCGTACACCTTCGCCCAAGACCACCTGACCGGCTACGCCGCCAGCTTCACCGAGGTGATCGTCCAGTCGAAGTCGGCCGCCGACATCGACGCCGCCGAGGGCGAGGCGGCGTCGATCCTCGCCGCCGCCAACGACACCACGGTGACGGCCTTGCCGTTCAACTTCCTCAACGAGGGCAGCCTGCTGGCCACCTCCCAGTCGACCACCCACACCTTCACCGTGCTGCTCGGCGCCGTCGCCGCCATCTCCCTGCTGGTGGGCGGGATCAACATCATGAACATCATGCTGGTGACCGTCACCGAGCGCACCCGTGAGATCGGCATCCGCAAGGCCATCGGCGCCCCCCGCTCGGCGATCATCGGCCAGTTCCTGACCGAGGCCGTGATCCTCTCCATGCTCGGTGGCCTCGCCGGGGTGGTGGTCGGCCTGATCGGCAGCCACTTCACCATCGTCGGGGTCAAGCCGGTCGTGTCGTGGCCGTCGATCGTCGAGGCCGCCGGCGTGGCCGTGGCCGTGGGCGTGTGCTTCGGCCTCTACCCCGCCAACCGCGCCGCGGCGATGCGGCCCATCGACGCGCTCCGCTACGAATGAGCAGGCAGGAGGCACCCGTGCCCGCCACCGACCCCATCGACCCCACCGACTGGTCACCCCCCGGCCCCGGGCCCCTCGACGGCCTCGACCCGCCTGTCGCCGACCCGGCGCCCGAGCTCGAGGAGTGGCTGGTCGACGACCCGCCCCGGGGCGTCCGCCTCCCGTGGGTGACCGCCGTGCTGCTCGCCGTCGCCGTGCTCGCCGCCGGGTTCTGGGTCGGCGCCGCCGTGCAGCGCCGTGACGGCACCTCCAGCGGCGGCGTGGCGACTGCGGCCAGCCGCTTCGCCGCCCTGCGCGCCGGGTCGGCGACGGCGGCGGCCGGCGGTGCGAGCGGGGCCCGGGGCGCGCCCGGCGCAGGCCCGGCGACCGCCGGAGCCGGTCTCGTGCGCGGCACCGTCACCGACGTCGAGGGGTCGACGCTGTACCTGACCGACGCCACCGGTGCCCTGGTCAAGGTGGTCATCGGCCCGACCACCACGGTCAGCCGGACCGCCGTCGGCGCCCCGGGGGCGCTGACCGTGGGCGACACGGCGACGGTGCGCGGCACCACCGGGGCGGGCGGGGTCGTCACCGCCGCCTCGGTCGTCGCCGTGGCGTCGGGGGTCACCGCCGGCGGCTTCGGTGGTGGGTTCGGCGGCGCCGGGGCCGGAGGCGGCGGCGGCTTCGGTGGTCGCAGCGGGGGGTGAGCGCACCCCGCCGTGCGCCGTCGCCGACGGCTGCTACCTTCGGCGGGGTCGTGCGTCGATCGCTCCGCCTCCGCGCCTCCCGGCTGTCGCGCCTCGCGGCGGCGGTCCTCGTCGTCGGCGCCGGCGTGGCCGTCCCCCAGGTCGCCGGAGCCGCGGCTGCTCCTGCTCCCAGCGTGACCGCTCTCGCCCCGACGGCCGCCGTCAGCGCCCCGGCCACCTCGGCTCCGACCGTCGCCTCGGCGGCGCCCGTGTCGGTGCTGCCCACGGGCGCGCCGGGCACCTTCGTGCCCGTGCCCGCCGGCGTCGCCGAGCTGGTCGACACCACCACATCGACCACGACGCCCGGAGCCTGGAACGGCAACAGCTACGTGTCGAGCGCCAACGGGTGGGTCGGCACCACCGGGGCGGGCTCCACCGGGTCGACGCCCCCGGCGGCCGGCGCACCGCTGCGGGCCGTGCCCGCCGGCCTCGGGCCGATCGACCACCGCGACCTGGTGGCCCGCGCCCTGCTGGGTGCCCTGGTCGCCACGGGCGCGCTCGCCCTCGTCGCCCGGCGACGCCGCCCCGCGCTGCGGCGCCGGGGAGTGGCGATCGCGCTGGCCGCCGCCACGGCATCGGTCGCCGTCGTGCCCCTGGCGACTGGCGGCGAGGTGGCCGCCGCGGCGCCGCCCGCTTCCGCCCGGGTGGCCGACGCCCCCGCGGTGCCGGCGCTGTTGACCAGCACCGGGCTGCCCGCCTCCGGGTCGGTCGCCGGCCCGGAGGCAGGGGTCGGCCAGCCGCTGCAGATCGCCATCCCGGCCCTCGGGGTCACCGCCCCGGTCGCGGTCGCCGCCGCCGACCCCTCGGGCGCCCTCCAGGTGCCCCGCGCCCCCACCACCGTCGGCTGGTGGGCCGGCGGCCCGGTGCCCGGTGCCGCCAGCGGCACCGCCGTGCTGGCCAGCCACGTGAACTACGACGGGGTGCCCGGCGCCTTCGCCGGCCTCGCCGCGCTGCGCCCCGGCGACGGCGTGGTGGTCGACGGCGCCCAGGGCGACGAGGTGTTCCGGGTGGCCACCGTCACCGCCTACCCCAAGTCGGCGTTGCCGTGGGTCAGCCTGTTCAGCTCCGGCGGCGCCGGCCGGTTGGCCCTGGTCACCTGCGGCGGGGGTTTCGACCCCGACACGGGGCACTACGCCGACAACGTGGTGGTGACCGCCGTGGCCGCCACCGGGCCGACAGGTGGGCGGGCCACCTAGCCCGGTCGCTACCGTCTCGCGCATGTCTCGCGCGCTGGTGTTCGGTGGAGGGGGCCCGGTCGGGATCGGCTGGGAGTCAGGCCTGATCGCAGGGCTGCGTGACGCAGGGGTCGACATCACGGGCGCCGACCTGGTCGTCGGCACCTCGGCCGGGTCGGTGGTCGGCGCCGCGCTCGTCGCCGGTCGCGACCCCGAAGAGGCCGCCGCCCTGGCCGGCAACGGGGGCGCCGCCGCACCCGAGGCGAGCGGTGACCCCGTCGCCGACGCCGCCGGCCTCGAAGCCCTCATGAGCACCGTCGCCGAGGCGGCCGGCAACCCCGAGGCCGCCGAGCGGGTGCGCGCCCGGCTGGGTGCCCTGGCCCTGTCGGCGGCAACGGTGCCCGAGTCGCAGTGGCTCGACCTGTTCGACACCTTCGCCGGGTGGCCGTGGCCCACCGGCTTCGCCTGCACCGCCGTCGACACCGCCACCGGCCAGTTCCGCGTGTGGGACGAGACGGCGGGCGTCCCCCTGCAGGCGGCCGTCGCCTCGAGCTGTGCGGTGCCCGCCGTCTTCCCCCCGGTCACCATCGACGGCGCCCGGTACATGGACGGCGGGGTCCGCGACATGCTCAACGCGGACGTCGCCGCCGGCCACGACACCGTGGTGGTCGTCTCCTGCACGCTGCTCGAGATCCCCGCCGGCCTGGCCCCCCCGGCCATGGAGGCGGTGTTCGCCGCCACCCGCGCCCAGATCGACGGGCTCCGCAACGCCGGCAGCCTGGTCGAGGTGGTCGTCCCCGGCGCCGAGATGCTCGAGGTCAGCGGCTGGGGCATGAACCTGATGGACTTCTCCCGGGCCGCCGCCGCCTTCGAGGCCGGCCGTCGCCAGGGGGCCGAGGAAGCGGCCCGCATCGGCGCAGCCTGGGCGTAGGCCCCCGCTCCGGACGGGGTCGCCGACGCTGGCGCCGCCCGCGAAGCCCGGGGACGTGCCCTAGCCTGCCCGAGATGGGTGGGTCGCACGAACACCACCACAGCCGCGAGCGCGACGAGCGGTTCGTGGCCGCCGCCCTGGCGCTCATCGTGGTGTTCATGGTCGGCGAGGTGGTCGCCGGGCTGCTCGCAGGGTCGTTGGCCCTGCTGGCCGACGCCGGCCACATGCTGAGCGACGCCGGGGCGCTCGGCCTGTCGATCTGGGCGCTGCGCCTCGCCCGCCGCCCGGCACGGGGAGCGATGACCTTCGGCCTCAAGCGGGCCGAGATCCTCTCGGCGCTGGCCAACGCCACGACCCTGTTGGTGGTCGCCGCCGCCGTGGCGGTCGAGGCGGTGCTGCGCCTCGTCGCCCCCGGCCCCGTCGACGGCGTGGCCGTGGTCGCGGTGGCCGGCGCCGGGCTGGTGGTCAACCTGGCCGCCACCGTGCTGCTGGGCCGGGCCGACCGCAGCTCGCTCAACCTCTCCGGCGCCCTCGCCCACCTGGTCACCGACGTGTGGGCGTTCGCCGCCACCCTGGCGGCCGGGGTGGTCATCGTCGTCGCCGGCTGGCGGCGCGCCGACGCCGTGGCCTCGCTGGTCACCGTGACCCTCATGGTGCGGGCCGGCTGGAGCCTCGGGCGGGCCGCGGGGCGCATCCTGCTCGAGGGGGCACCCGACGGCGTCGACCTCGACGAGCTGCGCCGCCACCTCCTCGAGGTGCCCCACGTGACCGCCGTGCACGACCTTCACGCCTGGGTGGTCACCAGCGACATGCCGGCGGTGTCGGCCCACGTGGTGGTCAACGACGACTGCTTCGCCTCCGGCCTCGCCCCCCAGCTGCTCGACCAGCTCCAAGAGTGCCTCGCCGGGCACTTCGACGTGACCCACTCGACCTTCCAGCTCGAGCCGGCCGGCCACGCCGACCACGAGGCCGACCACGACCACGCCTGAGGCGACCGACCGCCGCGGGCCGGCGTAGCCTCCGCCCATGCCGAGCTCGCCGCTGCAAGAGGCCGCCGCCGCCGTCGCCGCCTGGCTCGCCGAGGGCCGATCGGTCGCCGTCGGCCGGGTCGTCGGCATCAGCGGCTTCTCCACCTGGCCCGGCGACGAGCTGCTCGCCGTCGACGACCGCGGCCGCGTCGCCGGCTCGGTGCTGGCCGGCCCCGGCACCGGTCAGCTGGTCGGGGTGATGGCCGACGTGCTGGCTGCCGGCGAGCCCGAGCGCACCGTCACCGTCGAGATCCACGGCAAGGCGGTGATCGAGGCAGGGCTCAGCTGCGGGGGACAGGCCGACGTGCTGGTGCAGCCGGCCGCCGCCCTCCCCGCCGCGCTGTGGGCGGCACTCTCCGGCCGCCGGCCCGTCGCCCTGGTCAGCGCCCCGGGCCAGCCCCCGGTGGCGGTCCTCGACGCCGCCGCGGCTTCCTCACCCCTCGAAGCCCGCGGCGCCGAGGTGCTCGCCGCCGGGCATTCGGCGGTCGTGGCGGCTGACGACGGCGTCCTGGTGGAGGCCTGGGTGCCCGCCCCCCGCCTGGTCGTCGCCGGCACCGGTGACCTCGTGGCCGCCCTGGCCGCCCAGGCCGCGCTGCTCGGGTGGGACACCCGGGCCGTCGAGGCGGCCACGCAGCTCGCCGACGCCCTGGCATGGGCGGGCGGCACCGCCGCGGTCGTGGTGCTCAGCCACGACCCCCACGTCGACGTCCCGGTGCTGCGCGCCGCCCTCGACGGGGGCGCCCCCTACGTGGGGGCCATGGGGTCGCGCGGCACCCAGAGCCGCCGACTCGACCGCCTGCGCGCCGACGGCGTGCCCGAGGCGCTGCTCGAGCGCATCCACCGGCCGGTCGGGCTGGACCTCGGCGGCCGCTCGGCCCCCGAGGTGGCCCTGGCCATCTGCGCCGAGGTGCTCGCCGCCCGCACCGGCCGCTCGGGCGGCCCGCTGTCGGCCCGCAGCGGCCCGATCCACGACCGGCCGGCGGCCCGCACCCCCTGACTACCGGCGCCGCCCGGCGCGGTAGCGGCGGATCAGGGCGTTGGTCGAGCTGTCGTGGTCGAGGCCCGGCTCGGCCTCCGATTGCAGCTGGGGCACGATGCGCTGCGCCAGCGCCTTGCCGAGCTCGACGCCCCACTGGTCGAAGCTGTTGATGCCCCAGATCACCCCCTGGGTCAGCACCTTGTGCTCGTAGGACGCCACCAGCTGGCCGAGCACCCTGGGCGTGAGCCGGGGGGCGAGGATGGTCGTCGTCGGGTGGTTGCCGGCGAACGTCCGGTGCGGCACCTGGGCCTCGGCCACCCCCTCGGCGCGCACCTCCTCGGCGGTCCTGCCGAACGCCAGGGCCTCGGTCTGGGCCAGGAAGTTGGCGATCAGCAGGTCCTGGTGGTCGCCGACGCGGTGGGCGGCCTCGACGAAGGCGATGAAGTCGGCGGGGATGAGCAGGGTCCCCTGGTGGATGAGCTGGTAGTAGGCGTGCTGGCCGTTGGTGCCGGGGGTGCCCCACACCACCGGCCCGGTGGCCAGGTCGACGGGCTGGCCGTCGAGGGTGACGCTCTTGCCGTTGCTCTCCATCTCCAGCTGCTGCAGGTAGGCCGAGAAGCGGCCCAGGTAGTGGTTGTAGGGGAGCACGGCGTGGGTCTGGGCGCCGAAGCAGTCGATGTACCACACGCCCAGCAGGCCCAGCAGCACCGGCAGGTTCTGCACGAACGGCGCCTCCCGGAGGTGCCGGTCGATGGTGTGGAAGCCGTCGAGCATCTCCGAGAACCGTTCGGCGCCGATGGCGACCATCAGCGACAGGCCGATGGCCGAGTCGAAGGAGTACCGGCCGCCGACCCAGTCCCAGAAGCCGAACATGTTGGCGGTGTCGATGCCGAACTCGGCCACCTTCTCGGCGTTGGTCGACACGGCCACGAAGTGCTTGGCCACCGCCGCGTCGCTGCCCAGGGCGCCGACCAGCCAGTCGCGCGCCGATCGGGCGTTGGTGAGGGTCTCGAGGGTGGTGAAGGTCTTCGACGAGACGATGAACAGCGTCGACTCGGGGTCGGCGTCGTGGGTGGCCTCCCAGATGTCGTTGCCGTCGACGTTGCTGACGAACCGGCAGTCGATGCCGCGGTCGGCGTAGTCGAGCAGCGCCTCGTGGGCCATGGCCGGCCCCAGGTCGGAGCCGCCGATCCCGATGTTGATCACGGTGCGGATGCGCTTGCCGGTGTGGCCCCGCCACTCCCCGCTGCGCACCCGCCCGGCGAAGTGGGCCATGCGGTCGAGCACCTCGTGCACGTCGGGCACCACGTCGTGGCCGTCGGCGGTGATCACCTCGTCGCGGGGGGCCCGGAGGGCGACGTGGAGCACGGCCCGATCCTCGGTGACGTTGATGTGCTCGCCGGCGAACATGGCGTCGATGCGCTCGCGCAGACCGGCCCGCTCGGCGACGGCCACCAGCAGCCGGATGGTGTCGTCGGTGACGCGGTGCTTGGAGTAGTCGACGTAGAGGTCGCCGACCTCGAGCACCATGCGGGTGCCCCGGTCGGGGTCGGCGGCGAACAGGTCCCGCAGGGACGTCTTGCGCAGCTTCTTCGAGTGGGCGACCAGCGCCTTCCACTCGGCGGTGTCGGTGATGCGCACGGGGGTGATCGGCACGTCCCCTGCCCTACCCGCGGCCGGCGCCGGCCCGGCGGCCGGCGAGCAGCTCGGCGAGGGCGGCCCGGTCGTCGGCGCTGAGCTCCCACTCGCCGGCGGCCACGTTGGCCCGCACCTGCTCCGGGCGGGTCGCCCCGGCGATCACCGAACCGACCACCGGGGAGGCCAGCAGCCCGCCGATGGCCAGCTCGAGGATGCTGTGGCCCCGCTGCTCGGCGAAGGCGGTGAGGGCCTCGACGGTGTCCCAGGTGCGCTCGGGCACGTCGCGGCCGGCCATGCGGCTGCCCTCGGCCAGCTCCCCTCGACGGTGCTTGCCGGTGAGCAGCCCGTTCGCCAGCGGGAAGAACGGCAGCACCCCCACCCCGAAGCGCTCGCAGGCGGGCAGCAGCTCCCGCTCGGCGGCCCGCTCGAGCAGCGAGTAGTGGTTCTGGGCGGAGATGAACCGCTCGGTGCCGGCGCTGCGGGCGGTCCAGTCGGCGTCGGCGACCTGCCAGGCGGAGAAGTTCGACGAGCCGACGTAGCGCACCTTCCCCTCCTTGACCAGCTCGTCGAGGGCGGCGAGGGTCTCGGCGACGGGGGTGAGGGGGTCGGGGCGGTGCAGCTGGTAGAGGTCGATGCGGTCGGTGCGCAAGCGGCGCAGGCTGGCCTCGACGGCCATGCGCACGTAGCGGCGGCTGCCCCGGGCCACGCCGTCGCCCTCGCCCATGTCCATCCCCCACTTGGTGGCCAGCACCACCTCGTCGCGGCGGCCCTCGAGCAGCTCGCCGAGGATGGTCTCCGACCCACCCCGGTTGCCGTAGGTGTTCGAGGTGTCGAGGAGGGTGATCCCGGCGTCGAGGGCGGCGTCGACCACCGGCCGGCTGGCGTCCAGGTCGAGGCGGCCCCCGAAGTTGTTGCAGCCGAGGCCGACCACCGAGACGGTGAGGCCGGAGGTGCCGAGCTGGCGGTAGCGCATGGGGTCAGCCTGCCAGCCGGCGCCGGCCACCGCGCCCGGCGTCCCGGCTGCCCCGCGGCTGAACCCTGGCCGCCTCGATGACGCCGGGGCTGGCGACGGGGCGGGGGCGGGCCCCATGGCTAGGGTGGTCGGCTCATGGCGCTGGCTGGCCGTTCGTCCCGTTCGGGCGGGGGTCGGCGGCTCCTGATCGCTGCGCTGGTCGTCACCATCCTCGTGGTGCTGCTCGACGCCTCGCTCAAGTCGCGGTCGCCGGCAGCCGTCGAAACCCTCTCTGCCCAGAGCTGGCTCGACCGCGCCCTGCCGGTGGTGCGGGCGTCGAGCACCGACGGCGCCGAGCTGGCGACCCTGCGCAGCTCCGGGCTCGGCCAGCCGGCGGCGCGCATCACCGGCACCCTCGACGCCATCGCGGCCGACGCCGCCGCCGGCTACCGGGCGGTGGTGGCCATCGGGTCACCGCCCGCGGCCGGCGGCGCCCCCGGGCTGCTGCAGGCCGCCCTGCTGGTGCGCTCGAAGGCGGCGGCGACCTTGGCCGGGGCGGTCACCACGGCGCTGTCGGCCCCCGCCCCACCGAGCGGCCCGAGCGACCCCGCGGTCAGCGCCGCCGCCGGGGCCTACAGCCAGCTGCAGGTCGGCGACCAGGCCTACGCCCTGTTCGCGTCCAGCTTGCCGAAGGCGGTGCTCGGCGCCCCGCTGCCGCCGTCGACCTGGGTGACCGACGCCACCGCCGACACCGCCCCTGCCCTGCAGGTGTGGCTGGCCGCCCTGCGCAGCGGCACCAGCCTGGCGCCCACCCACCAGCTGGCCATCGAATCGGTGAGCACCACCCCGCCGCCGGTGGGCCTCGCCGGCGCAGTGCAGGACATCCCGCCGACCCGGAACCTGACCGTCACGGTGGTGGTCGCCGACACCGGGAACCAGCCCGAGGCCCACCTGACCGTCACGGCTGCGGTCACCCCGGCGGCCTCCGGCACGGCGCCGTCGGTGCGCGACTTCACCAGCCTCACCCCGGGCACGGCCACCACCGTGACCTTGGGACCCCTGCTGCCCCCGTCGGGCACCCCCGCCACCCTCACCGTGACCGTCACCCCGCCGGCCGGCTCGCCCACCGCACCGGTGACCTCCACGCTGCAGATCGAGGTGGCGGCCCCGCCGCCGCCCACCACCACGACCACCCTGGCGCCTGCTCCCGGCACGGCGGCGGGCACTGCGACGCCAACCGGCGCCTCGGGGTCCCGGTCGACCACCACCTCGACCACCCGCCGGCGGGGCTGAGCCCCGCCGGCCTGCGCCCCCGGCCGCGGCGGTCGGGGCGCCGGCCGGTGCGGCGGTCGGGCAGACTCCGGCGGTGGCCGACCTCCCGCCCCCCGGCACGCCCACCCGGCCGGCCCGCAGCCACGCCACCGCCGCCGCCCGCCTGGCCCAGGGCGATCCGGTGATCGCCCGCATGCTCGCCGCCGTCGGCCCCCCCCGCCTGCGCCCCCCGCAGGAGACCAACTTCGCTGCTCTGGTGCGCTCGGTGCTCTACCAGCAGCTCGCCGGCAGCGCGGCCGCCGCCATCCACGGCCGACTGGTCGCCGCCGTCGAGGGTGACGTGGCCCCCGAGCGGCTGCTGGCCCTCCCGGTCGAGTCGCTGCGTGCCCTCGGCGTGTCGGGCAACAAGGCGGCGTCGTTGCACGACCTGGCGGCCAAGGTGCTCGACGGCACGGTCGTGCTCGACGACGCCGGCATCCGCCGGGAGACCGACGACGAGGTGGTGGCCCGCCTCTCGACCGTGCGGGGGATCGGCCGCTGGACCGCCGAGATGTTCCTCATGTTCCAGTTGCGCCGCCTCGACGTGTGGCCCACCGGCGACCTCGGGGTGCGCAAGGGCTACGGCCTGGCCTGGGGGACGGCGATGCCCACCCCCAAGCAGCTCGAGCCGCTGGGCGACCCCTACCGGCCCTACCGGTCGGTGGTCGCCTGGTACTGCTGGCGGGCCTGCGAGCTCTACGCCGGCGCCGGGCCGAGCGCCGTCACCGGCTGACCGGCCCGCCAGCGTCGAGGAGCCGGTCGAGGGCGTCGCCGCCGGGCAGCGGGCTCTCGGGGTCGGCCCCGATGTGGGTGAGCAGGCTGACCGACACCAGCCCCCGCGCCACCGCCCCGCCGTCGCTGTCGGCCGGGAGGTCGGAGGCGTCGGCCCACTGCATGACCACCGTGTAGCTGCCCGTGCGGCCCGGCACCGGCACCAGCTCCGCCCTGCCCACGCCCCGGCTGGGTGCGGGTGCCAGGGTGGTGCGCCGCCACCCGGCGAGCTCGTCGAGGCCCACGTTGGGCACGTTCACGTTGACGGCGACCGCCGGCGACGGCCCCGCCTCGAGCACCCCACGGGCCACCTCGACCCCGACGCGGGCGGCGGTCTCCCACCGCTGGCCGGCCAGCTGGTCGCCGGCGCCCTGCCCCTCGATCGAAGCACCGGCCACCGCCTGGCTGACCGCCACACCGCTCAGCCGGCCGCTGGCAGCCGTGATCACCGCGCCCACCGTGCCCGAGTGCTGCACCGACCGGCCCACGTTGGCACCCGGGTTGATGCCCGCCAGCACCAGGTCGAAGGGCGCGCCCCCGAAGGCACCCAGCCGGGCGAAGTAGACGCACAGGGCCGGGGGCCCGCTGACCGCCCACGCCTCGTCGATGCCCTGCACCGCCGCCTCGTGCACCTCGGGGTGGATGAGGTGCAGCGGACCGAGCGCGGCGCTGGCCCCGGAGAACTCCTGGTCGGGGGCCACGACCACCACCTCGCCCAGCTCACGGGCCATCCGGGCCAGCACCACCAGGCCCTCGGAGGTGATGCCGTCGTCGTTGGTGACCAGGATCCGGGGCACTGCCCGACCCTACGCCCGGGCGGCCCGAAGGCCGTTCGCCCGGCAGGTGGGGCCCAAAGGCCCTACGCCAACGAGCGCCGTCGGGTGCCTACTGGCCGGGAGGGCCGATCGGCCCCCGACGAGTCGTGAGGTGTGATGGTGCTCCCTTTCCCTGTGCCGCCGGTGGTGGGCCTGCTGCTCAACGGTGACGGCTACTACCTGCACTGGGGCTTCTTCCGGATGTCGCTGGCGAACCTGGTCGTCGTCGTCTTGATGATCGTGGTCTTCGTCGCCGCCCTGCTGGCGCCCTTCCCCCACGGCCGCCGCCGGTCGACGCCCCCGGGAGAGCGGTCGTGACCGCCACCGGCACCGACCGGGCCGGCGCGGTCGACGGCGGCGACCCCGTCCGCCCCGGCGGGCCCCCCACCCGGGCCGGCGGGGAGGGTGGCTGGACCGGCTCGCTGCGGGCCCGCCTCACCGCCGCCCTGCCCCCCGAGCGGGCGCTCCCCGACGCGCAGCCCGCCTACGTGGCCTCGTGGGTCTACCTCTTCGGCGTGGCGTCGCTGGCGTCGCTGGCCGTCGTGATCGCCTCGGGTGTGGCCATCGCCCTCGGCGGCGTGCGGTGGTGGCACACCACCGTGGTCGGCCACTTCCTCAACAGCGTGCACCTCTGGAGCGTCGAGCTGTTCTTCTTCTGGATGGTGCTGCACCTGTGGGGCAAGTTCTTCATGGCGGCGTGGCGGGGGAGGCGGGCGGCGACGTGGGTCACCGGGGCGGTCAGCTTCCTCGTGTCGGTCGCCTGCGCCTTCACCGGCTACCTGTCCCAGACCAACCTGGACGCCGAGTGGATCGCCACCCAGGCCAAAGACGGCATCAACAGCACCGGTGCCGGCGCCTTCTGGAACGTGCTCGACCTGGGCCAGATGCTGGTGTGGCACGTGATGCTGCTGCCGCTGGCGGTCGGCCTGCTCGTGGTGGCCCACGTGGTCCTGGTGCGCCTCCGGGGGGTCGTGCCGCCGATCGGCACCGCCGACGACGGCCGCCCTTCCGACGACCCGGCGGCGTGGCGATGACCTCCGACCACTGGAGCGGCCCCACCCGCCCCTACGACCTGGTCAAAGAGGTCGTCGTCGCCGTCGTCGCCATGGCGGCCCTGGCCCTGACCCTCGCCGCGGTGTTCTCGTCACCGGACGACCGACAGGTGACGATCCAGCGCTGGGCGACCGCCGACCCGGCCGGGTTCGTGGCCACGGCGGTCACCGAGCTCGACGGCACCAGCGCCAGCGCCGCCTACGGGCCGCCCTACAACCGGGCGTCCGACGGCCAGTCGATCTTCGCCCTCCACCTCCAGCGGTGGGTCGGCGTGCACCAGCCGGTCGACCCGTCGCAGGACTTCGTGCTGCGCCCGCTGTCGACCGTCACCGGCGACCCGGTGCTCACCTCCGCCCTGGCCAGCTACACCGCCGCGCCCGGCGGGCAGCAACAGCGTTGGGCGTCGGCCTACGACGCCGCCATCGGCACCGCCGGTGGCGACCCGGCCAAGGCGGCACCGGGCGACTACGGGCCGGTGCCGACGCTGGTCACCTCCCTGGCCGGCCTCGCCCGCACGGGCGCCCTCGACAGCCAGCTCGTCGGGCACTCAGCCGGCCTCTACCAGGCCGACTCCACCTCACCGCTGCTGTTCCTCGCCGACGGCGACTACCTCGCCGCCCAGGCGCACGCCCGCCACCTCACGGGCACCCAGTGGGGGATGATGAACGAGACCGGCAGCTACCCGGGCCAGGCGTGGCTGTGGCTCTACACGTTCTGGTACCAGATCCCGCCCTTCACCCACTCCGGCAACGCCGACGCCCTGATCTGGGGGCTGATGATGGTGCTGTCGCTGGGGTTGGTGCTGGTGCCGTTCATCCCCGGCCTCCGCTCGCTGCCCCGCTTGTTGCCCGTGCACCGGCTGGTGTGGCGCGACTGGTACGCGAGCCACCCGGCCGGCCGACCTCCCCGCACCGTCAGGTCAGGTCGGGGCTGAGCGGGGACCCGCAGTCGGGGCAGGGGCCGCCCATGGCGTCGCCGACCGCCCCGCACAGGGGGTCAGGCCCCCGACCCCTCGAACGGCGCCGAGAAGTCGAACACGCCGCCGTCGGCCGCCACGACCCGGTAGCCGCCACCGCCGGCGGCCATGCCGACCGCCGGTGACTGCAGCCGGATGTTCCCGGTCGAGCCGAGGAACGGCGCATCGAACGCGAAGATCCCCCCGTCGCTGGCGTCGAGCCAGTAGCCGCCGGTGGCGGGGTCGGCGGCCAGGCCGACCACGGGCAGGTTGAGCGGCCGGCCGCCCATCGAGCCGTCGAAGGGGGCGTCGCCGAAGGCGAACACCCCACCGTCGGCGGCGGCGAACCAGTAGCCCCGACCGTCGGGGGTGGCGGCCATGCCCACCGCCGGGGCGGCCAGGCGCAGGTCGCCGGTGCTGCCGAGGAACGGGGCCCCGAAGCTGAAGACCCCACCGTCACCGCCGAGCAGCCAGTAGCCGCCGGTGGCCGGGTCGGCGGCCGCAGCCACGATCGGCGCGGCCAGGGCCACGCCCCGCAGGTCGCCCTGGAACACCGCCGAGCCGTAGGCGCTCACCCGGCCGTCGGCGGTGACCAGCCAGTAGCCGCCACCGTCGGGGGCGCCGGCGATGGCCACCACCGGCGACGGGCTCTGGCGGAGGTCCCCCAGCGGGGCGGCGTCGCCGAACGCCCGCACCAGTCCGTCGGCCGACGCCAGCCAGTAGCCGTCGCCGCTGGCGGTGACGGCCATGCCGACGACGGTGCCGGGCACGCCCCACCAGGGGCCGGGCGTGCCCGTGGTGGCGAGGCCGTCGGTGGCGGCGTCAGACGTGAACGCCTGGCGCCACCCGGCGGCGTGCGTGGCGGCGGTGTCGAGGAAGGCGACGATCGCCGCCCGGGTGTCGTCGGCCTGGGTGCCCGCACCGACGTAGGGGCCGAGGTGGGTGCCGCCGGAGATGACGGTGAGGAACGCCGGGCTGCCGGCGGTGCGGGCCACCGACTGGGTGCCCCCGCCGCCCGCTTGGGGGGTGTAGTTGCCGTACTCGTCGGCGCTGCCGACCATGGCCAGCACCGGGCCGTTGTTGACCGCCCCGAAGGTGCCCGGCACCTGCCCCGACGGCACGATGCCCGACAGCACCGCGTAGGCGGAGAAGCGGGTGGAGGCGAAGGAGGTGTCCAACGCCAGGGTGGCCACCTCCGACCCGCCGTCGGATTGGCCCACGGCGGCGACGCGCGCAGGGTCGACGAGGGCGCCGAGCGGACCGCCCTCCACGTCGGTCAGCGCCGTGGACAGGTCCCGGGTGTTGTCGGCCAGGTCCTCGCTGAGCGGCGCGCCGGGGAAGTAGCTGGAGGTGCCGGGGGAGTCGACGCCGACGACGAGCCACCCCGCCGAGGCGATGGCCCGCAGCAGGGGGTCGTAGGCCGACGACTGGTTGTCCCACCCGGGGGCGAACACCACCGTCGGCAGGGCGCCCGACGTGCCCTCGGGCCGGTAGAGCAGCTCGTGGATGGTGCGGGTGGCCGACGCCGGCACCCCCTGGCGCGCCGGGGTGCCTCGCGTCGGGTCGGTGAAGGTGTGGTCGCTGACCGCCACGGTGAACGCTCCCGACCCGACGGGCACCTGCGCGCCGGCCGGCCCCGCCACCGGCACCAGCGCACCGGCGGCGGCCGCCGCCGCCACGGCGACCTTCCCCGGCCTCGCCATCGTCACCGGCCCGTCCGCCCGTCCCGCCGCCCCATCCCGCCGACGGTAGCGGCGGCCGTCGCGCCCCGCCGGTGAGGAGGCGACCAGCGCCCGGCACCTGGTTCGTGGCTGCCCGGCGGCGATCGTCCACGGTCGCCCGCTAGGATGCGACGTCGCTGCTCCGGCAGCCCCAGCGCTCGTAGCTCAACGGATAGAGCATCTGACTACGGATCAGAAGGTTGGGGGTTCGAATCCCTCCGAGCGCGCAGCATAAGTGCAGGTCAGGCGCGGTGTCCGAGATCCGAAGTCACCCGGTCGGAGCGACTGTCGCACCCCCGAGCTAACGTTTTGCAAACGGATCGGGGAGGCAAGACGTGCGGGGGAGCATCGTCAAACGAGGCGCCGGCTACACCTATGTGCTCGAGCTTGGGCGCGACGCGGCGACGGGGAAGCGGCGCCAGAAGTGGGTCGGCGGCTTCCGCACGAAGCGGGAGGCTGAGGCGGCGCTGACCGCAGCGCTCGGCCGTCTCCAGGCCGGCCAGTTCGCTGACCCAGGGCGCACCACGGTCGGCGAGTTCCTCGAGCACTGGCTCGACTCGGTCGCCCCGACACTGCGGGAGACGACGGCGGCCAGCTACCGGGCGACGTGCGTCAACTGGGTCATCCCGTCGATCGGCAGCCTCCGCCTGGCCTCGCTCACGCCCGGGCATCTCACGCAGCTCTACGCCAGCCTCACGACCAACGGGGGCACCGGTGGCCGGCCGCTCTCGGCTCGGTCGGTGCGCTACGCCCACGTCGTGCTCGGCCGGGCCATGAAAGACGCCGTGGAGTGGGGGATGCTGGCTCGCAACCCCGTCAGGTCGGCCCACCCGCCCCGGGTCGACCAGCCGGTGATGCGGGTGTGGGACGTCGCCCAGGCCCGGCAGTTCATCGCCTCGGTGGCTGGCGACCGCCTCGAGGCGATGTGGGTGGTATTGATCACCACAGGCCTTCGGCGGGGTGAGGCGGCGGGTTTGCGGTGGGAAGACGTCGACTTCGACGCCGGCACCCTCGCGGTGCGCCGGGCGCTGGTGAGCGTCGGCTACGAGGTCAAGGTCACCGAACCCAAGACGGCCAAGGGCCGGCGGTCGGTCGCCTTGGACGACCTGACCGTGCGGGCGCTGCGGGCCCACAGGGCACGGCAAGCCGAGGAGGCCCTCGCAGCCGGCGACCTGTGGGAGCGAACTGGCTACGTGTTCGTCCGCGACGACGGACGTCCGCTCCACCCCGAGCGCATCGGCGTCATGTTCGCCCAGCGGGTCAAGGCGTCGGGCTTGCCGCCCATCCGGCTCCATGATCTGCGGCACACGTCGGCCACGCTTGCGCTCGCCGCCGGCGTGCACCCCAAGATTGTGCAAGAGCGGCTCGGCCACGCCAGCATCTCGATCACCCTCGACACCTACAGCCACGTCGTCGCCGGTCTCCAGCACGAAGCGGCCCAGCGCGTCGCCGACCTCCTCGCCGTGCCCAGTGACCCCTCGACCGCACCGGCCAGCTGATCCGCTCGAGTCGCCCGGTCAGCTGGCGGCGAGGGTGGGTCTGGCGGCGAGGAGGTCGTCGAGGGCGGTGTCGGGGACGACGATGCGCCGGCCGAGTCGCACGGAGGGGAGGGCGCCGGTGTGGATCATGTCGTAGGCGGCGCTGCGGCTGATGCCGAGGATGCCGGCGGCTTGGGTGACGGTGAGGCCTCGGCGCCGCTGGGCGGGTGCGGGCGCGGCCTCTGGCGCAGGTTGGGGCGATGGGCTGGTGGTGCGGGTGTAGATGGTGTGGCGGGCGGTGACGAGCAGGGCGCGGTAGCCGCTGGCGGCGAGGGCGTCGGTGTGGGCGGGTGCGGCGTCGGCGGTGACGATGACGATGTCGTCGTAGTGGTGGTGGGCCACGGTGGTCTCCTTGGCGGGGTCTGCTTCCTAATAGGGGTCGGCTGCGGGCGAAACGCAACACCCTTTCTTCCGCGCATGAGACCCCCGTTTCGCGACACCTGACTTCGAGATGAGCGCGGTGGTGAGTGATCTGGTGAGCTGATGACGGGCGTGGTGAGCACGGTGGTGAGTGGTCGTGTGAGCCGCTGGGCCATTCCGGTGGTGGCGACCGGCGTGGTGGCCTGTCCGGGGAACGGCCCGCCGCTTGCGGCGGGTCGTTGGCCGGGCGCCGCAGGCGCCCGGTGCCTTTCACCGACCTGTCAAGCATCGGCGCTGCGTGGCCGCCCCGTAGGGCGCGGTCGGGGTCGCTGGTGGGCCGCATCGCGGCGATGCCTGTGTGTCGCCGCTGGCAAGGTCCCGGTTCGCGGCCGATCGGGGGGTGGCATCGGTACGCTCCGCCTGGTGGCCCTCGAGCGCATCGCCGTGGCGCCCGACGTCATGGGTGGGGTGCCCTGCATCCGCGGCACGCGCATCCCGGTGGCGACGGTCGTCGGGATGGTCGGCGACGGCATGACCGTCGACGCCATCACCTTCGAGTACCCCCAGCTCGAAGCCGACGACGTCGTCGCCGCCCTCCGCTACGCCGCCCAGGCCGTCGACGTCCACGAGCTCGCCGTCCGCCGCCTCGGTTGAGGGTGCTGCTCGACGGGTCGCTGCCGCATCGGGCCACCGAGCGCCCACCGGCTCCCGGCCGGGACGCCATCCACCTTCAAGCGGTCGGTCTGCTCTGCGCCCCCGACCCCGGCGATCTCCTCGCCCCGGCGGCCCCCACGCTTCCAGCATTGTCTGCTCCACCGGGGGCGCCGCACCCCCCTACTTGAGGTCGCCGACCCTCTGCGACCACTGGTGGAACTGTGTGACCCTATCCATGGCGCTCTGTGCGCACGCGGCTGAAGTGACCGCTGGCATGGTTGGAGAAGGCCCCTGTCGGCGCGGCGCCGCACGTGCAGGGGCGTCGCCGGGGACCCTTGGCGTTCTCACCCGGCCCTCAGCCGTGACTGGTTGCGCGGCCCCTAGCCAGCCCCTCCGGGGGCCCGGCGGGGAGTTCATCGGTTGTCGACGGTCGCTTCGCTTCGGTCCTCGTCGACGCCGGTGATGCGCTCAGGGCGGGGCGACCACGCTTCCCACCAGTCGACGTCATCGTCGTGCTGGCGCCGGTAGGCGACCGCTCGAGCTGCTGCCAGCGCCCCGCTTCCACCGGTGCTGCAGAAGGACCAGAGCTTCGCTGCGCACTTGGTGTAGCGGTGGATGAGGTCGTCGAGGTCGAAGGCGTCGATCTCGCCGGCGTCGAGCTGGGCGAACCCTCGGCGCACGTGGTCGAGGAGGGCCAGAAGCTGCTGTTGGTGATAGGCGGCGATCAGTTGACCTGCGGCCCGCCGAGCGACCTTCTGGTCCTGCGAGTCCAGGTCGCCCCACAAGGCGGCGCTGTTGGGCTCAGCGGCGTGGCCCTGGTCGGTGCTCACGGTACGGATCGTACGACCGGCGGGGTCTGCGTGGACTGCTCGTGTTCGGGGGCGCCCACGCGTGTTCTCGATGGAGCTCAATCGTCCTTCGGTCCGTCGCGGGCGGCCTGGACAGCGCCGCATCAACGTCTGGCGTGCGGTTTCGCTGCATCGGGCACGCTCGACTGCGCCGACGAGGATCGCCCAGGGGCGGCCGTCCAGGGGACCTTGGTCGCCTTCCGGAAGTGCGACCCTTCGGACCGACGCGACGACGCACCTCTCCGTGAGGTGAGCCTCCTACGATCTGCACAGATTCCTGTACAGTCAGGGCGTGGGCGTGCTGGAGAACCCGACCCGAGTGCTGTCAGTGACAGAGGCCTCGTCGCGAGGTGTCGCAGGCCTGCTCAAAGACAGCGAGCACGGCACCGACACCGTCGTCGAACGCCACGGCAAGCCCGTGGCGGCCGTGATCAGCATCCAGCACTTCGAGGACCTCCGCGAGCTCGAACGAGACCTGCGATCGGCTGCGCTGGTGCTCAGCCGGGCAGCCACCGACACCGGACGGCGCACCGACCTCGACAGCGTCATCTCCCGCCTCGGGTTCAGCCGGGAGGAACTCCTGGCCGAGCTTCGTGAGGATCAGGCCGCCGGACGGGGGTGACCGACCCCGCACCGGCAGCCTACGTACGCCTCACCGACGCGGCGCTCGACGATCTCGACCGGCTCGCCACCAGCGCCCCCCAGGCGTTGCGCTGGGCGTTGAAGAAGATGCTGCTCCTCGAGGAGAGCCCAGAGGCAGGCGAGCCCCTCCTCGGCAACCTCATCGGATGGCGGAAACTCACCGTCGGCGACCGAGACTGGCGCATCGTGTGGCGCCACACCACCGACGAGACGGCGACTCCCGTCATCGAGATCGCCGAGGTCTGGGCGGTCGGCGCCCGCTCCGACAAAGAGGTGTACGCCGAGATGGCCGCCCGAGTCAGCTCCATGCCAGCCACGCCCCACACCGTGGCGCTGGCCGAAGTCATAGAACGGTTCGGGAAGCTCCGGGCCGGTATCCGTCCTGCCGCCCCACCCCGCAGCGAACGACTGCCTGAGTGGCTCGTGAACCAACTCGTCCACACCGCCGGGCTCCAGCAAGCGGCCGTCGAGGCCATGACCCTCCAGGAAGCTGTCGACGCCTGGACGGACTGGACAACCAAACCCCGCTGAACGTCCCACGCCGCCAACCTGCCCAAGGGGCCGCCGATGCCGGCACACCACGCAGCGCTCGAAAGCCACGCCGGAACCGTCGCTATGCGCTAACTCTTGCGTCGATCCGGCGGCATCGCCGGGTGTTGCAGATCAGACAATATGTTCCGGTGTCCGAGGACTCTGTTGCCAATCTTCCCGACTCTCTGACGCTGGATGAATCCTTCCGCGCAGCCTTCTACATGGTCCTTCAATACCTCGAGTTGAAGCAGGAGCCGAGCGAGGACATCGTCCTCCTGACGCAGTACCTCTGGACAGATTCGGCACGTTGGCAGGACTGGCTGGAAGCAGTTCGACGAGCACTCAGCGACGGCGGCTTGGCCGACCCAGACCACGAGGGCGTCTACAAGGATCGCCCAGACATGCCCTATGTCCCGAAGGGAGGCCGGGCGTAAGGCTGGCAAGGGAGCGCCGAACGAGCGGACAGGGCGCACCGGCGTTCCGCGCCCCGGTGACCGCCGAGGCCGAGGTGTCGTCTGGCAGGCTCTCTGTGTGATGGCCGAGGCGGAGGAACATGACTCCATGGAGCGGGCCTGGCTTCAAGCCGCAGCCCAGCTTCGGATCCGCGTGACCGTTCCGTATGTCATCCCAAGCAACCTCGGGCCGGCCCGGTTCGCTGCCTACCTTCCTGACTTCGGCGGAAGTAAAGGGATGGTCGTCGGTCCTATCCGCCAGGATTCAGACCAGGGCGACACTGGGCGGCTCGCCGCCGGTGAGGCGGGCTTCTACTTCTCGCAGCTCGCGGATCAGTACCGCAGCTTCGACCGGGAACTGTTTATAGACACTCTCAACGACTGGGGCTGGTTCGGCCGGGATGACGCCAAGCCGGACTGGTACACCGGCGAGCCGTGGGACTAGGCGAGAGCGCAGATGGGCAGCGCATCCTGTTCAGTTGCTAGATCAACTATCGCAACCGAGTCGGCGCTCTGCGTTGTGTGGCTTACTGCGCAGAGGGTTGTTGCTCCGGGGCAGACATTGGCGACTGCGCCCTCGCAGACTCGAAGGCATCCGTGGGCGCGTAGACCCTGCGCGAGACTCCCAGGCCGTGGGATCAGACGGGCGGCGACCCTTGCGGGCCATGTACGTCATGCTCATCGTCGCCGGCCTGTTGACGCTTGTGGCGGCCGTGCTTGCCGTGAGGTGGCGCGGGACCGACAGCTTCAGGTGGGAGATGTTGGCCATTGGCACCCTCTGGCTGATGGTCGGGACGGCCGGCGTGGTGGTCGGCCCTCCGGGAAGCGGGCGCTGGCAAGGCATCGGCGGGAGCACCCCGCTCGCTCTGATAGCGGGAGCGATGAGTCCGGGACTTCTCGCCGGTGCCGTTGCCGGCAGTCTCGTGGTCGGCCAACCGTCCGCGGCCGCCCGGCTCGCTGCGTCAGCGGCTGCAAGGCACGCCAAGGCCGAAACCGAGCTCGCCGTCGACCTGAAGGTGTACGAGGCACTGAGCTCACGGGTCGGCAATCCCGCCGGGCTCCTGCAACCCGGCACCCTCCACTGCGGAAACGCACGGGCGGGCACGGTCACCTGCCGCCTTCCCTACACGCTCGGCGTCAGTGACCACCGAGTTGCAACCGTGACGCTCGCCGGGCCGTGCACCACCGAAGCCGACTCATGCCAAGTCGTCGCTCTAAAACCGTGATCTATGCCGTCGCCGAGCGAAGTCGTGACGCCATGAGCGCCTCCCGCGACGAACTGCCGGGAGTAAGGCGGCGCTGCCCCCCTCGATGATGCGTCGCGGCCACGTGCGCACAGAACGTCACCGCGGCAGGTGGGCCCGAGTGCTGGAAGAGGTGCGCCGAGTCGGCAGGGAGGATGGGGTGGTGCTTCTGGCCTTGCCCATCACCGACAGCCGGATGGTGGTGGTCGTAGGGTCGGGAGCCCTGGGTCCCGGTCTGACCTGCGAATCGGCTGACGCCGTCTCGAGCTGTCCCACGAACGATCAGTCGGCCGGGGCCCAGGAACTATCCCGGCACCCACCGGTGCCGCCGGTCTGATCTTCCCGTCCTTCGCGAGAGGTCGGGGTCCACAGGATCCGCCGGCTCAGCGGG
>DASTHS010000045.1:0-13697 GCA_035718085.1 Acidimicrobiales bacterium | reverse complement strand
CACCATCGGGTCGAGGCGCACGTAGGCCGACGCCCCCGTCCAGAGGAACAGCTCGCCGGAGAGCTCGTCGCGCACGTAGAAGGGACCGGCGGTGGGCAGGCCGAGGCGCTCGAGGTCGAGGTGCAGCGTGGTCTCCTGCGGCGCAGAGGGGTCGAGGGTGACCGCGCACAGCACGGCGTCGGCGCCGTCGTCGGCCACCTTGGCGTAGGCGAACACCAGCGGGTTGTCGCTCGGCACCAGCACCAGGTTGCGCAGGCGCTGCAGCGCCGGGTGGCGGCGGCGGATGCTGTTCACTGCGGTCATCAGCGGCGCCAGGCTGCCCGGCCGGTCGAAGTCGCGGGGCCGCAGCTCGTACTTCTCGGAGTTCAGGTACTCCTCGTTGGCCGGTGACGCCGGCTGGTTCTCGTAGAGCTCGTAGCCGCTGTAGACGCCGTAGCTGGGGGTGAGGGTCGCCGCCAGCAGGTAGCGCAGCGCGAACGCAGACGGCGGCCCGTCGCGCAGCGGGCCGGAGAGGATGTCGGGCGTGTTGGGCCAGAAGCTCGGGCGCATGTAGTCGGCCTTCGGCCCGGCGGTCAGCTCCTCCATGTACGCCCACAGCCCCTCTTCGCCCTCGGTGCGGGTGCGCCAGGTGAAGTACGTGTAGCTCTGCGAGAAGCCCACCTCGGCGAGCTTGGCCATGACGTGGGGCCGGGTGAACGCCTCCGCCAGGAAGATGACCTCGGGGTGCTCGGCCTGCACCGCCGGGATCACCCACTCCCAGAAGGCGATCGGCTTGGTGTGGGGGTTGTCGACCCGGAAGATGCGCACGCCGAAGCCGATCCAGTGGTCGAGCACCGCCTTGCACTCGTCCCACAGCGCCCGCCGGTCGGCCTCCGACTCGGGCCAGAAGTTGATCGGGTAGATGTCCTGGTACTTCTTCGGCGGGTTCTCGGCGTAGGCGATCGACCCGTCGGGCCGGTGGTGGAACCACTCGGGGTGGTCGCGCACCCAGGGGTGGTCGGGGCTGCACTGCAGGGCGTAGTCGAGGGCCAGCTCCATGCCGTGGTCGGCCAGGACGTCGATCAGGGCGCGCAGGTCGTCGTCGGTGCCCAGGTCGGGGTGGATGGCCGTGTGGCCGCCCTCCGGGCCGCCGATGGCCCAGGGGCTCCCGACATCGTCGGGGCCGGCGTCGAGGGCGTTGTTGCGGCCCTTGCGGTGCGCACGACCGATCGGGTGGATCGGCGGCACGTAGAGCACGTCGAAGCCCATCGCCGCCAGGGCGGGCACCCGGCGGGCCACGCCGGCGAAGCCGCCGAAGCTGCGGGGGAACAGCTCGTACCAGGCGCCGACCAGCGCCCGCTCGCGGTCGACCCACAGGGGCTGCGAGGGGGCGGCGGTCAGGTCGGTGGCCACCGCCTCGGGGTCGGCGAGGGCGGCGGCGACGTCGTCGCCCAGGGCGGCCGCCAGGCGGGCTGCGGCGGGGGCACCGGCGTCGTCGAGGGCGGCGCGGGCCGCGTCGACGGCCGGGCCGGCCGTCGCCAGGTCGAGCAGCGCACGCCCCTCGGCCATCTCGACGTCGACGTCCTGGCCGGCCTCCAGCTTCACCTCGGCCTTGTGGGCCCAGGTGGCGTGCCGGTCGGTCCAGGCCTGCACCACGATGTGGTGGTCGCCCATGGCGCGGGGGGTGACGTGCCCGAGCCACTCGTCGTTGCCGAGCAGCTGGAGGGGTGCCACCTCGACCAGCTCACCGGCGGCGGAGCGGCCGTCGGGCCCACCGGCGGGGCCGGCGTAGAGCAGGGCACGCGCCGCCAGCACGTCGTGGCCCTCCTTGAACACGACCGCCCGCACCGGCACCCGCTCCCCCACCACCGCCTTGGCGGGGTACCCCGCAGGGGTCGAGGGGCGGACATCGTCGATCACCACACGTCCGGTCACGTGCGGCCACGCTACGCGGGAGCCGGGGGGGCACCGACCGGGGGGCCGGGTAGCTTCGGCGCCCATGAAGGCCTTCCGCAGCTTCACCGTCCGGGCCCGGCTGCCGGAGCAGCTCGCTCCGCTCCAGGAGCTGGCGGTGAACCTCCGGTGGTCGTGGGACGAGCGCACCCGCGACCTGTTCCGGTGGGTCGACCCCCGCATCTGGGAGCTCACCTTCCACGACCCGGTGCGCCTGCTGGGCCAGGTCGGCGGCCACCGCCTCGGGCAGCTGGCCGCCGACCCGGCGTTCATGGGGTTCCTCGGCGAGGTCCACGACGACCTCCGCCGGTACCTGAGCTCGCCGCGCTGGTTCCAGGGTCGGCCCGAGAGCCCGCTGCGCGCCGTCGCCTACTTCTCGCCCGAGTTCGGCATCGCCGAGGCCATCCCCCAGTACTCCGGGGGCCTCGGTGTGCTCGCCGGCGATCACCTGAAGGCGGCGAGCAGCCTCGGCGTGCCGTTGACGGGCATCGGGCTGATGTACCGCATGGGCTACTTCCGCCAGTCGCTCAACGGCGACGGCTGGCAGGAGGAGCGCTACCCGCTGCTCGACCCCCACGCCATGGCCCTGACCCTCGTCGAGGGCACCCGCGTGCGCGTCGACATGGCGGGCACCCCCCTCGAGGCGCAGGTGTGGCTGGCCCAGGTCGGCCGGGTGCGGCTGTACCTGCTCGATGCCGACGTCGACGCCAACGGCGCCGAGCTGCGAGCGGTGACCGACCGCCTCTACGGCGGGGGCACCGAGCACCGCATCCGCCAGGAGATCCTGCTCGGCATCGGCGGCGTGCGCGCCCTCGACGCGCTCGGTGTGGCCACCCAGGTGTTCCACACCAACGAGGGCCACGCCGGCTTCCTCGGCCTGGAGCGCATCCGCAAGCTGATCACCGGTGCGGGCCTGTCGTGGGCCGAGGCCATCGAGGCGGTGCGAGCGGGCACCTGCTTCACGACCCACACCCCGGTGCCGGCGGGCATCGACCGCTTCGGGCGCGACCTCATGGAGCGCTACTTCTCCGGGTGGGCCGACGAGTGCGGCGTGAGCATCGACACCCTCATGTCGCTCGGCCACTTCCCCGGCGAGAGCCCCGAGGCCCCCTTCAACATGGCGGTGATGGGGCTACGCCTCGCCGGCATGTCGAACGGTGTCGCCAAGCTGCACGGCGACACCAGCCGCCGCATGTTCCAGCCGCTGTGGCCACCGGTGCCGGTCGACGAGGTGCCGATCCAGTCGGTCACCAACGGTGTGCACGGCCGCACCTGGGCGTCGTCGGAGATGGACGACCTGCTCTCCAAGTACGTGTCACCGGCGTGGGACGAGTCGGGGCCCGACGAGTGGGCCGGCATCGACGACGCCCGCGACGACGAGCTGTGGCGGGTGCGCGAGCAGGGCCGGGAGGCCCTGGTGGTGTTCGTGCGCGACCGCCTGCGCCGGTCGCTGCAGGCGCGCGGCGTGCCCGCCGCCGACACCTCCTGGGTCGACGACGTGCTCGACCCCCGCCTGCTCATCGTCGGCTTCGCCCGCCGCTTCGCCGCCTACAAGCGGGCGACGCTGCTGCTCAGCCAGCCCGAGCGGCTCAAGGCGCTGCTGCTCGACGAGAGCCGCCCGCTGCAGCTGGTGTTCGCCGGCAAGGCCCACCCCGCCGACGACGTGGGCAAGGAGATGATCAGCCGCATCGTGCGCTTCAGCCGGGACCCGGAGGTGCGCCACCGCATCACCTTCGTGGAGGACTACGACATCTCCGTCGCCCGCATGCTCTACCAGGGCAGCGACGTGTGGCTGAACACGCCGCGCCGGCCCCTCGAGGCCAGCGGCACCAGCGGCGAGAAGGCGGCGCTGAACGGGGCGCTCAACTGCTCGATCTCCGACGGCTGGTGGGACGAGATGTACGACGGCGACAACGGGTGGGCCATCGCGTCCGCCGACGGCATCGACGACCTCGACGCCCGCGACGCCCTGGAGGCCAACAGCCTCTTCGAGATCCTCGAGGACCGGGTGGTGCCGGCGTTCTACGACCACGGCGGCGGTCGCTACCCCCGGGCGTGGGTGGCGCGGATGCGGGCCTCGCTGCGCGGTCTCGGCCCCAAGGTGATGGCGTCGCGCATGGTGCGCGACTACGTCGAGCAGTTCTACGAGCCCACCGCCGCCCGCAGCCAGGCGCTCACCGCCGACGGCAACGCCAAGGCGAAGGCCCTGGCCGCCTGGAAGCTGCGCGTCGCCGCCGCGTGGCCCGAGGTGCGCGTCGTCTCGGTGCACTCCGCCGACGACGACGGGGCCGTGGCCCTCGGCGAGGTCCGCCGGGTGGAGGTCACCCTCGAGCTGGGCGGCCTCTCGCCCGAGGATGTGGCCGTGGAGCTGGTGCACGGCTCGGTGGCGGCGGGCGACGAGATGCAGGGCACCGAGGTGGTGCGCATGGCCCGCGTCGGTGACCGGTGGGCGGGCTCGTTCGCCGCCGACCGCGCCGGCCGGCACGGCTACACGGTGCGGGTGCTGCCGGCCCACCCCGACCTGGCCCAGCCGGTCGAGCTCGGCTGCGTGGCCTGGGCGTAGCCCCGTCAGCGACCCCGGAAGGTCGCCTTCCCGGGGCCTTTCTCGAGGAACGACCGCACGCCGTTGGCCGCGTCGTCGGTGCGGAACACCTCCACGAAGCGCTCGGCCTCCAGGTCGAGGCCGGCGGCCAGCGGCCCGTCGAGGCCGCCGTCGATGGCCGCCTTGGCGTGGCCGTGCGCCACCAGCGGCCCGGCGGCGAGGGTGGCGGCCAGCTCCAGGGCGGCGTCGAGCTCGCCGCCGGCCGGCACGACACGCTCGACCAGGCCGATGGCCAGCGCCTCGTCGGCCTTGACCTGCCGGCCGGTGAGCACCAGCTCCTTGGCCCGGCCGGGCCCCACCAGGCGGGTGAGGCGCTGGGTGCCCCCCGCCCCGGGGATGATGCCGAGCAGGATCTCCGGCTGGCCGAAGGTGGCGGTCTGCGACGCCACCCGCAGGTCGCAGGCCAGGGCCAGCTCGCAACCGCCGCCCAGCGCGTACCCTGCGACGGCGGCGACCACGGCGCGGGGCAGGGCGGCGAGCTTGTCGAAGCTGCGGCGGAACTGGGCGCCGTAGGCGGCCGCCTCGTCGGGGCCGCCGAAGCCGGAGATGTCGGCACCGGCCGCGAAGATCTTCGGGCCCCCGGTGACGACCACGGCCCCGGGCAGGTCGGCGGCGAGGGCGTCGGCCACCGCCTCGAGCTGCGCCAGCAGCTCGATCGACAGGGCGTTGGCCTTGGGGCGGTCGAGGGTGACCAGCGCCACGTTGTCGGGTCGGCGCTGCAGGTGGACGAGCTCGTCGGGCACGACGGCCACGCTAGGGCGACGCCCGGTCAGGCGCGCAGCTCGGCGACGAGGGCGACCGCCGCGGCGTGCGGGTCGAGCTCGTGGGCGACCACCCGGGCGAGCGCGTCGCGGTGGGCGGCCCCGTCGCGCAGCGCCCGCACGTCGCGCTCGAGCAGCCGGACCAGCACGGCATCGAGCTCGTCGGCCAGGCGGCGCCGCCGGCGCTCCTCGAGGGCGCCGGTGCCCTCGAGGTGGGCGCGGTGGGCATCGACGGCGTCGGCCAGGGCGTCGACGCCGTCACCGCTCGAGGCGGCGGTGAGCACGACCGGCGGCCGCCAGTCGGCGGCGGTCGTGCCGAGGTCGAGCATCGACTCGAGGTCGCGCCGGGTCTGCTCGGCGCCGTCGCGGTCGGCCTTGTTCACCACGAACACGTCGGCGACCTCGAGCAGGCCGGCCTTGTTGGCCTGCACCGAGTCGCCCCACCCTGGGTTGACGACCACCACGAGGGGGTAGCCGGCGGCGGCCAGCACCCGGATCGCCTCGGGCGCAGCGAGCGCCAACCCGCCCAGGTGGCCGCGGGTGGCCATCGAGCGGATGAACACCCCCTCGTCGAGGAAGTGCGACTGCATGCGCACCCGGTCACCGAGGATGGCACCGCCCGAGAAGGGCGACGACGGGTCGACGGCGAGCACGGCGACCCGGTCACCGCGGGCGCGCAGCACCCCGACGTAGCGGTCGGTCAGGGTCGACTTGCCGGCGCCCGGCGCCCCGGTGACACCGACGACGTGGCGGGCCTCTGCGGAGGGGGCGAAGGTCACCGCCGCCACCTGCCGGGCGGCGTCGCCGCCGCGCTCGACCAGCGACAGCAGCCGGCCGGTCGCCCGCCGGTCACCGGCCCGGGCGGCGCTGAGCAGGTCGCGAGGTGAGGGCGGTGGTGCGGGCACGGCCCGCCATCCTGCCAGCGGTAGCGTCGCGTGGTGGCCGGGCAACCGACGTTCTCCGCGCACGTCGACCTCGACGAGGTGGTCGGCGTGGCCGCCGCCCTCGTCGCCGTCGACACCTCGAACCCGCCGGGTGGTGAGCGCCCGGCCCTGCCGGCGCTCGACGCCGCCCTCGGCCGGTGGGTCGAGCGGCGCACCGAGGTGGAGCCGGAGCCGGGCCGGGTGTCGCTCGTCGTCGATGTCGCCCACCCCGACGGCCCGGGCGACCGGCCGCGCCTGCTGGTCAACGGGCACCTCGACGTGGTGCCGGCCCGGCCCGATGCGTGGGCGAGCGACCCGTTCGAGCCCACGGTGCGCGACGGGCGGCTCTACGGGCGGGGGGCGGCCGACATGAAGGGCGGCATCGCCGCCGCGATCTGCGCCCTCGACGTGCTGGCCCGGGCCGGGGTGGCGCCGGCGTGCGACCTCACGTTCCACCTCGTGGCCGACGAAGAGGTGGGCGGCGGCCTCGGCACCGCCGCCCTGCTCGACGCCGGCCTGCTCCGGGGTGACGCCTGCCTGGTGCCCGAGCCGACCGGCATGGCGTGTTGCATCGCCGAGCGGGGGCTGCTGCAAGGCCACGTCACCGTGCACGGCCGCCCCGGCCACGCCAGCCGCCCCGACGAGGGGGCCTCGGCGATCGCGGCAGCGGCGGCCATGGTGGGGGCCCTGCACGGGCGACGATTCGGCGCCGCCGCCGAGCACCCGCTGCTCGGCCGGACCACCTGCAACGTCGGCACCATCGAGGGCGGGAGCGGGCTGAACGTGGTGGCCGAGACCTGCCGCTTCGGCGTCGACCGGCGGGTGCTGCCCGGGGCCACGGCGGAGTCGACCGAGGCCGAGCTGCAGGCCCACCTGGCCACGGTGCCGCTGGCGCCGGGGGTGCGTTGGGAGTGGCAGCGCAGGGTGTTCGGCGAGGCCAGCGAGCTCGACCCGTCGGCGCCGTTCCTCGGGCGGGTGGCGGCCGCCGTGGCGTCGGCGACGGGGGCCCCGGCCGCCATGATCGGCATGAGCTTCACCACCGACGCCCGCTTCGTGCGCAACCAGGCCGGCATCCCCGCCGTCGTGTGCGGGCCCGGCGACGTGGCCCAGGCCCACGTCGTCGACGAGTGGGTGTCGCTGGAGCGACTGGCCCAGGCCACCGCCGCCTACGCCGCCCTCTTCGCCGCCTTCGACGGGGCCTGACGGCGCTACCGGGGCGCGTCGCCGTCGGCGAGGAGGCCCAGGCCCCGCAGCCAGCCGACCACCACGGACGCCACCTCGGCGTCGGCGCCGCGCAGGCCGTGGTCGCGCCCCTCGACCCAGTGGAAGGTCACGGGGGCGGCGACGGCGGCCGCCGCCTCCTCCAGCTCAACGGGGCTGCCCATGGCGTCGCGGGTGCCCGACACGAACAGGCACGGGACGGCGATGCGCGGGAGGTGCTCGACACGGCGGCGGTCGGGACGGCCGACCGGGTGCAGCGGGTAGCTGACCAGCACGAGGGCGGCGGCGTCGACGAGGCCGTCGGCGACCGCCATCGAAGCGATCCGCCCACCCATCGACCGTCCGCCCGCCACCAGCGGGCGGGGCAGCCGGCGGGCAGCATCGGCGACCGTGGCGAGCAGCACCGGCGGCCGGTCGGGGGCGCGCCGGCCGGCCTGGCGGTACGGGAAGTCGATGCGCTCGACGGTGGCGCCGGCGGCGGCCGCCGCCCGGTCGATGGCGACGAGTTGGGGCTGGTCGCGCCCCGCGCCCGCCCCCGGGGCGAGCAGCACGGCAACCACCCCGGCCCCGCCCTCAGACGAGGGTGCGCAGCGCGTCGCGGAGGCTGGCAGCCTGGCCGGCGACGACGTCGGCGTGGGCGCGGTGCTCGATGGCGTCGGCCAAGGTCCTGGTGCGCCGACGGAGGGCCAGCCACTGGCCGTCGTCGAAGCCCGGTGGTGTCGGGCCCTCGACCGCGCCGGCTGCGGCGACGACGTCGGCGCCCCGCTCGTCGTCGTCGGGGTCGCCGGCCAGGCGGGTGACCGCCGCGAACAGCTCCTCGAGGGCGTGGTAGCGCGCCTCGTCGTCGCCGTCGTCGTCGGCCACGCCGCCGACCCGGTCGAAGAGCGCCTCGACCGCCGCCTCGGCGTCGCTGGGCACCACCAGGTCCGGGCCGTCCCAGGCGTAGGCGATGGAGTGCTCGTCGAGCAGCACCGTCAGCAGGGCGCGCTGGTCGGGGAGCCAGTCGGGCACCTCGTAGGACGTCTCCGGGCCGCCACCGAGCAACTTCGGCCCGGCGGCGTCGACCTCGGCAGCTCCGGCGGTCGCGCCCGCCTCCGGCTGCTCGCCGGCCTCCGGCTGCTCGCCGGCCTCGGGCGGCTCACCAGCCGGCTGGTGTCCGGCGGGAACCCACGACTCGCCGGGAGGCGACGCCTCCAGCCCGAGGGCATCGGCGGCGAGGCGGGCGGTCTCGTCGTCTTCGACGGCCACCGGGTCGGGGGCAGCACCCGAAGCAGCCAGCACCGCGTCGGGGACGCTGCCCGCAGCAGCCGGCACCGGGTCGGGGACGCTGCCCGCAGCAGCCACCACCGGGTCGGGGTGCGGCTCGGTGGCCGGCACGAGCGGGGCCACGAGCGTGGCCAGCACCGCCGCCTCCCGGCGGATGTCGTCGTCGAGGGCCTCGTCGGCGCCGAGCGCGGCGAGGAGCCGGCGCGTGACCCGGCCGATCGCCGCCCACGTGTCGTCGTCGGCCCCGGCCCAGCTGTCGACCGAGAACACCCCGGCCGACGCCTCGGCCACCCCGCCGTCGGCCTCCATGTCGGTCGGGTCGATCCGCAGGCGTCGCGACGCCGACAGGAGCATGGCCACAGACGAGGTCACCGCTGCGTCGGCCTCGGTGGCCACCGGCCCGGGCGCGTCCTCGGCGTCGTCGTCGGCCGGGTCGCCGGCGACGCCGCCGAGCTCGTCGGCGGCGGCCGCCTTCGCCACCAGCTCGTCGACGCGTTGCTCGTCGTCGGTGGGGACGACGAGCTCGTCGCCCTCGAAGCGGTGGGCCACCCCCTCGGCGACCAGCGCCTCGATGAGCCGGCCGCGCGCGCGGTCGGCCCAGTCGTCGAGGCGGTAGCCCACCTCCTGGTCGTCGGGGAGCGGGTCGAGCAGCGGGATCGGCGAGGCGATCAGCTTGGCCCGGCACTGGTGGCATCGGCCACGGTGACCCACCTCGTAGCCGCAGGTGCGGCAGAACCACACCTTGGTGCCCGCCACGGCGAGCTACGCCGCCGAGTCGCGTCGGGGGAGGATGGGCGCGTCGCGCCCGGTGCCGCCACCGGGCCGGGCCGAGGGCGTCGACCCGATCTCCTCGTGGTACTCGTCCTCCACGTTCACCGACCACGTGTCGTGGTGGGTGCCGGTCAGGATGTTCTCGATGGCAAGCATCGCCGTGTACATCGAGTGGTCGGCGTTGTTGTAGCGGTGCATGCCGTTGCGGCCGACGGGCCACACGTTGGTGACGTTGGCCTCGAGCCAGCGGCGGATGGTCTCGACGTTGCCGGCGTAGGCCGCGTCGTAGTAGGGGTACGCCTTCGGCATCCGCACCACGTACCCGGCCTCGACCTTCGCCGGGTCGACGAGGTTCAACCGGCCCAGCTCGTCGGTGGCCCGGGCCACGAGCACGTCGTCGGGGGCGCTCCAGTCGGCATCGCCCTCGGTGACGGTGTATTCGAGGCCAAGGACGTTGCGGCCGTCCTTCACGAGGAACGGCGACCAGGAGCCGAAGTTCTGGATCCGCATGGCGCGGGTGCCGGGGTCGTGCAGGTAGATCCAGTTGTCGTTCCAGGGCACCTGGTCGGCGGGCACGACGAGGGCGACGGTCAGGAAGTCGCGGTAGGAGAGGTCGTCGGCGGCGGCGATCACCTCGGCGGGGGCGGGCGGGTCCATGGCCCTCACCAGGGCGCCGAGGGGCATCGACGAGATCACCGAAGTGGCCGGGTGCTCGGTGACCACGCCGTCCCGGCTGGTGGCGACCACGGTGGTGGCACGGCCGCCGGCGTGGCGGATGGCGGTCACCCGGGTCTGCATGTGCACCTCGGTGCCGGCGGCCACGACCTTGTCGCGGCAGGTCTCCCACATCATGCCGGGGCCGAGGCGGGGGTACTCGAACTCCTCGATGAGGGAGGTGATCTCCTTCTGGTTCCGCTTGGGCAGCAGAGCGTTGACGATCGCCGAGCCGAGCGACAGGTTCTTGATGCGCTGGGCCGCCCAATCGGCGCCCATCTCCGAGCCGGGGTGCCCCCAGACCTTCTCGGTGTAGGTCTTGAAGAAGTGCCGGTAGAGCCGCCAGCCGAAGCGGGCAGCCACCCACCCCTCGAAGTTCGACTGGTCCTTCGGCGGCCGCACCCGCACCCACAGGTACGACAGCACGCAGCGGACCGACTCGAGCACGCCCAGGTTGGTGAGGGCGTTCATCGCCTTCAACGGGTAGTCGTAGAACTTGCCCTTGTAGTAGATCCGGCTCGACCGGGGCCGGAGCATGAAGTCCTCGGCCGGCAGGATCTCGTGCCACAGCTCCTCGACCGGCCTCACCTTGGTGAAGAACCGGTGGCCGCCGATGTCGAACCGCCAGCCGTCGCGCTCGACGGTGCGCGAGATGCCGCCGACGATGTCGTCGCCTTCGAGCACCGTCGATCGCTTGCCGGCCTTGGCCAGCTGGTACGCGGCCGTGAGGCCGGCGGGGCCGGCACCGATGATGACGACGCCGTCGCCGGCGCTCTGCTCAGACACGTAGAGGTTCTCCTGGGGTGAGGGATGCGCCCGGGCGGCGGGGGACGCGCGCCGGCACAACGGCCTCCGCGAGCGTAGTCGCGGCGACCGGTCGGCGGCCTGGCGCCCCGGCCCTGGGCGTGCTAGCTCGGGTAGCGGACCAGGTTCTCCGACTCGTAGAACCGCCCGGGGTTCTCCCGCACGGTGGTCACCCCGGTGGGGCGCAGCAGGTCGAGCCAGCTGCGCAGCTCGCCGCAGCGGGTCCCGAAGCCGGGGTAACCGTCACGCTCCACCAGCCACAGGGTGTGCCCGCTGGTCACGTGGCTGAGGACGTCGGATGCGAACACGTCGACGTGGGTGGCGTCGATCGCGGAGGTGTAGTCGACCCAGTCGACCCGCTGGGGGCCGATGGCTCGGGGGAAGGTCAGCTCGTCGACGCCGCGCACCTGCAGCAGTCGGTCGACCGCCGGCCCGAGTTGGTCGGGGCAGTAGACCACGACGTCGCCCGGCTGCGCCTGGGCGTTCAGCACGGCGGCGACCTGCACCGCCTGGGTGCGCGCCGACCCGTTCTCGCCGAGGCCCGTCAGCAGGCCGGCGACCCCGAGCAGGGCCAGCAGCCCAGCGCGCACCCGAGGCTCGAACAGCCCGACGCCGGTGGCGACCACCAGCAGGAAGAGGGGCAGCACCACCGCCGCGTAGCGGGCGACGAACGCAGCCTGCGCGGCGGCGCCGGCGACCACGGCGAGCACCAGCACGCCGGCGAGCACGGCGGCCACCGACGCGATGGCCGGGTTCGGCCGGGTCACCAGCAGCACGGCGCGACGGCCGCCGGTCGCCGCCGTCGCCTCGGCGCGCCGGCCGAAGATGCCGAGGGCGGCGAGGGCGAAGAGGCAGTAGGCGAGCAGGAGACCCCACGGCCCGGGGCCTGCGTAGTCGCCGAAGATCCCGAGCAGGTCGGCGGGGCCGGCGGCGGAGGTCCAGGGCGTCCCGGTGTGGAGGGTCTGGTAGACGAAGACGGGCGCCCACGGCAGCCACAGCAGCGAACCGAGCACCATCGCCCCGAACACCGGACGGGTGCCGGGCTGGTCGGCCCGGATCGGGACGCCGCGACCTTCGCGCCAGATGCGCCAGAGCAGCCACCCGCCGGTGACGGCGACGACGAAGGTGGCCCAGTAGTGGGTGTAGAGCATGGCTGCGGTGACCGCTCCCACCGCGACCAGGTTCCGCCGCGTCGGTGTGGCCAGGGCCCGGGTGACCGCCAGCAGCCCGACCACCCCCCACAGCACCATCAGCGAGTACATGCGGGCCGTGGCGGCGTACTCGATGGCGAAGGGCGACGCGACCCCCAACACGAGCGCCGCCCACGCCACGGGTCGGCCCCCGAGCCGGTGCCCGGCCCGCCAGAACAGCGGGATGGTGCCCACCGACACCAGACCCGACAGGGAGCGCACGGCCGCGTCGCTGCGGCCGAACACCTCCATCCACAGGTGCAGGGCGACGTAGTAGAGGGGGGGCGCCCCGTCGTGGGCGAGCGCCCCCGGGATCCGGGTGAGGGGCAGCTTGGCGATGTTGACCGACAGGGTCTCGTCGAGCCAGAGGGCGCTCGGGCACCAGAAGCGGAGCACGACGCCCGCCACACCGGCGACCGCCAGACCGACCAGCGCCGCGGTCGCGGCCCGGTTGCCACCGCGCGACGCCGCCCGCAGGTCGCCCAGCGCGCCGAGCAGATCGCCGCTCTCTCCGGCGTCGGGCCGCCCGATGGGCCCGCGCCCACGATCTGACTGGGCGATGGGGTCGAGGGTCGTCAATCGGTCTCCGTGATCGAATAGCCGCGCGAAGGGTACCGCTGGGAGCGCTCTACCCGACGGACGGGCCCGCGGATCGCCACCGGGCGAGCCACTAGGTTCGCCGCCCATGAGCACCGAGCGCGCCCGGCAGGCCCCCGATCGGAACTTGGCGCTCGAGCTCGTCCGGGTGACCGAGGCCGCCGCCATGGCCGCCGCCCGCTGGGTCGGTCGCGCCGACAAGAAGGGGGCCGACGGCGCCGCCGTCGACGCCATGCGCGTCGTGCTCGGCAGCGTCCCGATGGCCGGCCTCGTGGTCATCGGTGAGGGCGAGAAGGACGAAGCGCCGATGCTCTACAACGGCGAGGAGATCGGCGACGGCACACCGCCGCTGACCGACGTCGCCGTCGACCCGATCGACGGCACCACCCCGACCGCCATGGGCCGGGGCGGGGCGCTGTCGGTGATCGCGGTGAGTGAGCGGGGCACGATGTTCAACCCGGGGCCGTGCGTCTACATGGAGAAGCTCGCCGTCGGACCCGAGGCGGCCGGCCACGTCAGCATCGAGCTGTCGCCGACCGAGAACCTCCGGGCTGTCGCCGAGGCCAAGGGCGAGTCGGTGCGCGACGTGACGGCGGTGATCCTCGACCGGCCCCGTCACGGTGATCTGATCGAGGAGGTCCGTTCGATCGGGGCGCGCATCCGCCTCATCACAGACGGTGATGTCGCCGGGGCCATCGCCACTGCCTGGTCGGCATCAGGAGCGGACATTCTGCTCGGCGTGGGCGGCACCCCGGAAGGCGTCATCGCCGCCGCCGCCCTCAAGTGCATGGGCGGCGAGATCCAGGGCCGCCTGTACCCCCGCGACGACGCCGAGCGCGACGCCGCCCTGGCCGCCGGCTACGACCTCGACCGGGTGCTCACCCACGAGGTGCTGGTGCAGGGCGACAACTGCTTC
>DASTHS010000044.1:0-7562 GCA_035718085.1 Acidimicrobiales bacterium | reverse complement strand
CCGCCTTCCACGGGTCGACGGGCGACATCTCCCTCAACCAGCCGATCGTCGGCATGGCGCCCACCCCCTCCGGCGACGGCTACTGGCTCGTCGCCGCCGACGGCGGCGTGTTCAGCTTCGGCAACGCCGCCTTCCACGGCTCCACCGGCAACATCTCCCTCGACCAGCCGATCGTCGGCATGGCCGCCACCCCATCCGGCGACGGCTACTGGTTCGATGCCGCCGACGGCGGCGTGTTCAGCTTCGGCAACGCCACCTTCCACGGCTCCACCGGCGGCAGCCCCGGCCCGCAGCCCACCGTGGGCATGGCCACCACCCCCACCGGCGGCGGCTACTGGCTGGTCGACGCCGGCGGCGGCATCACCGCCTTTGGCGACGCCGGCGACCACGGGCGCGTCACCGTGCCGGCCGGCCCGGTCGCGTGCAGGAGCGCCGACCTGGCGCTGCGCCTGGGCCAGGCCGGCGCCGGCGCCGGGCAGCGCAGCCAGGTCTTCGAGCTGCGCAACACCTCCTCGAGCACCTGCCGGCTGCACGGGTTCCCCGGCATGCAGATGCTCGACTCGGCGAACCACCCGCTGCCCACGGAGGTGACCCGGTCGCAGTCGAGCACCCCCGGTGACGTCGACCTGGCGCCGGGCACGACGTCGTCGTTCCTCGCCCACTGGGCGGCGCAGACCGGGTACGGCAACGAGCAGTGCCCCACGTCGAGCCGGGTGGAGGTCACCCCGCCCAACGCCTACGAGCCGCTGACGGTGGCGCTGCAGATCAGCCCGTACGGCGGGACCACCCAGCACCTCCAGTGCGGTGAGATCACCGTGTCGCCGGTCGACGCCGGCACCACCCCGCAGTGACCCGACCGGCGAGGGGCCCCGTCGGGGCCCCTCGCCGGCAGGTCGACATGGCGGCGCAGCGCAGGGACGGGCTCAGGCCCGGGACCGGCTGCGGCGCAGCCGATGCACCCCGTAGGCGGCGGCGACGGCGGCGAGCGGCAGGCCCACGACGAGGGGCGCCTCGGGGGTCGACGGCACCGGCCCGGAGCCGGAGAGGGTCGAACAGAGGGCCAGCGTGGTCGTGCCGGCAGCCAACGAGACGACGGCGGTGCCGGCGGCGTCCGCGGTCGTGAGCGTGCGGGCGCCGGCGGTGACCGGGCTGCCCGGCTGCAGCGAGGCCAGGGTCAGCGCCGTCGGCCCGTCGGTGGTGGCGGCGAGGGTCCCGCACGACAGCCCGGCCCCTGCGGTGTCGACGGTGGCGGCGGCCACGTTGGCCAACGCCACCGTCGCGGACTGGCGAGGGGCCGGGGTGGCTCCGAGCTGGCGGGTCTGGCGGATCGCGAGGTAGGGGGTGGGGCTGGCCTGCGCCTCGGGGGTGGTGCTGTCGACGTAGGTCACGGCGGGGTCGGGGATGGCCGCCGAGTCGGCGACCACCGCGGCGGTGGCGCCGGGCGTGGTCGACGACCCAACCAGCCCCCGCACCCAGTAGGCGCCGGTCGGGCCGACCTGGCCGGCGGCCCCGATGCCGTCGACGCCGCTCGGGGACGCCGCCAGGTCACCGGCGAGGTCGGGGTACCAGGTGTAGCTGAAGTGGCCGGGGTCGGCCACCCGCCGCGGTGACGGGGCCAGGGCGGTGTCGGTGGGCGTGAAGTCGTTCTGGGTGGCGAACACCAGGTGGTCTTCGGTGGGGTACGAGGCGTCGAAGAGCTGCAGCCCGTCGGCCTCGAGGCGCTGCGCCTCGGTCTGGCAGCCGGTGAAGGGCACCAGCTCGTCGACGGCGCCGCAGGTCATCGCGTAGGGGATCCAGTACAGGTTGTCGAGGGCGCCGAGCGGGTCGTCGGCCGGCCCGAGGGGCACGGCCGGGTTGGGCGGGGCGCTGCGCTGCACCGACGCCGGGGCGGCGGCGGCCGTGTCGGCGTCACTGTTGCACTGGGCCCCCGCCCCGTAGCCGCTGAAGGTGCCGCTCGACGAGGCCGTCGAGCCGACGTAGGGGGTGGCCGAGGTCGACGGCGCCGACTCGTCGCCGCAGATCACCGGCCCCTCCAGCGGCATGGCCTGGGCGAACAGCGAGGGGTACTCCTCGGCGAGCTTGTAGCTGGCCCAGCCACCCATGGAGTAGCCCGAGAGGGTGGTGGCGTCGGGGTCGAGGTCGAACGACGAGGCCAGCGCGTGCCAGACGTCGAAGAAGTCGACCTCCGCTTCGCCGTAGTACCACTCGCCTTCGCTGAACCCCTCGGTGGTGGCACAGATGTTGCCGCGGTCGTCGCACTCCTGGGCGACCTGGGTGGGGTCGGTGCCGCCGTACTGGTTCAGGTTGGCGCCGAGGGAGTGCAGGATCCACGTGAGCGGCGTCGGGGTGGCGTGGCCGCTGTTGACGGCGTCGGCGTAGGCCTGGGGCACGTCGACGGCGTAGACCTGCACCCGGTCGAGGTAGGTGGGGCCGGTGTAGGTGGCCGAGTCGGCGGCGCGCATGCCGCCGGTGATGGGGCTGCCGGGCTGGCCGAAGAGCGGGGTGACGTACCAGCGGTTCGAGTAGCCGGCCTGCACCGGCACCGTCGGGGTGGCCCGGTCGGCGATGGTCCCCCAATCGATCTGCTGGCGGTACTTGGCGACGTCGGGGGCGACGCCGGGGGTCACCGTGCGCAGGGTGTTGGCCTGGTCGTTCTCCATCCAGTTGTTGGCGCACGCCACCGTGGGCACGCCCGGCTGCGCGCTGCCCTGGTTGGCCAGGCCCTGCTCGAGGGTGGCAGCGACGTTGGGGTCGTAGGGGTAGTCGGGGCACACCAGCTGCTGCTCGTCACCAGCGGGGCCCGAGCTGCGGAAGGTGATGTTGTAGACGTTGGCGCCCCCGCTGACGGCGCCGAGGGCCGGGGCGAAGCTGTAGTGGGCGGTGCCGGGTGCGGCGCCGGGGGTGGCGTTGAGGCCGGACGCGAGCTGGACGTCCCACGAGCCTGCGGCTGGCACCGCCAGCACGCTGTGGGGGATGCGCACGATGAACGAGTAGGAGTTCGGGTCGACGGTGGTGGGGAACGTGTGGGTGATGGCGCCGGTGGCGTCGACCAGCTGGGCTCCGGCGGAGGTGACCACCAGGGCGTCGGCGAAGCCGGTGGAGGTCTGCACGCCGGCCCCGGCCGGCCACGTGGTGGCCGTCGGCGTGGCGCCGGGCACGGCGATGGTCCACTCGGCGATGGGGATGGTCGGGTCGGGCATCGACGCCCAGTCGACCCGCCAGTAGCTGGCGGTGCCGTCGTCGCCGACGGCGGGGCCGAAGATGTCGGCGTTGCCCTCGTCGTAGCCAGGACCCGACGGGTACGTGTAGGTGCCGTGGTCGGGGGCCAGGCCCGACGCCGAGTCCCCGGTGCCGCTGCCGGCGGCGCCGTGGTCGTCGTAGACGAAGTCGGTCCAGAAGTAGGCGCCGCCGGCGTAGCGGCCGCTGCCCTCCGTCGGCGACCAGTCGTTCGGGAACGGCCACGCCGATGCCGCCGGGGCTGGCAGGGTCGGCAGCGGCGCCGTCGCCGCCGGCGGGACGCCCGACGGCAGGCCGGCGATGCCGCCGGCGCTGTCGGCGGTCTGGGCGGCGGGGCCGCCGGGCGCGGGTGACGAGGGCGCCGGCGCGGCACCGGCGGCACCGCCGCCCAGGCCCAGCCCGGTGACGAGGGCGGCTGCCGCGGCGATGCCGACGGCCCGCCGTGCCCACCGGGGCCGGTGGGCGTGCGTGGCGACGAAGGTGGTCAAGACGTCCCCCTGTGTGACGGATTGCCGCAATGGTGCCAAGCGGGCGGGGCCGACCGCCAACCGCTAGACCGTGGGCATGGCCGACGCCGACGCTCGACCCCCCGCCGCCCCCTCGCCCTTGCGCGGCCGCTGGCTCGAGGAGCTGCCGGTCGGGTTCCGGATGCGCCACGCGTTCACCCGTACCGTCACCGAGGCCGACAACACCTTCTTCACGGCGCTGACCATGAACCCCCAGCCGCTGCACCTCGACGCGGAGGCGGCGGCGGCCACCGAGTTCGGTCAGCGGCTGGTCAACTCGACGCTGACCCTGGCGCTCGTCGTCGGCATCAGCGTCGCCGACCTGACCTTCGGCACCCTGGTGGCCAACCTCGGCTTCGACGAGGTGAAGTTCCCCCGGCCGCTCTTCCACGGCGACACCGTGCACGTGGAGACCGAGGTGCTCGCCAACCGGCCGTCGTCGTCGCGGCCCGGCCAGGGCGTGGTGACGTTCCGGCACCTCGGCTTCAACCAGCGCGACGAGGTGGTCTGCGACACGCTGCGGACGTCGCTGATGCGCGCGGCGCCGCCCCCGTCGCCCTGACCGCGAGGCGGGATCAGTCGGCGGCCGCGAGCACCGCCTCCGCCGCCCGCACCATCGGGGCGTCGACCATCTGCCCCTCGAAGCTGGCCACGCCGCCACCCGCCTCCCGGAGGGCGGCGAGCAGGCGCCGGGCCCGGTCGAGCTCCGCGGCGCTCGGCGCGAAGGCGGCGTGGGCGAGGGGCACCTGGTCGGGGTGGATGCAGAGCTTCCCCCGATAGCCGAGGTCGCGCGCGGTGGCGCACTCGGCGCGAAAAGCGTCGTCGTCGCGGTAGGCGGTGACCACCTGGTCGACGGCGGGCACACCGGCGATCGCCGCGGCCATGGCGACGCGAGATCGGGCGTAGAGCACCTCGAGGCTGCCTGGCGTGCGCCGGCCGCCGACATCGGCGGCATAATCCTCCGCGCCGAAGTAGGCGGCCGACCAGGGCCCTTCACCGAGCAGCGCGGGCGCCGACTCGACGCCGACGGCCGACTCGATCCCGGCGACCAGCAGCGGGCCGGCCGGCCCACCGGCGGCGGCCCACGCCGCCGCCACCGCCGCGCCGGTGCCGGGGCGCTCCGCCTTGGGCACCACCAACCCGGCCACCCCGGCGACAGCAGCAGCCGCCACGTCGGCGGCGTGCCACGGCGTGCCGGCGGGGTTCACGCGCGCCACGACGGTCAGCCCGGGCGCGGCGTCGGCCACCGCCGCGGCGAAGGCGGCGAGGGCGGCGCGGGCCGCGTCCTTGCCGTCGACGGGCACCGCGTCTTCCAGGTCGAGCACCGTGACATCCGCCCGGGTGGCCGCCAGGCGGCTGGCCCGCTCGGGCCGGGTGGCCGGGGTGAACAGCACGCTGCGCCAGCGGCGCGCCGGGGCGGGTGGCTCCACGACTGCACAGTCTGGCGTGGGGCGGGGGCGCGCCACCATGCTGGGACGGTGGATCCCGCCGTGTGCACGACGATGACCGAGCTGCTCGACCTCGAGGAGCTCGACCGCAACCTCTACCGGGGCCTCAACGAGGACCGCCCGGCCGAGCACAACCTCTTCGGCGGGCAGGTGGCCGCCCAGTGCCTGATGGCGGCGGGCCGCACGGTGCCCGAGGGCCGCGCCGCCCACTCCCTGCACGGCTACTTCCTCCGCCCCGGGCGGCCGAACCTGCCGGTGATCCTCCAGGTGCACCGGGACCGTGACGGCCGCAGCTTCTCGGCCCGCCGGGTCGAGGCCCTCCAGCGCGGCGAGGTCATCTTCTCCATGTCGGCGTCGTTCCAGGAGCCGCGCGACGGCGCCGAGTACCTCCCGGAGCCGCCGGTCGATCTCCCCGACCCCGAGACGGCCCCGGTGATGGACGAGCCGTGGCTGAACCGCAGGATGCTCGAGCTGCGCCCCTTCGACAGCCTGACCACGTGGGCCAACTCCCGGCTGTGGGCCCGCCTGTCCGCGCCCCTCGCCGACGATCCGCTGGTGCACGCCTGCGCCCTCACCTACTTGTCCGACTTCGGCACCGGCTTCGCCAACGTCGAGGTCGAGGGCCTCCCGAAGGGCGGCCCCTCGCTCGACCACGCCATGTGGTTCCACGCCCCGATCCGCGCCGACGGCTGGGTGCTCATTGACCTGGCGCCGCGCAAGGCCGGCGGCATGCGCGGCCTCTACGACGGCGCCATGTACGACGAGGGCGGCACCCTGGGCGCCCTGTTGGCCCAAGAGGTGCTGCTGCGGCCGTGGTCGCCGGAGCAGATCGAGCGCATGGAGCAGGCGCGGGCCGCGACGCGCGCCGCCACCGGCGGGGACGTCGCCGGCGGCTGAGCGGCCGGCGGCCGAGCGGTTCAGGCCGGGCGCAGCACGTCGGTGTGCAGGAACGCCTGCAGGGGCTCGGGCACCCGCAGCGACCCGTCGGGCTGCTGGCACTGCTCGAGGATGGCCGGCAGCAGCCGGCTGGTGGCCAGCCCGGAGGCGTTGAGGGTGTGCACGAACGCCGTGCCCTTCTGCCTCTCGGGGCGGTAGCGGATGGCGGCGCGCCGGGCCTGGTAGTCGCCGGCCCACGAGGCGGACGACACCTCCTTGTACTCGCCGATGCTCGGCAGCCACACCTCGACGTCGTAGGTGAGGCGCATCGATGCGCTGGCGTCGCGCGTCGAGAGCAGCGACACCTGGTGGTGCAGGCCGAGCTCCTCGACCAGGCGGCGCACCTTGGCGACCATCTCGTCGAGGGCGGCCGGGCCCTGGTCGGGCGTGGTGAACTGGAACAGCTCGACCTTGTTGAACTGGTGGCCGCGGATGGTGCCCCGCTCGTTGGCCCGGTGGCTGCCGGCCTCGCGCCGGTAGCAGGGGGTGTAGGCGAACATCTTGCGGGGCAGCTCGCCCTCGCTCAGCACCTCGTCACGGAACACGTTGATCAGGGCGGTCTCCGCCGTCGGCAGGAGGAACGACGACCGCTCGTCGCCTTCGCTGCGCAGGCGGTAGACGTCGTCGTAGAACTTCGGGAACTGCCCCGAGGCGTAGCCGCACTCGTCGAGCAGCACGTGCGGCGGCAGCACGAACTCGTAGCCGTCGGCCAGGTGGCTGCGCACGAAGAAGTCGAGCAGCGCCCACTCGAGCACGGCGCCCGCCCCCCGGTAGATCCAGTAGCCGCTGCCGCCGAGCTTGGCGCCCCGTTCGAAGTCGATCAGCCCGAGCGCGGTGGCCATCTCGACGTGGTCGCGCGGCGCGGGCCCCAGGTCGGGGACGCCGCCCCAGGTGGCGACCACCCGGTTGGCCTCCTTGCCGCCCACCGGCGCCCGATCGTCGGGGAGGTTGGGCAGCTCGAGCAGCCGGTCGTGCAGGTCGGCGGCGACGGCGCGTGCCCGTTCCTCGGCGGCGGCCACCTCGTCACCGATCTCGGTCGATCGACGGCGCAAGCCCTCGACGTCGCCGCCGGCCCTGGCCGCCGCCCCGAACTGCTTGGAGAGCGTGTTGCGCTCGGCGTTCAGCTCGGAGATCCGCGTCTCGAGGCGGCGGCGCTCGGCGTCGAGGGCGACGATGCGGTCGAGGTCGACATCGTCGACCCGGGTGCGGAGGCGGGCGGCCACCCCCTCGGTGTCGTCCCTGATCAGCCGGAGGTCGAGCACCGGCCGAGCGTAGCGGGAGGGCCGGCCGCCCCCGCCCGGCTCAGACGTGCCCGGCGACCGCGTGGGGGGTGTAGGGGGCCTCGAGGCGGCCGACCTCCTCGTCGCTCAAGCGAAGGTCGACCGCGGCGACGGCGTCGTCGAGGTGCTGCAGCTTGGTGGCGCCGATGATCGGC
>DASTHS010000043.1:0-4776 GCA_035718085.1 Acidimicrobiales bacterium | reverse complement strand
GCCAGGGTTGTTGGGCCGTTTCGAGGCGACACTGATGGGCGGCCCCCTCGACGACCTCAAGGTGCTCGAGATCGCCAGCTGGGTGGCGGCGCCCAGTTGCGCCGCCCTCATGGCCGACATGGGCGCCGACGTGGTCAAGGTCGAGCCGCTCACCGGTGACGGCATGCGGGCCAAGCTCCGCCAGCCCGCCGCCCCCGAAGGCGTAGCCGCCTACGACATCCCCTTCCAGCTCGACAACCGCGGCAAGCGGGGCATCGCCGTCGACCTGTCGTGCGCCGAGGGCTCCGCGCTCGTGCGCGATCTGGCCCTCGGCGTCGACGTGGTGGTGACCAACGTGCTGCCCGGCCGCTTGCGCCGCTTCGGCCTGGGGGCGGAGCAGCTGCGCAGCGCGAACCCCCGCCTGGTGTACGCGCTCGTCACCGGCTACGGCAGCGACGGCGACGACGCCGACCGCCCGGGCTTCGACCTGACGGCGTTCTTCGGGCGGGCGGGCATCATGAGCCTGGTCGGCGAGCCGGGGGAGCCGCCGCCGGCGTTCCGCTCGGGGCAGGGCGACCACCCGACCGGGCTGGCCCTGCTCGTCGCCGTGCTCGCCGCCCTCCGCGACCGGGACCGCACCGGCGAGGGCCAGGTGGTGGAGACGGCGCTGCTGCGCACCGGGGCCTGGAGCATCGGCTGCGACGTGCAGGTCGCCCTGGTCGACGGCGAGCAGCCGCGCAAGCGGGCCCGGGACGACGCGTTCAGCCCGCTCAACACCCGCTACCGCTGCGCCGACGGGGTGTGGCTCAACCTCGTCGCCCAGGACCCCGGCCGCTGGGCCGCGTTCTGCGAGGCGGTCGACCGGCCCGACCTGGCCGAGGACGAGCGGTTCGCCACGCCGGCGCTGCGCTTCGCCAACCGCGCCGCGGTGATCGGCGCGCTCGATGAGCTGTTCTCGTCGCAGCCGGCGGCGCACTGGGCGCCGTTGCTCGACCGCACCGGCATGGTGTGGTCGACCGTCGCCGAGCTGCCCGACCTCGTCGCCGACCCCCAGGCCCGGGCCATCGGCATGTTCGTGGAGGTCGACCACCCGGCCATCGGCACCTTCGAGACGCTCGCCGCCCCCTTCACCATGGGCCGATCCGAGGTCGCCGTGCGCGGCCGCGCTCCCGAGGTCGGCGAGCACACCGTCGAGGTGCTCGCCGACTGGGGCATCGAAGCCGACCGGGTGGCCTCCCTGCGGGCGTCCGGGGTGATCGCCTGAACGGGCGGCGACGGGTTCAGCGGCCCGGCGAGTGCTCCTCGATGTAGCGCTCGGGGTCTTTGTCGTGGGGGCGGAGGCCACGGCCGTCGGCGTGCTCGCGGCAGAACGCCTCGAACTCGGCGCCGAGGGCGGTGCGGGTCTCGGCGCTGGTGTTGGAGCGGTAGTCGGCCAGCGCGCCCCGCTCCTCCTCGGCCATGTGGTCACCGTTCTGCGCGCGCGCCTCGTCCACCGCCTCCCACCACTCGTCGGTGTCGACCTCACGGTCGCGGCTGGCGCGCACCGCGTCGCGGATCTTGTTGTGGTCGCTGATGGCGTCGTCGGTCTCGTCGGTGGCGTGGCGACCGGCGTCGAGCAGCTTCGGGTAGAACACCTGCTCCTCGGCGGCGGCGTGCAGCTCGAGGAACGTGGCCAGCGGGGCCCACGCCTGCGCCAGCGCATCGGGGCCGGCGGAGCGAAGCTCGTCGAGCTCGGCGAAGCGCCGGCGTTGGGTGTCGTGCTGGTCGAGGATCAGGTCACAGATGTCCGGCATGCCGGGGTGCTACCCCGGTGCCGGTCGGGGAGCCAGACCTCTGCCGGCTCGGATCGAGCCGCGGTCGCCGGTCAGCCGGCCGGGCGGCAGTAGCGGTCGGCCAGCGATCGCACCACCCGGTCGAACTCGCGCATGGTCTCCTCCAGCACCTCGGCCACGGGCTTCACCGCGTCGATGCGGCCCGCGACCTGGCCCGACAGCGCGATCGACGCCTCCATGTCGCCGCCGAAGTAGAGGTCGCGGGCGGTGCCGAACTCGGCGAGCGACACGGCCTGCTCGCGCTCGAGGCGTTCGGTCCGAGCGGTGCGCAGCGCCCGCAGCCCCGGCTTCGAGAACCGGTTCAAGAACACCGTGTCGGTCTCCGCGGCGGCGACGATCGCCTGCTTCCAGTTGTCGTGCACCGGTGACTCCGCTGCAGACACCATGCGAGTGCCCATCTGCACGCCCTCGGCGCCGAGGGCGAAGGCGGCGGCCATCGTCATCCCGTCGCAGATGCCTCCGGCGGCGATGATCGGCACGTCGACCTGGGAGCGCACCAGCGGCAGCAGCACCATCGTGGCGACGTCGCGGGGGTTCTTGAACCCCCCGCCCTCGCCGCCCTCGACGATCAGGCCGTCGACCCCGGCATCGACGGCCTTGCGGGCGGCGGCCAGGGTGGGCACCACGTGGAAGACGGTGAGCCCTGCCTGCTTCAGCCGGGCGGTGTGCTTGGTCGGGTCGCCGGCGCTGGTGGTGACCACCTTCACCCCCTGGTCGATCACGAACTCGGCGATCGCCGGGTCGCGGACGAACGCCTGGGCGATGTTGACGGCGAAGGGCTTGTCGGTCAGCTCCCGCATCCGGAGGATCTCGTCTTTGATCACGTCGAGCTCGCCGGAGCTCGTCTCGATCACGCCCAGGCCGCCGGCGTTGCTCACCGCGCTGGCGAGGGGCGACCGCGCGATCCAGCCCATCGGCGCCTGCACGATCGGCATCTCCACGCCGAGCAGGTCGGTCACGCGGTTGCGCATGTGGTCTCCCGTGTGCAGTGGCCGCCCGGGTCAGCCCGGGCGGCGCTCCAGGGTGATGCGGTAGAGGGTGCAGACCCGCCGCTCGAACATGGCCCGCGACAGCCGCAGGTAGCGCACGTAGCGACGGTAGGTGTCGCGACCGACCAGGTCGACGGCGGCCTGCTTGGCGTCTTCCAGGCGGCGCTGCCAGAGCAGCAGGGTGTGGGCGTAGTGGTCGGCGTCGCTGCGCACCGCGAGCACCCGGAACCCCGGCTCGGACGCGGTGACGATCTGGCGCAGGCAGGGGAGCGAGGACTCCGGGAAGATCTCCTCGGAGAAGAACGCCGCTTCACTGCCGGTGGCGGGGTCGAAGTCTTCGTAGGCGATGGTCTGCAGCGAGACGCGCCCGCCGGGGGCCAGCCACGAACGGCACGCATCGAACCACTGGCGGTAGACCGCGGTGCGGGCTGCGTCGTCGAGGTCGAGGCGGGCGAAGTGCTCGAAGGCACCGATCGACACGATGGCGTCGTAGGGAGCCGTCGGTCGGTGGTCGCGCCAGTCTTCCAGGCGGATCTCGATGCCCGGGTCGTCGCCTGCGGCGGCCAGGGCGGCCTGGTCGCTGCTCAGGGTGAGCCCGACGGCGTGCCCGACCCCGTGGGCGCCACGCAGCCGCGCCAGCATCGCACCCCACCCGCAGCCGACGTCGAGCACGCGCCCGGCACCGTCGGCCCGGGCCGAGGCGGCGTGCCAGTCGAGCTTGGCCAGCTGCGCGGCCGCGAGGTCGTCGTCGAGCGCGTCGGGCCACAGGGCGCAGGAGTAGACCATCCGGGGGTCGAGCCACAGCCGGTAGAAGTCGGCCCCGACGTCGTAGTGGTGCTCGATGGCCGCCTGGGTGGCGCCGGTGCCGGGGGAGGTCATGTCGCCCACCACCCTGGCAGGTTTGCGCCGCCGCCCGCCGGGACCCGCCGCTCGCCGGGACCCGCGGCTCGCCGGGACCCGCGGCTCGTCGCGACCCGCGGCTCGCCGGGACCCGCCGCTGCCGGCCCGGACCGGGCACGGCCGGATGGGTTCGGCTGCCCGTCGGCCGGGTACACCGGCGATGAGCCACCGTCGCACCGGCCCCGGCCCACCCAGCCGCCACGCCGGTCGACCACGAGGGGGAGACGACGATGTCGGTCGACGAGTTCAGCGCGGGCATGCGGGCGCAGCGACTGCTGTCGGGGTGCTCCACGCAGACGACCCTCGCCAAGGCGCTGGGTGTGTCGCCCCACAGCATCGCCGCCTGGGAGGCGGGGCTGGCCACCCCCCAGCCCGAGCTGCTCGCCGAGCTCGACCGCCAGCTCGGGCTGGCGCCCGGCACCCTCGAGGCGCTGCTGGCCGGTTGAGGCGGCAGCGACGGCACCTCCGCCCGGGGGTGGTGGGCTAGGGTCTCGGCCCGTTGTGATGATCCGAGGCCTGCACCGACGCCTGCAGGCGGCGGGCGCGGTCGCCACAGCGAGCGCCGTTGCCGCCGGCGCCTGCCTGTGGGCCGCTCCGGTCGCCAGCGCTGACCAGCTCTCCACCCTGCGGGCCCAGGCCCAGGCCGTCGCCAGCCAGATCGACGACCTCGGTCGGCAGGAGGCGGCACTGAGCGAGCAGTACGACGGCGCCGTGCTCGGCGCTCAGGCGGCCGGCGCCAAGGTCGCCTCCGCCACCGCCGAGCTGGCGGCGGCCCGGGCCGCTGCGGGCCGCGCCCGCTCCGCCCTGGCCTCCGAGGTGCTCGACGAGTACACCGGTGCGGCCAACGTGCCGGCCGAGGGCGGTCCCCGGGCGCTCGACGACGCCAGCGCCCGCCTGCTGGGCGCCGCCTACGTCGACGACGTGGCCTCCGGTCAGCAAGACGCCCTCGACGCCTACCACCTGGCCACGGTGCAGGCCACCACGGCCGAGGCGCAGTTGCGGGCGGCCCAGGCGGCCGCCGTCGACCAGGTGCACCGGGTCGCCGGCGCGAAGGCCGCCGTCGAGGCCACCCAGCA
>DASTHS010000042.1:0-6216 GCA_035718085.1 Acidimicrobiales bacterium | reverse complement strand
CAGGGTGGCGGAGGCGCCGGTCGGGTCGGCGATGCGGCTCACCCAGGCAGTGCCCGGCCGCTCCCCGGGGCCCACCTCCAGCGGGACGGCGAGGGTGCCGGCCGCGGCGAAGGAGGCGGCGGCGGCCGCCCAGCGCGACAGGTCGGCCAGCAGGTCGGCGACGTCGGCGTCGACCACCTCGACGAGCACCGACCGGTCGTCGAGGCGCAGGCGGGCGGGGGCGCTGCACCGGTAGCGCACGACGCCGGCGTCGGGGTCGTCGACGCTGCCGTGCACCCGGTAGTCGGCGATCCAGTGCACGGGGCGACCATACCGGTCGGCCGGCGCAGCCACCCGGCGCGCGGTACCGTAAGGGCATGAAAACACGTGGAAGGTGCAGATGAGGGTCGGAGCGTGGTTGGCGGGCGCGGTGGCCGCGGGGTCGGCCGCCGCCGGGACGGCGGTGGTGGGGGCCGCCCTCCTCGTCGGGGCCGCCCTGGGCCCGTCGGCGGCCGGGGCCGTGCCGGGCCCCTCGGCGCCGCCGGCGCCCCTGCTGCGGCCGGCACCGGCGACGGCGCCCCCCTCGGTGATCGGGGCCGGCAGCGCGTCGGTCGCCGTCGGGTTCGCCCTGTCCCAGCTGGGAACGCCGTACCTGTGGGGAGGGAGCGGCCCCGGCGGCTGGGACTGCTCCGGGCTGGTGCAGGCCGCCTACGCGGCCGCCGGGCTGCGCCTCACCCACAACGCCGCCGCCCAGTACGCTGCCACCGCCGCCCACCGGGTGCCCCTCGGCGCCCTCGCTCCCGGCGACCTGGTGTTCTTCGGCTCGTCGCCCGCGACGATCCACCACGTCGGCATCGTCGTCGACGCCACCCACATGGTCGACGCCCCCCACACCGGCGCGTTGGTGCGCGTCGAGTCGCTGGGCTGGCCCGACCTGCTGGTGGCGACGAGACCACTCGCTGCGGTGCCCTAGCCTCTGGCGCCGTGCGGCGGACGACCATGGCGGTGATCGGAGCCTTCGGGACGGTGGTTGTGGTGGGGGTGGCCTCCGGGCCGCCCGTCGCCGCCCTCCCGGCCCGGGCGGGGGCGCTCGTGCACCCGCCCGTGGCCGCCAGCGCCGCCACCGCGGCGAGCGGCGGCGAGCACGCCGACGCCTACGCCGACCCCGGGGTGCTGCCCTTCGGTGACGCCACCTCCTACGGTGCGCCCACCAACGGCCCGACCCTCGCCTCGCCGGTGGTCGCCATGGCCCGCTCCGCCGACGGCAAGGGCTACTGGCTGGCCGGCGCCGACGGCGGCGTCTACGGGTACGGCGACGCCCCGTTCCTCGGGTCGGCCGGCGCCGTCGACCTCAACGCCCCGGTGGTCGGCATGGCCGCCACCTCGAGCGGGTCGGGCTACTGGGAGGTCGCCATCGACGGCGGGGTGTTCACCTACGGTGACGCCCGGTTCTTCGGCTCGACCGGCGCCATGACGCTCAACGAGCCGATCGTCGGCATGGCCCCCACCCCCGACCGGCTCGGGTACTGGCTGGTGGCCTCCGACGGCGGGGTGTTCGCGTTCGGCGACGCCGGCTTCTTCGGCTCCACCGGCGCCATCAAGCTCAACTCACCGGTCGTGGGCATGGCGGCGACGCCCGACGGGGCGGGCTACTGGATGGTCGCCGCCGACGGCGGCATCTTCAGCTTCGGCGACGCCGCCTACTACGGCTCCACCGGCGGCCAGACGATCCCCGCCTCGATCGCCGGCATGGCGACCACGGCCGACGGGCAGGGCTACTGGCTGGCCGGCAGTGACGGGAGCATCTTCCCCTTCGGCGACGCCACCAGCCTCGGCGACAACACCAGCGCCACCCCCACCCAGCCCATCGCCGGCATCGTGGCGACGCCCGACGCCAAGGGCTACTGGCTGCTCGAGCCCGACGCCTTCCCCACGTCGTTCGACCACCCGGGCGGCGGGGACCGCGCCGTGGTCGCCGCCGTCGCCGGCGCCGTGGAGGGCAACCCCGACACCGGGCAGGGGAGCTTCTGCAACCCCTACGGGCCGTGCGAGCCGTGGTGCGCCCTCTTCGCCACCTGGGCGTGGCAGCAGGCCGGCATCCCCGTGCCGCGCTACCCCTTCACCGGCTCGATCGACGGCTGGGCGGCCGCCAACACCGCGCTGGCGCCGGCCACCGCCACGGCCCAACCCGGCGACCTGCTGCTCTACGGCACCGGCCCGCAGGACGCCTCGACCTCGGTGCACACCGGCGTGGTGGCCCAGGTGTGGCCCGACGGGGCAGTGGTCACCGTCGAGGGTGACGCCGGCCCCGGGCCCTACGGCCACTACAACGTCGTGATCAACGGGCCGTTCCTGCCCACCGACTCGGCCACCTACAACGGCTTCCCCGTCTACGCGATCGCCCGCAGCTGACCCGCTACGGTCGTCGTCGATGACCGCGGTGATCGCTGTGGCCAACCAGAAGGGCGGGGTCGCCAAGACCACGACGGTGCACTCCCTCGGCGCCGCCCTGGCGGAGGGCGGCCAGCGGGTGCTGCTGGTCGACCTCGACCCCCAGGCGTCGCTGACCTTCTCGACCGGCACCGACCCCGACGGCCTGGAGGCGTCGCTGCACGACGTGCTCGTCGGGCGCACCCCGGCCGCCGACGTGCTGGTGCGCGGCGACGCCCTCGACGTGCTCCCCGCCACCATCGACCTGGCCGGCGCCGAGGTGCACCTGCTCACCCGCCCCGGGCGCGAGCAGGCGCTGGCCCGGGCGATCGCCCCCCTGCTCGGGGACTACGACACGGTGCTGATCGACTGCCCGCCCTCGCTCGGTGTGCTCACCATCAACGGCCTCACCGCCGCGGCTCGGGTGCTCGTCCCCCTGCAGTGCGAGACCCTGAGCCACCGGGGGGTGGGCCAGCTGCTCGAGACCGTCGACGACGTGCGGCAGTTCACCAACCCGTCGCTGGTGGTGCAGGGAGCCATCGCCACCATGTACGACCCCCGCACCCGGCTCTCCCAGGAGGTGCTGGCCAAGGTGAGCTCCGAGTACGGCCTCACGGTCCTGCAGCCGCCGGTGCCCAAGTCGGTGCGCGTCGCCGAGGCCCCCGGGCGGGGCCTGTCGGTGCTGGCCCACGCCCCCAGGTCGCCGGCGGCCGCCGCCTACCGCGCCCTCGCCGCCGTGGTGGCCGAGACCCGGTGACCCGGCGCGACGACCCCCTCGGCCGCCGGGCGCTGTTCGGCCCGGCCGCGGGTGCCGGCGGCGACGCCGACGCTGCCGACGCGGCCGGCGCGGCCGGCGGCCCTGCGGGTGCCGGCGGCCGGTGGGCGCTGTACAGCGCGGCCCCGCCGCCCGCCGACGCCCGGCCGTCGGCCGCCGATGCTCGCGGTGCCGACGCCGCTCGCAGCACCCCGACCGCCGCCGGTCGACGTGCCGACACGGGCCGACCTGCCGGCACGGGCCGACCTGGCACGGGGCGACCTGGCGTGCAGCTCACCTGCGACCGGTGCCGACAGCGCCGCCCGGTGACCGCAGCCACCTTGGCACCCTTGCTGGCCTCGCTGTGGTGGCCGCTGCGCCCCGCAGCCCGCTTCATGCGCTGCCCGGCCTGCCACCGCTGGGCGTGGTGCCGGCTGTCGCTCGGCCGGTCGGACCGGCCCGGCGCGCGCTGACCGCACGGGCGCGTCGGGCTCAGCCGGCCGCCGACGCCGCTCGCCCCTACGCCCGCAGCGACCCGACGACGGTTGCCGCGGTGGCCGGGTCGGCGGCGACGGCGAGCCAGATCTCGCTGCGCTCGGCTGCCGCCCAGGCGTCGACCACCCGCGCCGTGGGGCGGCCGTCGCGCACCAGCGTGTAGGCGTAGGCGACGGTGGCGCCGGGCACCGTCACCGGTCGGCCGCCGGTCAGGGAGAACGGTGTCGCCACCCGCTCGGCGAAGGTGCCGAGCGCCCGTGGCCCGGCAGCGCCGAGGGCCGGGGCGGTCGCCCGCTCGGCCAGCACCTCGCCGACCCAGCCCGACGGCCCGGTGTAGAAGTACGTGCCGGTGGTGGTGGTCGCCGAGTCGTTCTCCCGCCACGGGCGGGGGATGGCGTAGCCGAAGTACGCGTCGGCGATCGGTTGGTAGCCGGCGGGCGCCGCGACCGAGACCATGGGCGCCGCGGGCCCCGACTCGGCGACGGCATAGCCCACGCCGGCGACCACGAACGGCGAGGCGAGCACGGCGAGCAGCCACCGGCTGCTCCTGGCCCGGGGTGCCGTCGTCGTCACGGCCGTCGATGGTCCCACGGCGCCGGGGGGACCGGGGCGCGCGGGCGCGGACGCGCCACCGGCGCAGGCCCCAAGGGGCACTGCGCCGGTGCTCCACCCGGCCTGTCGGCCGGTTGTCGCCGATCCTCGCGGACCGCTCTCGTCAGTGTCGGGACCGCCTCGTCCGGTGGGCGCCGCAGCGGAGACCACCGGCATAGGGCCGGTCAGCATGGAGGGCCGGTTGGCCCGGCGACGACGGAGGTGGGCTCCCGTGGCGTGTCGCCCCCCGGGAGCCCGGCCTAGCGGGGCGGATCGTCCTCCTCGGATGGAACCCGTGCTGCCACGGCGTCCTCCTTTCCTCATCTCCCTGCTGGTCTGATCCCATTGCACACCCGGTCGGCTGCCGTGTCAAGGGTCACACGCGTCGAGGCCCGCCCCGTGGGGCGGGCCTCGTGCTGGATGGGGCGACGGGGGCTCCGCAGGTGTTGCGGGGCCCCCGAGTGGAGGTGGCGGGAATCGAACCCGCGTCCTTCAGCTTCGCACCGGGGCTTCTCCGAGCGCAGCCGGTGATCTTTTCTCGGGCCCTCTGCTCGCCACCGGCACCGGCGGAAGGCCCCAGTCGGCTGAGATGTCCCCGGCGGCCCGCCGACGCGGCCACCGGGTGAGCCCTGCGAGATGGCGCCCTGTGCCGACCCGCAGGGCTGGGGCCGGGTGGACGTCGCTACTGTTTAGGCAGCGAGCGCAAGCGAAGGCTTGGCGTTTGTTTTTTGTGTTCCGACTCTTTTACGTGGATCCGGAGACCACGGCTCGCTTCACCCGACTTGACGACCGAAGTCGAAGCCCTTCACCCCCGAGGGGGATCCGAAGAGGTCCAGCCCCACGATCGTACCGGCTGGAGCAGCGGCGCGCTCAGGGCTTCCGGCAGACCACGGCCAGGAGGTAGCAGTCGTCGATGGCGTCGTGCATGCCGGGGTGGGCGCCGGCGGCGACCGGGTCGAAGCGCCCCTCGGCGGCCGTCGGCACCCAGGTCAGGCCGTGGGCCCGCTCGACCACCAGCCCGGCGTCCTCGAGCAGGGCGCGCAGCTGCGGCCACGTGTACTCGACCTCGTGGTCGGGGTCGATGAAGGCCGCCTGCTGCATCCGGGTCACCCGCCCGTTGGGGGTGTCGAGGGCGAGGGCGCCGCCGGGACGCAGCACCCGGACCACCTCCTCGAGCACCCGGGCGCCGTCGTCGGGGGTCACGTGCTCGATCGACTGCCCTGAATAGACCAGGTCGACCGAGCCGTCGGCGAAGCGGCCCAGGTCGGTCATGGAGTGGTAGCTGTAGCGGATGGTGCCGGCGGGGATCACCACGGCGTCGGTGTGCTCGGCGGACCGGTAGAGCTGGTGGCGCTCCTCGGTGGGCAGGTCGACGATCACCAGCTCCTCGAAGGGGTACGGGTAGCCGAGGGTGACGAGCGCACCGAGCCCGGAGGCCAGGTGCGTGCCGCCCAGGTCGAGGATGCGCCGAGCCCGGGGGAGCGACCGGATGAACTGCTGGCGCCCGAGGTGGAGGTTGGAGACGAGTGCCTGCGGCGGGAGGGCCCGGGCGTTGAACTCCTCGGAGCAGCGCAGCAGCGCCACCAGCTCGTCGATCGTGCTGGCGCCGGTGCGCAGCGGCGGGAGGTGCGTGGCCAGGCCCACCGGATCGGGGTCGCGTCCGAGCATGACCTGGTAGGCCAGCCGCAGCGCCGTCTTCGCCGGCGCTCGACGGAACGACAGGGCCGGGCCCCGGCCGCCCTCGGTGCGGGGGGCACGCACGCGGTGGTACAGCGCCTGCGCCCCGGGCACGGAGGCGAGCCGGGTGCGTGCGGTCATGGGCGCGAGACGGTAGCCGCGGCCGCTGCACCAGCCGGGGCGACCCTGCGGCCGGCGGCCACCAGGGCGGCGACGTCGGCGGGCAGCACGGCGCCGACGGTGGCCCCACCGTCGACCACCAGGATCACGCTGCGGCCGCCGGTGCGCGC
>DASTHS010000041.1:0-2549 GCA_035718085.1 Acidimicrobiales bacterium | reverse complement strand
CGAGGCAGCGGCCAGCGCGGCCACCAGCCGGGCCGCGACGGCCCGGCCCGAGCGGCGCCGCATCAGCGGTTCGACAGGGGGCCACCGGGCCGGCCGTCACGGCGGCGCCAGACCTGCCACCACCGCCGCCCGGTGCGCTCGGCCTCGATCTCGCGCACGATCTCGGGGCCGGCGGCGGTCACCACCGCCGAGGCGGCGTCGAGCAGCGAGGCGATGTCGCCGGCGGGCAGGTCGGGCTCCGGCTCGACCGGCGGGCGCACCAGCGAGCCGACCACGAACGTGCCGTCGATGAGGTCGGGCTGGTAGCGGGGGCAGTCGGCCGGGCACCGCCACGGCGCCTCCGGCGCCAGGTTGAGCACGCAGAACCGGGCCACCTCGCCGGTGCCGTAGGTGCGGCTCTGGAAGTGCCGGCACTCCTCCCGCATCACGGCTGGCCCGTCCGGGGGCGGGCCTCCCTGGCCGATGCTCGCTGCGCCACGACGGCATTCTCCCACTCGGCGACCTTCCTCCGCCCCTCGGGCCGGGGCTGTCGTTAGCCCGGCTAACCGAGCCGCTACCATGCCCCCATGGAGGCGACCACGACGGCCGGTTCCGAGGCTGCGACGGCGCTGCCCAGCCAGCTGCGCCTGGCCGTGCTGCGCCTGTCGCGCCGGCTGCGCCAGGAGGCGGTCGGCCAGACGACGCCCTCGCAGCTGTCCGCGCTGACCTCGGTGGCCAAGCACGGCGAGCTCTCCCTCGGCGAGCTGGCGGCCATCGAGCGGGTCGCCCCGCCGTCGATGACCCGCATCGCCGGTCGACTCGAGGAGCAGGGCCTGGTGGCGCGGCGCACCGACAGCGCCGACCGGCGGGTGGCCAAGATCGCCGTGACCGACGCCGGGCTCGACCTGCTGACCGAGACCCGCAACCGGCGCGACGCCTTCCTGGCCGTGCGCATGGCCGAGCTGTCCGACGACGAGCGGGAGGCCATCGCCGCCGCCGTGCCGGTGCTCGAGCGCCTCGCCCGCAACGACTAGCCCGGGCGGGCGGCGACGATGGCGTCGAAGGCCGCCGGGTTGGCGACCGCGGCCAGGGCCACCACGTCGGCCAGGTCGGCGCCGGCCAGCAGCCGTTTGACCGGGACCTCGAGCTTCTTGCCCGAGAGGGTGCGGGGCACGGCCGGCACCCGCACGATGCGGTCGGGCACGTGGCGCGGCGACAGCCGGGAGCGCAGCGCCGCCCGGATGCGCTCGTCGAGCCCGGCGTCGTCGGCCGCGACCACGAACAGCCACAGCTCGTCGGTGGCCTCGAGGTGCACGGCCAGGCTGTCGGCGACCCCGTCGAGGGCCTCGACCACGCCGTAGAGCTCGGCGGTGCCCATGCGCACCCCGCCGCGGTTGAGCGTGCCGTCGGAGCGCCCGGTGATCGCCAGCGTGCCGCGCTCGGTGAGCGTGGCCCGGTCGCCGTGGTCCCAGAGGCGGGGGAAGGTGGCGTAGTAGGCGTCGTGGAGGCGGTGGCCCCCGGGGTCGGCGACGAACTCGAGGGGCATCGACGGCAGGGGAGCGGTGAGGACGAGCTCGCCCTCGACGCCGACCACCGGCCGGCCGGCGTCGTCGACCACGCCGACGGCGGCCCCCAGGCACGCGCAGCTGATCTCGCCCGCCCACACCGGGTGCAGCGGCGACGGGCCCACGAACCCGGTGCACACGTCGGTGCCCCCGCTGAACGACCCGAGGGCCACGTCGGCCTTGACGGCGTCGTACACCCAGGCCGCGGTCGACGCCGCCAGCGGCGACCCGGTGGAGCCCAACGTGCGCAGCGTCGACAGGTCGACCTCGTCGGCGGGGCGCCGGCCGGCCTTCTCGCTCGCGGCCAGGGCGGCGGCGCCCATGCCGCCGACGGTGGTGCCCGTCTCGGCGAAGAGGCGCCACAGGTCGCCGGGGGCGCCGTCGTAGCAGACGACGGTGGCGCCGACGAGGAGGCCCGACACCAGGAAGTTCCACATCATCCAGCCGGTGGTCGTGTACCAGCAGAAGCGGTCGCCGGGCCCGAGGTCGAAGTGGAGGGCCAGGGCCTTGGCGTGCTCGAGGGCGATGCCGGCGTGGCCGTGCACGATCGCCTTCGGGCGGCCGGTGGTGCCGGAGCTGTAGAGCACGTGGAGGGGGTGGTCGGCGGCCACCTCGCAGGGGTCGGGTGCGGCGGCGCCGGCGCCGAGGTCGGCCCAGGGCCGCCACCCCGGTGGCGCCGGGGCCGCCGTGTCGCGGTGGGTGACCCACACCCGCTGGCGCAGTGAGGGCAGGCCGTCGGCGATGGCGGCGGCCTCGTCGCCGCGGTCGATGGCGCGTCCGTTCCAGACGTAGCCGTCGGCGGCGACCAGCACCGCCGGCGATACCTGCCCGAGGCGGTCGAGGACCCCGGCGGCGCCCATCTCCGGCGCGCAGCAGGTCCAGCGGGCGCCGAGCGTCGCCGCCGCCAAGAGCCCGACCACGGCCTCGGGCCCGTTGGGCAGGTAGCCGGCCACCGTGTCGCCGGCGCCCACCCCCGCCTCGGCCAGGCCGGCGGCCACCCGGCCG
>DASTHS010000040.1:0-15227 GCA_035718085.1 Acidimicrobiales bacterium | reverse complement strand
AAGAAGAACGCCATCATCGTGCCGACGGGTGCGAAGGGCGGCTTCGTGGTGCGAGGCACCGACACCCCTCGGCCGGACGACGTCCTCGCCTCGTACACCCGCTACATCACCGCCCTCCTCGAAGTCACCGACGACATCGCCGGCGCCGCAGTCGTGCACCCCGCCGGTGTGGTGGCGACCGACGGCGATGACACTTACCTCGTCGTCGCTGCCGACAAGGGGACGGCGACGTTCTCCGACACCGCCAACGCCATCAGCCAGGCGCGGGGGTTCTGGCTCGGTGACGCTTTCGCGTCGGGGGGGTCGCGCGGCTACGACCACAAGGCCATGGGCATCACCGCTCGTGGCGCCTGGGTGGCAGTGCGCCGCCACTTCCGTCAGCTCGGCATCGACGTGCAGCGCGAACCGGTGCGGGTGGTGGGTGTCGGCGACATGTCGGGCGACGTCTTCGGCAACGGCATGCTGCAGTCGCGGGCGATCCAGCTCGTCGCCGCGTTCGACCACCGCCACGTGTTCCTCGACCCGCACCCCGACCCGGAGGCCTCCTACGCGGCGAGGGCGGCCCTGGCCGGGCGCGGCCGCTCCAGCTGGGACGACTACGACCGCGCCGCCATCTCGCCGGGCGGTGGCGTCTGGTCGCGCACCGCCCGCTCGATCGCGCTGCCCCCCGAGGCGCGCGCCGCCCTGGGGGTCACCGACGCCGAGCTGCCACCGCCCGCGGTGGTGGCGGCGATCCTCGCCGCGCCGGTCGACCTGCTGTGGTTCGGGGGCATCGGCACCTTCATCAAGGACGCGGGGGAGGCCGACGCCGAGGTCGGTGACCACGCCAACGACGCCGTGCGGATCGCCGCCGACCGGGTGCGGGCCCGCGTCATCGCCGAGGGCGGCAACCTGGGGATCACCCAGCGGGCGCGCATCCGCTACTCGCGCCGGGGTGGGCGGGTGAACGCCGACTTCATCGACAACGCCGCCGGGGTCGCCACCTCCGACCGGGAGGTCAACCTCAAGATCATGCTGGGCGTCGCCGCCGAGGCCGGCCGGCTGGGCCCCGGCGACCGTGACCGGCTGCTGGCCGCGTCGACCGACGAGGTGGCCACCGAGGTGATCCGCCAGGTCGACCACAGCGTGGCCGCCCTCGACCGCTCGGTGCCCGAGAGCGCCGCCCGGCTGGACGCCTACGTCGCCCTCCTCGAGCACCTCGAGGACGTCGGCCTGGTCGACCGGGTGGTGGAGGCGCTGCCGAGCGACGACGAGCTCGCCGCCCGTCGCCGGGCCGGCGCCGGCCTCAGCCGGCCCGAGCTCGCCGGCCTCCTGGCGTTCGCCAAGTCCGACCTGGTGCGCGCCCTGGTGGTGTCGCCGGTGCTCGACGACCCGCTCTTCGCCGACGCCGTGGTGCCGTACTTCCCCGCCCCGATCCGCGAGGTCGCCGCCGACCTCGTCGACCGGCACCGCCTCTACCGGCAGATGGCGGCCACCGACGTCGCCGGCGACCTGGTCGACGCCGCCGGCCCGGTGTGGGCCCACGAGACGGCTGCCGAGCTCGGCTGCGACGGAGCGGACGTGGCCGCCGCCTGGTGGGCGGCGCGCACCGTCACCGGCGCGGGCGCCGCCCTGAGCGCGCTCGAGGCCGCCGACGGCCTCGACGCCGACACCGAGGCGGCCATGCACCGGCGGGTGGTCGCCGCCGTGACCGGCCTCGCCCGTGCCTACCTGCGCGCCGGCGGGGCGCCGGCCCCCTCGCCGCTGGTGGCGCGCGACCGCCCGCTGGCCGTGCGCGCCGCCGCAGCCGGTGGGCGCACCGGCGCCCGGGCCGTCGACGCTGCGGTGGAGGCCGTCGAGGCCGCCGCCGCAGCCGCCATGGTCGGGGCCGTGGCCGCCGGCGCCGGGTGCGGCGTCGAGTCGGCGGCCGCTGCGCTGGGGGCGGTCGACGCCGCGGCCGTGGTCGTCGCCCTGCGCGCCCTCCTCGCCACCATCGCCGACCGCCCGGCCGGTCGGTTCACCACCTGGCAGGTGCGGGCGCTCGGCGACGACCTCGACGACCTGCGCCGCGACCTGGCCGTCGAGGCGGCCCGGGCGGGCGGCGATCCCGCCGACGCCGTCGCCCGCTGGGCCGCCGCACCCGCCGGCCCGGCGGTCCGGGCCGCTGCCGTGCTCGCCTCCGCCGGCCTGGCCGCCACGGCAGGCCTGGCCGCCGTGGCCGGCCTGCCGCCAGCGGTCGCCGCCCCCGCCGGGGGGCCCCACGCCGGCACGGCCGACGAGGCGCGGTCCGCGCCCGGGCGTGACGCCGCCGAGACGGCCGTCGTGGCCGCCCTGGCCATCCGCGCCGCCCGGGGCCGGCGCTGACCGGGCGCCGCCGCCGCCTCGCCTACCTCCTGGTCGTCGGCGAGCTGGCCGTCGCCGCCTGCGGCACCGCCGCACCCGCCGACCCCCGAGCCGATCCCGGCGCCCACCGGGCCGGCGGGGCGCCCGCCGCCCCCGAGGCGACGGCACCTACGCTCGACCTGCCCACCTCGGTGCCTCCCTCGACCCTCCCGGGCGAGGCGCCGGCCACCCCCGACCCGGTGCCCGTCGGTGTGGCGACCACCCTGGGGCCCTACCGGCTGGTCGGCCGGGCCGACGTGTTCGGACCGGTGTCCGACCAGGGGCTCGCCACCGTCGGCCGGGCCGACGGCACCACCGCGGTCGTCTACCGCGGCACCCTCGACGTGACCCCGACGCTGCGGGCCCAGGGCTGGGACCACGTCGGCGACCCCGGAGGTTGGCGGGGGTGGGTCGTCGACGCCTTCCAAGGGCGACCCGACGCCAAGGTGTTCCGCTCCACCGGGCCCGACGGGCAGGTGGTCGAAGCCGTCCACCCCCTCGCACCCTCAGAGGAGGCGAACAACTCCTTCGCCGCCGTCAGCCCCGACGGGCGGCTCACGGTGTCGGGCGAGTGGCAGGTGGAGCGGCGGTTCCTCGTGTTCCCCACCCCGGGCGTGGCTGCGCCGGCGTCGTCGTCGCTGCCCCTCGTCGGCACCGTCGCCCTCGACCGGCCGGCGCGCGACGTGCAGGGATGCGCCTTCGTCGATGCCGTCACCCTGGTGTGCGCCACCGCCGACCCGGGCACCGACCTGTGGCCCGTGCCCGACCAGGTGCTGCGCGTGCGCCTCGCCCGGCCCCTCACCGCGTCGATCCCGGCGGCGACCGGCGCCGTGCCGCCCGCCACGCCGGCCACGGTCACGTTGCTCGGACCCGTGCCCGCCGCCAGCCTGTGCGTGGGCGCCTACGAGCCCGAGGGGGTCGACGTCGACCCGGCGACCGGGCGGCTCCGGGTGGAGGTGGTGCCACCGGGGCAGTGCGCCACCGCCACGCAGGTCTACGAGTACCGCCCGGGGTGACCGGCCAGGCTCGCCGGGGGAGCGGTCAGCCGACCGCGGCCGGGTCGGTCGACGCCAGCCGCTCGATGTCGATCGGGTCGGCGTCACCAGGCGGTGCCGTCGGTGCGCCGACGATGGCGTCGAGTGCCCCCCAGGCGTCCTCGACCGCCTCGAAGCGGCGCGTCGCCACCGCCTGCAACCGGCCGGCGGTCGCCGAGGCGATGAGGTTCGCCAACGCCAACGCCCCCGTCATCGAGTCGAACGGCCCGACCCCCGACGCGGCCACGAACAGCGGGCAGGCGGGCGGGGTGGCGAGCGGGGAGAGCGGCCCGTCGGTGATGGCGACGACGTCGGCGCCCCGGCGCACGGCGATGCGCACGGTGTCGACCACGGTGTGCTCGTAGCGGCGCACGTCGATGGCCACCAGCACGTCGCCGCGGCCCATGCCGGCGAGCGCCCGGCCGATGGCGGCAGGTGATCCGCCGATCAGGGCCACGCCGTCGCGCAGGCTGGCCAGCTGCCCGGCGAGCGACGAGGCCACCGGGCCGGTGACCTCCCCCCCGATCACCCAGACGCGCCGGTCACGGTCGGCCACCCGGCGCACGACGTGGTCGAGGGTGGCCTCGGGCACGGCGTCGAGGGTGGCTGCCACGTTGCCCATCTCCCGACGCTGGGCCCTGCTGCGCAGATCGGTGGGCTCGTCGGTGTCCCTGCGTTGGTGCGCCGGCCCGAGCTGGCTGGCCAGCTCCTCCTGCACGGCGGCCTGCAGGCCCACGAACCCCGAGTAGCCCAGCTTGACCGCCAGGCGCACCACCGACGGCCCGCTGGTCGACGCCCGCCCGGCGACCTGCGCCACGGTCCCGAAGGCGATGGCCTGGGGCTCGGCGGCGAGCAGCTCGGTGATCCGACGCTCGGTGGCGGTCAACCGTTCGGCGTGCTCCACGATCCGGTCGACCACACCCACGTCGCGGATGGTAGTTGTCCGCCACTGGGCGGTTCGGACGACGCTGCGTGGATTGCGGCGATGGCGGGGATCTCTGCGGCCGGCCCCCCGTGGGGCAGGATCGGGGCCATGCGGATCGCCGTCGCCTCCGACCACGCCGGGTTCACCCTGAAGCAGGCCATCGCCGCCCACCTGCGGGCCGGCGGCCACGAGGTGATCGACCTCGGCACCGACTCGACCGACCCGGTCGACTACCCGCCGTTCTGCGCCGGCTGCGGGCGGGCGGTGGTGGCCGGGGAGGCCGATCTGGGTGTGGTGGTGGGCGGCAGCGGCCAGGGCGAGCAGATCGCCGCCAACAAGGTGCACGGCGTGCGCGCCGCGCTGGTGCACAACGAGTACACCGCCCGCCTGGCCCGGGAGCACAACGACGCCAACGTCATGTCGATCGGGGCACGGGTCACCGCCGAGGAGCTGGCGTTGACCTTCGTCGACATCTTCGTGGCCACCCCCTTCGACGGCGGCCGCCACACCGCCCGCCTCGAGCAGGTGGCGGCCATCGAGGCCGAGGAGTGCGCCGCCGGCTGACGGGGCCGGGGCGGGGGAGTCGCCGCCGTGCGCCCCCAGCCGGTGCTCAGGTCGTGGTGAGGTCCATGCCCAGCGAGCGGAGCTGCTCGGCCGGTTGGTGGTAGCCGCGTTCGAGGTGGTGCACGCCGCGCAGCACGGAGCGGCCCTCGGCGGCGGCGGCGGCGATGACCGACGAGAAGCCGGCGCGCACGTCGGGGATGTCGACCACCGCCCCCCGCAGCTTCGACCGGCCGCGCACCACCGCCGAGTGCAGGTTCGAGGTGTCGTGGAAGCGGCACGCGGTGCCGCCCAGGCAGGTGGAGAACAGCTCGATCTCGCCGCCCATGGCCTGGAGGGCGGGCACGTAGACGAACCGGTCCTCGTAGACGGTCTCGTGCAGCACCGACATGCCCTCGGCCTGGGTGAACAGCACCATGAGCGGGGTCTGCCAGTCGGTCATGAACCCGGGGTGCACGTCGGTCTGCACCGCCGCGGCGCGCAGCCCCTCGGGCGCCGAGGCCGTCAGCCCCGCCTCGTCGACGCGGACCTGGGCGCCCATGCGCAGCAGCGTGGTGATGGCGGTGACCAGCCGGTCCTGCTCGCAGCCGACCACCCGCACCGCCCCGCCGGTGAGCAGCCCGGCGACGAGGTAGGAGAACGCCTCGTTGCGGTCGCCCCGCAGCCGGGTGGTGGCGCCGCGCAGGGCCGGGACCCCCTCGATGACGATGCGCCGCTCGGGGGCAAGCTCGACCCGGGCGCCCATGCGCTGGAGGAACAGGGCCAGCTCGAGCACCTCCGGCTCGGTGGCGGCGTTGCGGATCACGGTCTTGCCCTCCGCCAGCGCGCCGGTGAGCAGGGCCGACTCGGTGGCCCCCACGCTGGGGAACGGCAGCGACACGATGGCGCCGCGCAGCCGGGCGCAGCGGGCCCTGATGCCGGCGTCGGTGACCTCCACCTCGGCCCCGAAGGCGCGCAACGCCTCGACGTGGAAGTCGACGGGGCGTCGGCCGATGCGGTCGCCGCCGACGAGGGGCACGAACGCCTCGCCGGCCAGGTGCAGCAGCGGGCCGAGCAGCAGCACCGGGATGCGGTTCAGGCCGCTGAAGCTGAGCGGCACCTCCGGGGTCACCTCGTCGGGGGGCGTGACCACCAAGGTGCCCTCCCGCCGCTCGACGGCGGCGCCGACCGCTTCGAGGATCGAGGCGGTGATCGCCACGTCACCGACGTCGGGGACGTTGGTGATCGTGCTCGGGCCCCGGCCGAGGAGGGCGGCCACCATGTGCTTGGTCACCGCGTTCTTCGACCCTCGCACGGCCACCTCGCCCCGCAGCGGCCCGGACGGCTCGATCACCCATGCATCCGACACCGCCTGAGGCTACCGGCCCCCGGTGGGGCAGACTCCGGCGGTGGAGACGGTGACCACCACGACCGGCCCGCCCAGCCCGCCCTCGACGGTGCCCGGCGCCCACCAAGACGGCGCCGACCTCTGGGGGCTGCTGCTGGCGGTCGCCCTCATCGTCGCCTGCATCGCCGCAGTGCGCCTCATCTTCCGTCACCGCTGAGCCGCCGGAGGCCTCGGCGGCCGCCCCGCCGCGACCCCGCGGTGCCGACGGGACGTCGGATGTCGGCCCGGCGCTGCCGGCCGCCGACGGGGCTGCGGTCGGACGTCCACGGCGCCAGCGGCGCCTCGACCAGCCGGGCCAGCTCCAACAGCACCGTGTCGTAGTTCACCCGCCACCCCCGCCACGCCTGCCAGGCGGCGTCCCGCTCGGTGATGGTGATGCCGGCCCGCTCCAGCTCGGTGAGCGCCTCGTCGAACTCCGAGCGGCTGACGCTGACCGGGTCGTCAGGGGCCGGGTCGGGGTCGAAGGCGATGCCGAACACCTCGGCGATCCGGCGCAGGCACAGGAACCCGGCGCGCAGGGTCAGCTGGGCGTCGGGGTCGTTGTCGTGGGGCACCGCCGAGACCCACATCGCGGCGGTGTCGAGCACGGTGCCGGCTGCGGTGACCCACGACTGCTGGGGCTTGGGCGAACGGAAGTAGGCGAGGATCGGGAACGTCGAGTGGGTCTCCTCGACATCGGTGAACCACGACTCCCAGCTCTGCCACAGCTCCTTGAAGCGGCTGCCCGGCTCGTTGATGCGGTGGAACCTGATCAGCATCTCGGTGGCGGTGGGCGGGCTGCCGGCCCGCACGGCCAGCAGGCCGACACCGTTCTCGCGCCGGCTGAACGACTGGTAGATGCTCGGCAGGTAGGTGATCAACAGGGTGATGACCAGCAGCCCGAGCCCCGCCTCGGTGTAGGTGAGCAGCGAGCCGGCGCCCTGGGGCGTGCTCGAGGTGCCGAGCGTGGTGAGCGACGAACCCGACAGCTCGAGGGCCCGCAGCGGCGAGGACGTGACCAACCCCAGGTAGACCATGGTGTAGGCGCCGAGGATGAGGCCCAGCCAGACGGTGAGCAGCGTCATCAGCTGCACCGGCCCGAACATCGCCATCACCCGGTCGCGGCCCTCGAAGGTGTCGCGGCGGGAGGCGGCGGCCCGGAAGCCGGTGCGCACCGACCGGGCGACCCACCGGGTCAACCAGTCGCTCACCCCGCGCGGCAGGATGGTGCTGCGGATGGTCGACAGCAGCGTGAGCGCGATGATCGCCGCCCCCCCGCCGACGAGGAGCAGCCGGGCCGCGAGGTGCACGGCCGGGGAGGCTAGGCCTCCGGTGCGCGAACCCCGGTTGCCTCCGCCCAGGCGGCCAGGTCGGCGAGGCGCTCGTCGTTGGAGAACACCTCGAAGAGCGGCTCTTGCAGGCCGAGGCGCTTCTGGAGGCGCTGCACCTCGAGCTCCTCGTTCCAGAGCGTCAGGGTGACGGCCACGCCGGCCCGGCCGGCTCGGGCCGTGCGGCCGCTGCGGTGCAGGTAGGACTTGTGGTCTTCCGGCGGGTCGTAGTGCACCACCACGTCGATCCCGTCGACGTCGATGCCACGGGCGGCCACGTCGGTGGCCACCAGCACCGGCAGCTCCCCGGCGGCGAACTGGCGGAGGGCCCGCTCCCGCAGCTGCTGGCGCAGGTCGCCGTGGATCGCTCGCGCCTCGACCCCCTCCTTGCGGAGCGCCTCGGTGAGGCGGTCGGCGCCCCGCTTGGTGCGGGAGAAGATGATCGTGCGGGTGGCGCCCCTGCCGATGGCGGCGGCGACGCGGACCTTGTCCATCTCGTGGACCTTGAGGAACAGGTGCGCCATGGCCGACACCGTCGTCTGCTCGGAGACGACCTCGTGGCGCACCGGGTCGGTCATCTCGTGGCGCACCAGGCGGTCGACGTCGCCGTCGAGGGTGGCGGAGAACAGCATCGTCTGGTGGCGGCCCGTGACGTGGCGCAGCAACCACTCGACCTGGGGGGTGAAGCCCATGTCGGCCATGCGGTCGGCCTCGTCGATGACCAGCACCTCGATGCCGTCGAGGGCGACGTCGCCGCGCTGGCGGAGGTCGATGAGCCGCCCGGGGGTGGCGACCACCACGTCGACCCCGTCGCGGAGGGCGGCGATCTGGGTGTCCATGCCGGTCCCGCCGTAGCACGCGACCAGGTGCAGCCCCACGGCCTCCGCCAGCGGCTCGACGACGTCGGCGACCTGCTTGGCCAGCTCGCGGGTGGGCACCAGCACCAGCGCCCGCGGCCGTCCGGCCCGGCGGTCGACCGGGCTCGCCTGCAGCCGGGCCAGGGTCGGCAGCCCGAAGGCGAGGGTCTTGCCCGACCCCGTCTTGGCCTTGCCGCACACGTCGCGCCCGGCGGTGGCATCCGCGATGGTCAGCGCCTGGATGGGGAACGCCTCGACGATGCCCTGAGATGCGAGCACCTCGACGAGCGCGGCGGGCAGACCGAGCTCCGCGAAGCTCGGGTGGGCGGCTGCCGGGGGGGCGGCCTCTTCGGCGATCGACACTGGTTGCTCCTGGAGGTTTCGGGGGCACGGCCCGCCGTCGGCGGGCCGTGGGGGCACCGGTCCGAACGCCGGTGGCTCCGCGGCGGCCGCAGCGAACCCTTCCGAGGCGGTCACCTCGGTCCCGGCCTCCCGGGAACGACCTGGCTGCAACCGGTCTCAATGTACCGTGCCCGTCCGTGACGATGCCGCTCTTCGACGACCCCCCCAGCCGGGGGCCCAGACGGGTCACGCTCATCCGCCTGTCGGGGGAGGTGGCCAAGGCGCTCGGAGGCATCGGCCGGGTGGTGGTCGAAGGCGAGGTGCACCTGACCGGCGGGCGCCCCTTCGCCGGCTGGTTCACCCTCCGCGACCGGGCGGCGCAGGTGAGCGTCCGTGTGCCCCGTGCCGCCGGCCGCGTGCGGGTCGTCCACGGCGAACGGGTCGAGGTCACCGGATCGCTGCAGTGGGACAACGGTCGCGGCCAGCTGCTGCTGGTCGCCGACGACGTCGTCCCCGTCGGCGCCGGTGCGGTGGCCGCCATGATCGCCGAGGCCCGGGCGTCCCTCGCGGCCGACGGGCTGCTCACCCGGCCGAGGCGCCCCATCCCGTTGCTGCCGGCCCGGGTTGGGGTGGTCTGCGGCGCCGAGGCGGCGGTGATCCGCGACATCGAGGCGGTGGTGGCCGCCCGCTTCCCCGGCTACCCCCTGGTCGTGGCCACCACCCCGGTCAGCGGGTCGGCCGCCGCCAACGGCATCTGCGAGGCGCTCGCCCGGGTGGCCGGCACCGCCGGCGTCGAGGTGGTGATCCTCGCCCGTGGGGGCGGCGACAGCACGGCTCTGCTGCCCTGGAGCAGCGAGGAGGTGTGCCGGGCCGTCGCCGCGTCACCGGTGCCGGTGGTGTCGGCCATCGGCCACGACGGCGACCGCCCCCTCTGCGACGAGGTCGCCGACCTGCGCTGCGGCACCCCGTCGATCGCCGCGGCCACGGTGGTGCCCGACCGTGGCGCCCTCACCGCCCGCTGCGACAGTGCCCTGGCCGCCGCCCGCGCTGCTGCGGCCGGCCGCTGCGAGCGGGCCGGCCGCCGCCACGACGCCGCCAACCCGGCCGGGGCCCTGGCCGCCGGCGCGGCCCGGGCCGCCGCCCGTCTCGAGCGTGCCGGTGACCGGCTGGCCTTCGCCGACCCCCGCCGGCGGGTGGGCGACGGGCGCCGCCGCCTCGCCGGCCTCGAGTGGCGCCGCCCGGTGTGGGAGCGCCTGGCCCGGGCCGGCGGCCGCCTCGACGCCGACGCCAGGCACCTCGAGGCCCTCGCCCCCGCCCGGGTGCTCGAACGCGGCTACGCCGTGGTGCGCGCCGGCGACGGCACGGTCGTGCGGGCCGCGGCTGCGGTCGCACCCGGCGACGTCGTCGGGGTCGAGGTGGCCGAGGGCGCGTTCACGGCGGTCGTGCGATGACCCCCTCCGGCGGGGACGCCCTCGGGCCCGACCCCGCAGCCGCCGACGAGCTCGCCGGCCGCAGCTTCGAGGAGCTCGTCGACGAGCTCGAGGCGGTCACCGAGCAGCTCGCCACCGGCGCGATCGGCATCGAGGCGGCCGCCGACCTCTACGAGCGGGCGCAGCGGCTCCACGCCGCGGCCCAGGCGCGGCTGGCCGCCGTGCAGGCCCGCATCGACCGGCTGGGCGAGCCGTGAGCGGGCACCTGACCGTCGACGAGCTGCTGGCCGCGGCGCGCGCCGGGCTGCGGCGGGTCGACCCGGAACGGGCGGCGGCCGCCGCGGCCGGCGGCGGGGTGCTGGTCGACATCCGCCCGGAGCCCGACCGCGCGGCCGAGGGCGTCATCCCCGGGGCATGGATCGTCGACCGGAACGTGCTCGAGTGGCGCCTCGACCCCGCCTGCCCCCACCGTCTGCCTCGGGTGACCGATGCGCTGCGGTCGGTGCCGGTCGTCGTCGTGTGCAACGAGGGCTACGCCTCCAGCCTGGCGGCGGCGTCGCTGCAGCTGCTGGGCCTGGGGGGCGCGACCGACCTCGAAGGGGGCTACCGGGCCTGGGCGGCGGCCGGCCTGCCGACCGAGGCCGGCCCCGGGGTCACGGCCAGGTGAGGGTGAAGGTCCGGTCGGCGAGCAGCCCCGGCGACCACCGGCCCCACTGGCCGTGCAGGGCCAGCCGGGTCGCCTCGCTGAAGGCCGTCACCCGGGGCGACGCCGTGCGCCGGGTCGTCTGCACGATCCCGCCCTCGTAGACCCGGTAGCCCGTCCAGGCCCCCGGGTAGTCCTTGGTCGAACCCGTCTCGACGCACAGCACGCCGTGGGCCCACCGCAGGCGGTGCCGGTGGGTGTGGCCGGCCAGCACCACCGCCCTCGGGTTGGCCGCCCGCAGTTGCCGCAGCAGGGCAGCCGACGTGGCCCGGTCGATGCCGGGGGGGTAGCGCAGCGGGATCGCCGTGGTGGCCGGGGGGTGGTGCACGACGACGGCGCAGATCGCCTCGGTGGCAGCGGCCTCCGCGGCGGCGGCGACGGTCGCGGGCGGCAGGTGCCCTCCGTGGTCGCCCGTGGTGGTCACCAGCACGAGGCGAAGCCCGTGGAGGTCGCGCACCCGGACGCCGGTGCCCAGGTCGACGCCGGCAGCGGCCGCTGCCTGCCAGGCCCCTGGGCGTCGGCGTCGCTGGTCGTGGTTGCCGAGCACGGCGTCGACCGGCATGCCGCCGCCCGCCAACACCTGGCCGGCGAGGGCGAACTCCACCGGCGCAGAGTTCCTGGTGAGGTCGCCCTTGGCGACGAGGTGGGTGGCCCCCCATGCGTGGGCCTCGGTGACGGCCGACTCGAGGGCCCGCACGCTGTAGCCGGCGTCCTCGAAGCGCACGAACGCGCCGAAGCGGCGCTCGCCGACGTGGAGGTCGGTGACCGTGGCGAACGCGCCCAACAACTCGCCGGGCGGGCGCGGCAGCGTCTCGACGGCGCCGAGGTGGTGGCGGCCCGACCCCGAGCGCACCCAGAGGTCGTAGGTGCGGGCGGGCCGCAGCCCGTCGACGACGGCGGCGCCCGGCCCGCACGCCAGCCTCGAGAGCTGCCGGCTGCGCCCCGCGGTGGCCGCGGAGCCCGCCGGTGCGGCGTCGACCGAGGTGCAGGCGACAGGGGCGCCCTCGGGGCCGTCGACCGCCTCCACGACCAGCGGGCCCGGCACCGACCCCCGCCAGTGCACCTGCACCGAGCGGTCGTCGACGGAGAACACCGCCGGGTCGTCGAACCCGGCGGCGTGCACGCGGCGGCGGGGGAGCAGCCCACCACCCGCGAGGGCGGTCGTGGGCCGCCCACGGACCGGCGCACCGCCGGCGACGACCTCGACGTCGGGTCCGGGGTCGGCGAGCCAGCTGGGAGGTCCGGGAAGGTGCAGTCGGGCGGTCAGGCCAGCGCCTCCACCAGCCGGTCGCGCCAGGTCCTGGCGAACCGGTCGTTCACGTCGAGGCGCTCGACGAGCTGGGCGACCCGCTGGGGGGCCAGGGGCACGTCCGCCGCCTCCAGGAAGGCCCGGACCCGATCGGGGAGGCCCGGCTCGAGCAGCCCGGAGATGCCCTCGAGGAGGCGGCTGAGCAGGGCGGCCCGGTACCGCTCCACCAGCAGCGGCCAGTGCCGCTCCACCCACGTCCACGCCGGCTCGCCGGCCGACGGGTTCGCCAGCACCAGGCCGACGACGAACCCCCCGTTCTGGTTGCGGACCTCCTCGCTGCTGGAGAAGTCCAGGGTCTCGACGAGCAGGTCACGGTCGCCGGCCGACGCCAGGGCGTAGAGGTTGCGATCGCGCTCTTGGGGGTTGGTGGTCTCGAGGTAGCGCCGGCGCAGCTCCCGCCACCCGGCTGCCCCGCCCGACGCGGCGACGACGTTGGCCACCGCGGTGCGCAGGTCGGGTGCCAGGTCGGCGTCGCCGCCGGCGAAGCGCCGGGCGGCCTCGGCCCGGACCTCGGCATCGGCGCCGACGGTGCCGAGCGCGGAGATCAGGCGCGACCTGGTGATGGCCGTGCGGTGCGACTCCCCGTCGGCCGCCTGCCAGCCGAGGCGGCCCATCGCCGGGCCGGCGACGCGCCTGGCGAAGGCCGCCACGGCCGGCCGGTCGGCGGGCGCCGCCGCCACCTCCAGCAGCCGCAGCGGGCCGAGCGCCGCCCCCCACACGTCGGGGTCGACCTCCTCGGCGCCGAGGGCGGCGACCAGGCGGGCCCAGTCGGCGAGGTCGGCGGTGCCGGCGAGCACGTTGGCCCAGGTGTCGTTCAGCAGGCCCATGCGCTCGAGGGGGGCCAAGTGCGCCAGATCGGCCGTGAGCAGCCGGTCGAGCAGCTCGCTGCTGTAGTGGACCCGGTAGAAGCCGGCACCGCCCTCGTTGACCACGACCCAGTCGACGGGGCCGCCCAGGTCGACGGCGCTCGACGCGCCGTCGAGGAGCAGTTGTTCGCTGACCACCTTGCCGTCGACCGATGCCCGCAGCCCCACGGGCACGACCCAGCGTTCCCCGTCGTCGCGACCGTCGAAGGTGAACCGGCGCTGGGTGAGGGTGAGCGTGGTGCCGTCGAGGGCGACGTCGACGACGGGGTGGCCGCCCTGGAAGATCCACGACTCCATGATCGAGCGCACCGGCGCGCCCGACGCCGCCTCCAGGGCGTCCCAGAGGTCGCTGGTCTCGGTGTTGGCGTGGGCGTGGCGGGCCAGGTACCGCCCGATGCCGGCGCGGAACACCTCAGGGCCGATGTGCAGCTCCAGCATCCGCAGCACCGCCCCGCCCTTCTGGTAGGTGAGCAGGTCGAACATGGCCTCGGCGTCGGCAGGGTCGCCCACGGCGAACTCGACGGGCCGGGTGCTGCGCTGGGCGTCGAGGGCCATCGCCGCCGCCTTCCCGGCGCCGAAGGCGGTCCAGACGTCCCACTCGGGGTGCCAGGCGTGGTTGGTGGTGAGCTCCATGAAGGTGGCGAAGGCCTCGTTGAGCCAGATGCCGTTCCACCACTTCATGGTCACCAGGTCGCCGAACCACATGTGGGCCGTCTCGTGGGCCACGACGGTGGCCACCCGTTCGAGCTCCAGCCGGCTGGCCTCGTCGCGGTCGAGCAGCAGCGACGACTCGCGGTAGGTGACCAGGCCCAGGTTCTCCATGGCCCCGGCGGCGAAGTCGGGGATGGCGATGTGGTCGAGCTTGTCGGCCGGGTACGGGAGGCCGAACCAGTCGGCGAGGAACGTGAGCGAGAACTCGGCCGCCTCGGCCGCGAAGGAGGCCAGGTGCAGTCGCCCGGGCGGGGCGACGATGCGCAGGGGCACCCCCCGGACGTCGACCGCGGGCGTGGCGTCGAACTCGCCGACCACGAACGCCACGAGGTAGGTCGACATGACCATGGTCTCGGCGAAGCGCACCCGGGTGCGCCCTCCCGGGGCGGCGGTGCGCTCGACCTCTGCGGCGTTCGACAGGGCCGTGAGCCCGTCGGGCACCACGAGCGTCACCCCGAAGGTGGCCTTGAGGTCGGGCTCGTCCCAGCACGGGAACGCCCGCCGTGCGTCGGTGGGCTCGAACTGGGTCGTCGCCACGGTCCGGGTGGTGCCGTCGTCGGCGGTGGAGGTGGAGCGGTAGAAGCCGTGGAGGCGGTCGTTGAGGACCCCGTCGAAGTCGATGGTCAGGCGGGCCGGGCCGGCCGGCAGCGGCTCGGCGAAGCTGGCGGTGAGCCGCTCGGCATCCGCATCCACCTCGACGGTCGCGACGAGATCGCTGCCGTCGGCCAGGGTGGCGGTGACCCGACCGATCGCCAGCTCGGCCGCGTTGCACACCACCGTGGGCGTCGGCTCGGCGACGACCACGTCGATCTCGACGTGGCCGCGGAAGCTGGCGGCGTCGAGGTCGGGCTCGAGCTCGAGGTGGTAGCGCTCGGGGACGACGGTGCGGGGCAGGCGGTGGTCGCCCGCGCTGGTGCTCTCGGTTCCGCTCACGACGGGCCACCCTATTGCTCCCTTGCGCAGTGGGCCGGGGACTGGGGATCGCCTGGCCGGCGGGCCCGGCCACGCCCTACCGTTCCCCGGGTGCCCAGAGCCCCCCAGGTGGTGACGGTCGGCCACGCCATCGTCGACGTGCTCAGCCCGGTCGCCGATGAGGTGGTGGCCGGCCTCGGCCTCGACAAGGGCACGATGACCCTGGTCGACGACGCCACGGCCACCGAGATCAACGACCGCTTCGCCGAGCCGACCGCGGTGTCGGGAGGCTCGGCGGCCAACACCGCCGTCGGCCTGGCCGCCCTCGGCACGGCCACCGCCTTCGTGGGCAAGGTCGCCGACGATCGCTTCGGCAGCGTGTTCGCATCCGACATCCGCGCCGCGGGCGTCAGCTTCGACGTGCCCCCGGGCCCCGTCGGCGAGGGCAGGGCGGGCACCGGCCGCTGCATGGTCATGGTGACCCCCGACGCCGAGAAGACCATGTGCACCTACCTCGGCGTG
>DASTHS010000039.1:0-3201 GCA_035718085.1 Acidimicrobiales bacterium | reverse complement strand
GATGACCGGCGAGATCGAGACGCACCTGGCCGACGCCGTCGTGCTGGCCTCCGGTGGCTACGGGAACGTCTACTTCCTGTCGACCAACGCGATGGGCTGCAACACCACCGCCACCTGGCGCTCGCACCGCAAGGGCGCCTACTTCGGCAACCCGTGCTTCACCCAGATCCACCCGACCTGCATCCCGGTCACCGGCGAGCACCAGTCGAAGCTCACGCTGATGTCCGAGTCGCTCCGCAACGACGGCCGCGTCTGGGTGCCCGTGAAGAAGGGCGACACCCGTCCCCCCGGCGCGATCCCCGAGGCCGAGCGCGACTACTACCTCGAGCGGCTCTACCCCTCGTTCGGCAACCTGGTGCCCCGCGACATCGCCTCGCGCCAGGCCAAGAACGTGTGCGACGAGGGCCGCGGCGTCGGCACCTCCGGCCGCGCCGTGTACCTCGACTTCGCCGAGGCGATCTCCCGGCTGGGCCTGCCGGTCATCAAGGAGCGCTACGGCAACCTCTTCGACATGTACCAGCGCATCACCGACGAGGACCCCTACAAGGTCCCGATGCGCATCTACCCGGCCATCCACTACACGATGGGCGGCCTCTGGGTCGACTACAACCTGATGTCGAACATCCCCGGCCTGTTCGTGATCGGCGAGGCCAACTTCTCCGACCACGGCGCCAACCGCCTGGGCGCCTCGGCCCTGATGCAGGGCCTGGCCGACGGCTACTTCGTGCTGCCCTACACGCTGCCGAACTACATCGCCACCGAGAAGCTGGAGCCGGTCACCGTCGAGCACCCGCAGTTCAAGGCCAGCGAGGCGGAAGTCACGGCGCGCGGCGAGCGCCTGCTGTCGATCAAGGGCACCAAGACGCCGGACGAGTTCTGGCGGGAGATGGGCCTCATGGTCTGGGACTACTGCGGCATGGCCCGCAACGAGAACGGCCTGAAGAAGCTGCTCGACGCCCTCCCCGCCCTGCGGGAGGACTTCTGGAAGAACGTCAACGTGCCGGGACAGGGAGCCGAGCTCAACCAGAGCCTGGAGAAGGCCCAGCGGGTCAGCGACTTCCTCGAGATGGCCGAGCTGATGGCCACCGACGCCCTGCACCGCGAGGAGAGCTGCGGCGGCCACTTCCGCGAGGAGAGCCAGACACCCGAGGGCGAGGCGCTGCGCGACGACGAGCGCTTCGCCTACGTCGGCGCCTGGCAGTGGGGCGGCCCCACCGACTCCATCGACCCCGCCGACGGCGGCCCGCTGCCCACCCCGGTGCTCCACAAGGAGCCACTGGACTTCGAGTACGTCCACCTGAGCCAGCGCTCGTACAAGTAGGAAGGAGGCGCGCACGTGACGGTCATCGAGAACCCCCTTTCCAGCGGTCGCGACTCGACGCCCCAATCTGAGGGCACGATCAACCTGAAGCTCAAGGTCTGGCGTCAGGCCGGCCCCAGCGCCGAAGGGCGCATGGTCGACATCGACGCCCCCGGCATCAGCACCGACATGTCGTTCCTCGAGATGCTCGACGTGGTCAACGAGCGGCTGATCAAGGCCGGTGACGAGCCGATCGCCTTCGAGCACGACTGCCGTGAGGGCATCTGCGGGTCGTGCGGGATGATGGTCAACGGCATCGCCCACGGCCCGCAGCGGGCGACGACGGTCTGCCAGCTGCACATGCGCCACTTCCGTGACGGCGAGACGCTCTGGATCGAGCCGTGGCGCGCCCAGCCGTTCCCCGTCATCAGGGACCTGGTCGTCGACCGGAGCGCCTTCGACAAGATCATCCAGGCCGGCGGCTACATCACCGCCCCCACCGGCCACGCCCCCGAGGCCAACAACCTGCCGGTGGCCAAGGCCGACGCCGACACCGCCTTCGAGGCGGCCAACTGCATCGGCTGCGGCGCCTGCGTCGCCGCCTGCCCGAACGCCTCGGCGATGCTGTTCACCTCGGCGAAGATCTCGCACCTCGGGCACCTCCCACAGGGGCAGCCGGAGCGGGACGCCCGCGTCATGTCGATGCTGGCGACCCAAGACAGCCTCGGCTTCGGCAGCTGCACCAACATCGGCGAGTGCTCCGCGGCGTGCCCCAAGGAGATCCCGATGGAGAGCATCGCCCGGATGAACAAGGACCTGCTGCGGGCCACCCGCCGCCGCAAGCGCCGCCCCGGCGAGTGACCCGAGGAGGTCCTCACCTCCGCTCCTACCGCCGTTGACCTGCCGCCGGCCGCGCACGCGGCCGGCGGCGGCGCGTGGGGGCGGTGCCACCGGGGCACGGATCCGGCCGCCGGACGGCGATGCGTGCAGGTGAAGGGCGGGGCGCCGGCGAACCATGTGACCGATGACTCAGACGTCGGTCGAGCGAGCCCCTGCCCGCCGAGCCGCCCGGGGGGGCGTCGGCGACCGGACGGTGTCAACCGCCCGGAAGGCATCCCCCGCCCCGGCGGCCACCCGCCGGGCGCCTGCGCCGGCGACCGGAGCGGTCGCCGTGGCGAAGCGGGCGCCCGCCGCCCGGGCCGCCAAGGCCGCCGGCAAGCCGGCCAGCGCCAAGCCAGCCAGCGCCAAGCCGGCCAGCGCCCGGGCCGCCACCGCCACGCCTGCCGCCACCGCCAAGAAGGCGACGACCGGCACCAAGACGACCGGCACCAAGACGACCGGCACCAAGACGGCCGGCACCAAGACGGCCGGCGCCAAGGCCCCGGCCACCAAGATCGCCGCCGGCGGTCGGGCCGCCACACCTGCGCCCGTGGGCGCCCAGCCGGCGGCCCGGCGCCGCACCGTCGCGGCCACCGCGACGCCCGTGCGCAGCCGTCGCGTCGTCGTCGAGCTCGACGTGCTCAGCGAGGGGGCCGCGCCCAGTCGCCGGGCGTCCACCGCTACGGTCACCGGCGTGTCTCGGCGGACAACGAACCCTTCGACAGCGCGCGCCCGGAAGGCCGCCGGCCCCACCGGGGGCCCCGTCCCCACGGCTCCCCCGGCCACTCGGGCGTCGGAGCCGGCCGCCTTCCCGGCCGACCTGCTGGAGCGGGCGGAGGGCGCCGGCGAGGTCTGCCTCGACGACGCCTGGACCCGGTGGCTCGACAGCCACGACGGCGTCGACCGCCAGGCCGAGCTCGATGCCGACCTGGCCCGACCGCTCAACGCCGCCACCCGCGCCGAGCTGCGCCTCGGCGCCGCAGGGAGGTGGGCCCGGTCGCTGTCGCGCCGCCTCACCGGGG
>DASTHS010000038.1:0-8324 GCA_035718085.1 Acidimicrobiales bacterium | reverse complement strand
CGCCGTCGCCGGCGAAGAGCCAGTAGCCGCCGCCGTCGGGCGTGGCCGCCATCCCGACGATGGGCTGTGCGAGACGCATGGCCCCGGTCGAGCCGTGGAAGGCGGCGTCACCGAAGCTGAATATGCCGCCGTCGGACGCCACCAGCCAATAGCCGCCGTCATCGGCCGTGGGGGCCAGCCCGACGACAGGCTGGTTCAGGTGGATCGCACCGGTCGAGCCGAAGAACCGGGCGTCGCCGAAGCTGAAGATGCCGCCGTCGCCGGCGAAGAGCCAGTAGCCGCCGCCGTCGGGCGTGGCCGCCAGCCCGACCACCGGCGCAGCCAGGCGCAGCGCGCCGGTCGAGCCGAAGAACCGGGCGTCGCCGAAGCTGAAGATGCCGCCGTCGGCGGCCACCAGCCAGTAACCGGCGGTGTCCGGGGTCATGGTCACCCCGATCACCGGCGCGGCGAGCCTGGTGCCCGACAGGTCGCCCAACGCCGGGGCCCCTCCCAGCGGCCACACCACGCCCGCCGGGCTCACCTCGTAGTAGGGCGACACCGCCTCCCACGGTGACGGCGCGCCGGGCGACGCGATCTCGGGTGCGGGCGTGGGCGGTGCGGGGGTGGGCGCCGGGGGGGCGGGCGCCGTGGTCACCGGGTCAGCGCCCGCCGCAGCCGCGCCGACCACCGACGCGCCGAGCACCGATGCGCCGACGCAGGTCACTGCGACGGCGCCGGCCGCGACTGCAGACGCGACCCGCTGAAGTACCCGCACGCCCCCGTTCATCGGCACCGGACCGTAGCCCTTGAGCCTCACCGCCATCTCAGGTTGGCGGCCCACACTGGGGTGGAGGAGGCAACGATGTTCCGGAACACCGTCAAGACCGCCGTGCTGCTCAGCGCCCTCGGGGCCGTGCTCGTCGCCGGGGGCGCCGCCATCGGGCGCGGCACCGGGCTGGTGATCGGCCTGCTGCTCGCCCTGGCCCTCACCGGCGGGTCGTACTGGTTCTCCGACCGCATCGCCGTGCGGGCCGCCGGGGCCGTGCCGGTGACCGAGGCGCAGGTGCCCGAGTACTACGCCATCGTGCGCGACCTCTGCGCCCGCTCCGGCCTGCCCATGCCCCGGCTGCACATCTCGCCGTCGCAGCAGCCCAACGCCTTCGCCACGGGCCGCAACCCCGAGCACGCAGCGGTGGCGGTGACCGCCGGCATCCTGCAGGTCTGCTCGTGGGACGAGCTGCGGGGCGTGCTGGCCCACGAGATGAGCCACGTCGGCAACCGCGACATCCTGATCTCGTCGGTCGCCGCCACCCTGGCGATGGCCATCACCATGCTGGCCCGCCTGGCCTGGTTCGCCGACATCTTCGCCGGCGGCGACCGCCGCGAGGGCGAGCAGGGGGCGTTCGCGTCGCTCGCGCTCATCATCTTCGCCCCGCTGGCGGCGGCCCTGCTGCAGCTCGCCCTCTCCCGCAGCCGCGAATACCAGGCCGACGCCTCCGGCGCCCGCCTGATCGGCGACGGCGAGCCGCTGGCCCGCGCTCTCGAGAAGCTCGACCGGGCGTCGCGCCAGATCCCCATGCCCCAGACCCGGCCGGAGATGGCGGCGCTCTACATCGTCAACCCGCTCAACGGCCGGCAGGTCGACTTCGGGCGCTTCTTCAGCGACCACCCGCCCACCGCAGAGCGCATCGCCCGCCTGCGTGGTGGCGAGTGGGCCGGCCAGGGTCGCCGGGGCCGCTAGCGACCGGGTCAGTCGCGGAAGTTCTCGAACTGCAGCGGCAGGCCCAGGTCGGCGTCGCGCAGGGCGGCGATGACCGCCTGCAGGTCGTCGCGCTTCTTGCCGGTGACGCGCACCTGGTCGCCCTGCGTCGACGACTGCACCCCCTTGGGCGCCTTCTCCTTCACCAGCTTGTTGATGGCGCGGGCGTCGTCGCTGGTCAGCCCGGCCTTGAGGGTGATCACCTGGCGTGACGCCCCCTTCGAGGCCTGCTCGACCTTGCCGTAGTCGAGCGCCTTGAGCGAGATCTTGCGCTTGACGAGCTTCTCCTCGAGCAGCTGCACAAGGGCTCGGAGCCGGTCTTCGGTCTCCGATTGCAAGGTGAGCTCGAGGCCCGACAGCTCGATGGAGCTGTCGGTGCCCTTGAAGTCGAACCGGGTGGCCAGCTCGCGTTGGGCCTGGTCGACCGCGTTCTTGACCTCTTGGGGGTCGACCTGGGAGACGACGTCGAAGGAGGGCACGGCGCCAGAGCCTACGGTGGACGCGGTGCTGCGCATCGCCGACGACCCCGCGGTGGTGACCGTCGGGGCGGCCTCCATGGCCGGCTCCGAGCTGCTGGCCGCCTCCGCCGCCCTCGCCGCCCGCCTCCACGGCGCCCCCGCCGTCGCCGTGCATGCCGCCCCCGGCCTCGGCACCGTGGTCGCCGCGGTCGCGGCGCTGCTCGCCGGTGTGCCCCTGGTGCCCGTGCCTGCGGACGCCGGGGCGCTCGAAGCCGGCCACATCGTCACCGACTCCGGCGCCGCCCTGCTCGTCGCCGACGAGGCGCCCCCGTGGGCGGCCGAGCTGGCTACCGGGGGCGGCGCCGGCCGCCGCCTCGAGGTGGTGCCGGCGCTGGGCCACCCCGGCGGCGGCCCGACCGAGGTGCCAGCGCACGACGGCGTCGCCATGGTGCTCTACACCTCCGGCACCACCGGCCTGCCCAAGGGGGTGCCGGTCACCCGGTCTGCCATCACCGCCTGCATCGACGGGCTGGCGGCGCGCTGGCAGTGGGGCCCCGGCGAGGTGACCACCCACGGGCTGCCTCTCTGGCACGTGCACGGGCTCGTGCTCGGCGTGGTCGGCCCGCTGCGCCTCGGCGGCCGGGTGGGCCACACCATGCGACCCACCCCGGCCGCCTACGCCGGGGCGGGCGGCGACGTGCTCTTCGGCGTGCCGACGGTGTGGGCGCGGGTGGCCGCCGACCCGGCAGCCGCCCGGGCGCTGCGCGGCGCCCGCCTGCTCGTGTCGGGCTCCGCAGCCCTGCCGGCCCCGGTGGCCACCGCCTTGGGCGACCTCGCCGGGCAGGTGCCGGTGGAGCGCTACGGCATGACCGAGACCCTCATCACCCTGGCTGCGCCGGCCGCCGACCACCGGCGTGTGGGCTGGGTCGGCCCGGCGCTGCCCGGCATCGAGGCGCGGGTGCTCGACGACGACCGCGTGCCCGTCGCTCCCGACGGGCAGACGGTCGGCGACCTCGAGGTGCGGGGCCCGACGGTGATGGCCGGCTACCTCGGCCGGCCCGACGCCACCGCCGAGGTGCTTGGCGCCGAGGGATGGCTGCGCACCGGCGACGTCGCCACGGTCGACGCCGACGGGTGGCACCGGGTCGTCGGTCGGCGGGCCATCGACCTGATCAAGTCGGGGGGCTACCGCATCGGGGCCGGCGAGGTGGAGGCCGCCCTGCTGGGCCACCCGGCGGTCGCCGAGGCCGCGGTCGTGGGTGAGCCCGACGACGACCTCGGCCAGGTGGTGGTGGCCTACGTGGTCGCATCGGCCCCTGTGCGGGCCGCCGACCTCGTCACCCACGTGGCCGCCGGGCTGTCGGCCCACAAGCGGCCCCGCCGGGTGCACCTGGTCGACGAGCTGCCCAAGAACGCCATGGGCAAGGTGCAGAAGCGCCTGCTGGCGGCGGGGGATTGACACCGATGGCCCGCACGGGGGGTTGACGTGACGGCCGCACCGGTGGTCGGCTGGCACATGGCCCACGACGAGTTGAAGCTGCAGTACTTCCTCACCACCACGGCCGTGCAGTTCAGCGGCACCGTCACCGCCACCGTCACCGCCGATGCGGGTGCCCATGCCGGCCTCCCCACCGTGCGCCGTGACGGCACCGCCGCGGTGCTGCTGCGCGCCGACGCCATCGGACCGGTCGAGCTCGACCTCGAGCGCACAGGCCTGGCCGACAGCGACGCCTCGTTGTCGTTCACCCCGGACGGTCGCCTCACCTCGGCGTCGGCCGCCACGACCGGCACCGGCTCGGCGGTGATCGCGGCGGTGTCGACGCTGGTCGGCGTCGGCGCCGAGGTCGCCAAGGACGTCGGCGGCGGCCGCTTGATGGAGGTGGCCCGCACGACGAAGGGCACCCGGCACCGAGAGCACCATCCCGAGGCGGTGGAGCAGCTCGCCGAAGTCAAGAGCTCGCAGGCGAAGGCGGTCGACGCCCTCATCGGCCTGGCGGCACGGCTCGACGCGCCGGCGACCGGCGACGGTGACGAGCTCGACCGCATCGACAAGGCGCTGACCCTGCTGGCCGCGCAACGCGCCCGCCTCGAGGCGGAGGCGGCCGCTGCCACCACGGTCACGACCGCGTCGCGCACCTTCGTGCTCGACGCCAGGCAGCTGCCCACCGAGGCCGAGCTGCTCGCGGGCCTCGAGCAGTCGGGGCGCCAGGCAGCGGCGGAGGTCTGGAGCGAGCTCGGCATCTCCGCCACCCTCGAGCGCCCGGTCGCCGGCGACCCGCCGGTCGATCGCAGCGGGGTGGCGCCGTTCCAGGCCGGGGCGGCCACCCGCCTGTGGTACCGCCGGCCCCGCCGGTCGACGCTGTCGGTGTGGCGACAGGTGCCCGACGACCCGACGCCGCAGCTGGTCACCAGCTACGATCTCGACGTGTTCGACGAGCACTGCGAGCACGTCGGGCTGCCGTTCTCGCACGGCCGGGTGTTCGGCAGCGAGACGATCAGCGTCACCCTGGCCGCCGACGGCACGCTGGCGACCCTCGGCGAGAAGGTGACCGGCGGCGTGTCCGAGGTGGCCGGGGCCCTGGCCGGCATTGCCGGCGGCATCGGCGGCGGCATCAAGGACGCGTCGGGCGTCATCACCGCTCTCACCCCCGCCACGCCGGCCTCGCCCGACGCCCAGGCGGTCATCGACCTCACCGCCACCCGCGACCGGCTCAAGCTCGAGCAGGAGATCGCCACGCTGCGCACGGGCGGCCACTGAGCCCTGCCCTCGCGACGTGCTCATGCCGCCTGCCCGGGGGTGTGGGGGCGTCGGCGCCGGTGCACCTCGAGGAAGCCGTCGTCGAACGGGCCGCCGGGCGGGTCGTCGGGGTGCCCGAAGGGCGGTGGGGTGTAGGTCCACGCCCCCGGCGGCCCGGTGAGGCGGGCGCCGGCGTAGGTGATCTGGTCGTGGTGCCACCCACACAGCAGTGCCAGGCCGTCGAGGTGGGTGCCGCCGCCGTCGGCGACCGCGTGCAGGTGGTGCAGCTCCACGCGGCGGCTCGACCGGCACCCCGGCACCACGCACTGGCGGTCGCGCGCGACCACGGCCAGTCGCAGGCGCCGCGGCATGGTGCGCCCCGGGAGGCGGAGGTCGATGATGCGCGGCCCGTCGGTCACCACTGCGGCGAGCACGGCCTCTGCCCACATCGACCGCACCGTCGACACCGGCACGGGGCCAACGCCGTCGATGCCGCAGTCCTCACCGGCGACGGTGTGGCCGCGCTCGAGCGCGCTCAGGTCGACCCGCACGAAGATGGTCGGCCGGACGCCGCCGGAGCGCCGCCCGGTGCGGCCGCCGGTTGGTCGGCGGTCGCCGGCTGCCCCGCCACCGGCTGTTCCGCCGCCGGCCTCTCCGCCACCGGCGGCCCCGCCGCCCGGGGCCCCGGGGCCCGTGCTGCGGGCTGCACCGCCAACGCCCTCATGGGCACCGACCTCGCCGCCTCCGGCGGCCTCGTCGGCCATGGCGACGAGCGCGTCGGCGGCGATCACGCCGGGGCGCTCACGGCCGCCGGCGGCGCGCACCGCCTCGAACGCCTCACGGTGGAAGTGGTCGAGCACGGCCTTGAAGCGGGCGCCGGCGATGGCGGTCAGCCGGAACCGACCGTTGACCCCGCCCTCGTCGTCGGACCAGGTCCGGCAGAAGCGGCCCGCGTGCACCCGCGCCTGGGCCGTGGCCGTGTCGTCGGGTCGGGCTGCGGCCCGCACCTCGCGCGAGCGACGCTTGAGCCCCTCCAGGTTGGTGGTGGCGGCCTCGCCGAGCGGCTTCTGCTCGCTGGCCGGGTCGGCGGTCGCGGCGGCGGCCAGCGCCCCCGCCTGCGCCTCGGAGATGTCGCCCGCCCGCAGTGCCGCGTCGGTGCCCGGTGCCGATCCGAGGGCGCGCGACGTCTCGAGCGACGCCGCCGCCTGCGACGTCGTGGTGCCCGTCTGGCGGGCGAGCCACGCCTCCGGGCTGGCGGCGCCCGACTGTCGCCAGGTGTCGGCGTCAGCGGCGCGGCGGGCCGCGATGACCCGGATGGCGGCGAGGCACCGCTCGGTGCGGGCCACCTCGGTGACCAACGCGGCGGCGTCGGAGGCGGAGAGCACATCGACGTCGAGCTCGGTGAGCAGGCCGGCCGCCGCGACGCGCACCCCCTGCAACCACTCGACGGTCGGCGACTCGAACATGGGTTCGATGCTATGGGGGTGGTGTGACCGTCTTCGCCTCCTCCCAGGGGAGCGGGGCGGTGTCGGCCGGGCCCGCGGCGATGACGGCGGCGAGGGTGGCCTCGTCGACGGGTCGGCCGCCCCACGCGTCCACGCCGACGTTGATCATGCGGCCGCGCTGGCGCCACCGCTCGTGCACGTGGCCGTGCAGCAGCCACCCGCCCCGGTCGGCGGGACGACGGTCGGTGAAGCGGTCGCTGTCGTGGCTGTCGCCGGCGTAGGGGAAGTGGTCGACCGTGACGGGCACGCCGCCCACGGTCAGCGACGCGGGCCCGGGGACGATCTCGGCGAACCCGGCACCGAGGTAGGCCTCGACGAAGCGGTCGGCCCGCTTCAGGTACGGCGCCACCCGGTCGTGGTTGCCCGGCACCAGCACCTTCCGGCCGGCCAGGGCCGACACCCACCGCAGCCCCGACACCCCCTGGCCGAGGGCGATGTCGCCCAGGCACCACACCTCGTCGTCGTCGCCGACCACGGCGTTCCACCGCTCGACCAGCGCGGCGGCCATCTCGTCGGGGTCGGCGAACGGCCGACCGCAGTAGCCGATGATGTTGGCGTGGTCGAAGTGCATGTCGGAGCTGAACAGCCGCGCCATGGCACCCACGGTGGCGTGGTGGCTGGGCCGCCGCAACCGGGCCGCCGCAACCGGGCAGGCACAGGCCGGGCCGTCGCCGGCGGCTACGCTGTGCGCTGCGTTTGGGTCGGTGCCCGAGTGGCCAAAGGGATCTGACTGTAAATCAGACGGCTCAGCCTACGGAGGTTCGAATCCTTCCCGGCCCACCACGCACGCCGCCCGGGCTTCGGCCCGGGCGGCGTCGCGCACGGCCGGGCACGTTCCACGCCTCGTCGTTGCACGACCGTCGATCGACGATCGACCGGTGCGGGTCACGAGACGTGGGAGACGAACGCGCAGAAGGGGTGGCCGTCGGGGTCGGCGAGCACGAACAGCGGCTCGTCGGGGTGGTCGCTGCGGTCGTGGAGCACGGTGGCGCCCATGGCGACCGCCTCGGCCACGGTGGCCCGCAGCTGCGCCGAGTCGGCGACGGTGCAGTCGAGGTGCAGCTGCTGGGGCACGTCAGGGTCGGGCCAGGTGCATCGGCGCAGCTCGGCGACCTGCTGGAACGCCAGCGCCCGGCGCCCGTCGGGGTGCACGAGCACCAGCCAGTCGGCGTCGGGGCCGCCAGACGGCTCGTCGCCCGGCCGGTAGCGCAGGTCCAGCAGGCGCCGGTAGAACTCGGCCAGGCGGCGGGGCGCCGGGGTGTCGATCACGGTGTCGAGGAGCGACGCGACCATGACCTCCACTTCACACCGTGCTCACACCCGTCGCCCATCTTGGGCACTGTTCCACCGCTCCCAGGAGGTCCCCCCAGATGCGCACCCTGCCTGCCGCCCTCACCGGCCTGACCGCAGCCGCCGCCGCCCTCGGTCTGGCCGCCGGGCCGGCCTTCGCAGCCGACTCACCCGCGGCCAACCCGCCCGCCAACACACCCGCCGCCCCGGCGACTTTGCCGGCGATCCAGGCCAAGGCCGCCTCGGCCGTGTCGGTGCGGGTCGACGCCTTGCAGAAGGCGGCACAGCGCGTGCAGGCCGCCGCCTGGCTCGGCGCCGACCAGGCGACGCTGCTCGCCACCCTGCAGGGCGACGTGCCCGAGCTGCAGGCCCTCGGCCAGAAGATCGCCGCCGACACCGACGCGGCCACCGCCAAGGCGGACTACGAGGCCATCTTCAGCCAGTACCGGGTGTTCTGGCTGGTGCTGCCCTCCGCCCGGCTGGTGTCGACCGCCGACCGCATCACCGCAGACGCCGGGCCGAGGGCCGCCACCGCCATCCAACAGCTGGAGGCCCACGAGACGACCGCCGACCAGGCGCAGGTCGCACCCCTGCTG
>DASTHS010000037.1:0-18772 GCA_035718085.1 Acidimicrobiales bacterium | reverse complement strand
GCGGTCGTCGCGGCGGTCGGTGCGGGCCCGCAGCAGGTCGAGGTCGGCCCTCGCCAGCCGGTGCGAGCCCTCGAGGTAGACCAACCCACCGGTGGCGAGGGGGCAGTCGCCGATGGGCACCCAGGCCGTGAGCAGGCGATCGGAGCCGCCGTCGAGGTAGGTGAAGTCGGTGTGGGCGCGCGAGGCCCTGGGCCGGGACCGGTCGAAGTGGCGCAGGATGCGCCGCGGCAGCTGCACCACCGGGCCGTCGAGGAGGACAACGGCGAGGGCCTCGAGGGCCGGCGAGGCGCAGAAGGTGAGGAAGTCGTCGGACCGCACGAAGCCGTGCGCGGGGTGCCCGGCCGTGCCGTGGGCGGCCATGGTCGGCCGCCAGCCCGAGAACAGGCCGTCGGCCGGGTCGGAGCCGGGCGCCAGGTAGCCGGGGTCGAACTGCGAGAAGTACGCGGCGCGCAGCCGGCGCAGCGACCGGGGGTCGAGCACCCCCCGCAGGCGCAGGTAGCCGTCCGCGTCGTAGCGGTCGCGCAGGGCGGCCGGGTCCCCGAGCAGCCCGGTGCTGTCGCGCTGGGGGGCGAAGTGCTCGTCGTCGAAGGCGATCGACGTGCCGTTCGAGCTCACGGTGGGGGCGGAGGTCGGCATCTGGGTGCTCCGATAGTACGGAATGGTCCTGGGCGCGCACGACCATCGTGGGCCCGACGGGCTTCGCTACCCAGCGCCGGGGGTACACGCCCAGGTCAGATGGAGGTCACCCAACTCGAGCTGTTCGTGCTGCTGGCCGAGCACCTGCACTTCCGTCGCGCCGCCGCCCTGTCGGGCGTCTCGGCGTCGACCCTGTCGCGGCGCATCAGCGACCTCGAGGTGGAGGTCGGCGTGCGGCTCTTCGAGCGCAACAGGCGCGCCGTGCGCCTCACGCCGGCCGGCCGCGTGTTCCTGCCCGACGCCCAGGAGACCCTGCACCGCCTGCGCTTCGCCGCCATGGAGGCCCGCCGGGTGGGCGCCGGGGCGGCCGAGCGGGTGCGCATCGGCCACGGTGACGCCGCCGCCGTGGAGATCCTGCAGCGCGCCCTGCCCCAGCTGCGGGCGTCCCACCCCGACGTGCGCCTGCAGGTCACGGAGGCGCCGTCGTCGCGCCTGGCCGAGCGGCTGCGCGTCGGTGAGCTCGACCTGGCCCTGCTGCGGGCGCCGGTCCCGGCGGGGGTGAGGTCGGAGGCGCTGGTCAGCGAGGAGCTCGTCGCCGTCGTCCCCACCGACTCGCCGTTGGCGCAGCGGCGGCGGGTGCGGGCGGCCGACCTGCTGGAGTTCACCCTCGTCGTGCCGGAGCGCACGAACTCGCCGGGGGAGCACGACGCGGTGATGGCCGCGCTGGGGGCCTCCGGGAGCGCCCTCGCGGTCGCGGAGGAAGCCAGCTCGACCGCCTCGCTGCTGCTCATGGTCGGTGCCGGCCTAGGCGTCGGCCTGGTGCCGCAGGCAGCCATGCGCCATGCCGACGTCGCAGGGGTCGCCGTGGTGCCCCTCGCCACCCGGGCGGTCGTCGAGCTGTGGTTGGCCTGGCCACACGACGAGCCGTCGCCGGCCGTGCGCGACGCCATCGCCGCCGTGCGGGCGTCGGTGCGCGAGTCGCCGGACGGCGGCGACTAGAAACGCCCGGCACCGTCACTGCCACCACCACCGAGGGGGACCCGTGGCCACCGTCGAGACCTACACCGGCCCGATCGACACCGCCGATCTGGGCACCACGCTCATGCACGAGCACGTGTTCGTGCTCACGCCCGACATGCTCCAGAACTACCCGGCGGGGTGGGACGAGCAGTTGCGCGTCGACGATGCCGTCGAGCGCCTGACCCGCCTGAAGGGCCTGGGTGTCGACACGATCGTCGACCCGACCGTTGTCGGGCTGGGCCGCTACGCCCCCCGGCTGGTCGAGGTGGCCCGGCGGGTCCCCGTGCGCATCGTCGCCGCCACCGGGCTCTACACCTACCGCGACCTGCCCCACCAGTTCGACTTCGTCGGGCCGGGCACCCTGATCGGCGGCGACGACCCCCTCGTCGACCTGTTCGTGAACGACATCACCGTGGGCATCGCCGGCACCGACGTGAAGGCGGCGTTCCTCAAGTGCGCCATCGACACGCACGGCCTCACGCCGGGTGTGGAGCGGGCGATGCGGGCGGTGGCCAAGGCCCACCGGGCGACCGGCGCCCCGATCACCGTGCACACCGACGCCCACTCCGAGAGCGGCCTGGTGGTGCAGGACGTGATGCGCAGCGAGGGCGTCGACCTCGAGCGGGTGGTCATCGGCCACTCGGGCGACACCACCGACCTCGACTACCTGCGCCGCCTCGCCGACGCCGGGTCACTGCTCGGCATGGACCGCTTCGGCCTCGACCTGCTGCTGCCCTTCGACGACCGGGTGGCGACCGTGGCCACCCTGTGCGCTCAGGGGTACGCCGAGCGGATGGTGCTGGCCCACGACGCGTCCTGCTACATCGACTGGTTCGAGGCGGGCGCCCCCGCGCAGATGGCGCCGAACTGGCACTACGAGCACATCTCCCGCGACGTGCTGCCTGCGCTGCGCCAGCGGGGGGTGACCGACGAGCAGATCCGCACCATGCTGGTCGACAACCCGCGCCGGTACTTCGAGCACGGGGGCGCCTACTAGCGGGGGGCAGGGCCGCCCGGGCTGGCACGGCCGGGGCCGAGCACCTCGATCAGCGGTGGCCGCTCGTCGACGGCGACCTGGCGCACCTCGGCCGGGCCGCCGTCGCTGCCGGGGAGCAGCATCGGGCCCGGCGCCGGCCCGGGGGAGCCGCCCGGCAGCCGCCGGGCGGCGGCGGCGAGCACCGCGTAGGCCATCGCCGACAGCTCGCGGAGGGGCTGGTGCCGGTTCAGCCGCTCGCCGAGGTCGACCTGGGCCAGGGCGTCGAGGCCCCGGGCGGCGGCGGCGTCGATGAGCATGGCCACCTCGACGCCGTACCCCACGGGGAAGGCGAGCTGCCAGGCGAGGTCCCGCCGCAGGGCGATCTCCCCCGACAGCGGCTGGTCGAAGCCGGCCAGCTCGGGGAACCACAGGTTCAGCGCCGGGCGGGCGGCGAGCTCGGTCACCCGGCCGCCCTCGCCCGGCACCTGCAGCTCCCCGAGGCGCAACGGGCGGGTGAAGGCGCCCTTCACCAGCGCGAGCGAGGCATCGACGAGCAGCGGGCCGATCGTGGCCGCCACGAAGCGGTCGTCGAAGTTGGCCGTGTCGGCGTCGAGGAAGCACACGATGTCGCCGTCGACCACCGACAGGGCCCGCCACATGGCGTCGCCCTTGCCGCGGCACGGGCCGAACTCGGCGAGCAGGTCGTCTTGTTGGTGCACCACGGCCCCGGCCCGCGCCGCCGCGTCGGCCGTGCCGTCGCCCGCCGCCGCGTCGACCACGACGACCTCGTCGACGAGGCCAGCGTCGACGAGGCGACGGGCGGTGGCCACGACCCGGCCGATCGTCGCCGCCTCTTCGCGGGCGGGGAACACCACGGAGACCCGGTCGCGCCGCTGGCGGGCCAGGCCGGCCACGTCGGCGAACTGCTCGGCGGCGAAGCTGTGGGTCGACCGCCAGGAGGCCACCTGCAGGTCGACCGCCAGCCCGCGCCCGGCCCGCCCCCGGCGGCGCGCCGAGGTGCGCACCCGCACCGAGCCAGGCCGGTGCACGACGACACCCGCCCGGCCGAGCGCCGCCGCGAACGCTTCGTCCTCGAGGTCGCCGTCGGTGGGGATGCCGCCGGCGGCGAGGTAGGCGCGGGCGGTGACCCCGATGGAGGCGCCGCTGAAGAAGGGGTGGTCGGCGGCGGGCGACGCCACCCGCGTGGCCGCGAGCCGGGCGGCGACGCGGGTCGCTCGCTCGGCCAGCGCGGGGGTCGGCAGGGCGGCCTCCTCGACGGGGTCGAGGTCGATGGCGCCGCCGATGGCTTCGGCGCCCTCCGCCACCAGCGCCAGCTGGGCGGCGAGCCAGTCGGGCGCGACGACGGTGTCGGCGTCGGTGGTGGCCACCAGCCCGCCTGGGGCGCCGGCGTCGGTCAGCATGGCCGCCGCCATGTCCATGCCGGCGCGGCGGGCGGCGCCGACGCCGCCCGTGGTCAGCTCGACCACCGTGATCTCGGGGGGCCGGTGGGCGGCGGCCACCGTCTCGACGGCGGCGACGGTGCGGTCGACGCAGCGGTGGGCGACCACCAGCACCCGGTAGGTGGCGGGGTCGACGTCGCGCTGGCGCACGAGGGCGGCCAGGCAGGCGGCGATCCGGTCCTGCTCGTCGCGGGCGGGCACGACCACCACGGCGCCGAGCGGGCTCAGCGCCGCCGCCAGACGCCGAGCTCGAACTCGGGCTCGTCGTGGCGCACCAGCCGCGCCAGCCCGTCGACGGTGTCGATGCGGCGGGCCACGTCGGCGCCGTCGAGGGGGTAGCTGGTGGGCCCCCGTCCAGTGCACGGCGAGGAGGTCGCCGCCGGGCTCGAGGCTGGCGACGACCCGCTCGAGCAGCTCGTCGTGCTCGGGGCCGGTGAGGTAGTAGGCGACCTCGCTGAGCACGACGAGGTCGAAGTGGCCGGCGGGCCACTCCTCGGGCACCGACCGCCGTTCGACGCTGACCGTGCCGCTCCCGGCGAAGCGCCGCGCCGCCCGGGCCACCACGGTGGGAGCAGCATCGGCGGCGAGCAGCGCGTCGCAGCGGGGGGCCAGGCGAGCGGTCAGCTCGCCGAACGCGCACCCCGGCTCGAACGCCGACCGGTACCTCGGCCGGGGCAGGCAGGCGGCGGTCAGGTCGAACTTGCGGGCCTCGTAGCCGCTGGTCGCGAACTGCCACGGGTCGGGGTCGGCCCGGTAGAGCTGGTCGAACCACTCGGCGGGCACCCGCTCCCGGCGCCGGTGCGACAGCGGCCCGTCAGGCATCGTCGCCGGCCCACGGCAGCAGGACCTCGAAGGGCCGCCACGCCCGCCGGAGCATGGCGTCGGGCAGCACCGGGCCGTCGTGTGGCCCGGAGCCGATCCCGCGGACCTGCGAGCGGTGAGCGGCTGTGGCCCAGCGCTTGGCCGCCACGTCGCGTCGGGGCAGCGGCAGGCGCACCGCCCCCCCGAGCGGCAGCTCGCCACCGGCGGGGGAGGCCCAGTGCCAGGCCCAGACCAGGTACTCGACCAGGGTGGCGCCCGTGCGAGCGGCTGCAGCGCGGGCGGCGCGGCCGCACGCGTCGTGGTCGCGGTGGCCGTCGGCGACCCACGGCGCCAGCACCAGGTCACCGGCGCCGGCCATGGCGGCGATCGCCTCGCTGACGGCGCCCTCGGCGGCGGCGACGCCGCCGTCGGTGAGCGCGAGGCGCCGCTGGACGACTGCGGTGAGGCCGAGCCGGCGCAGCCCTTCTGCCGACTCGGCCCGCCGCCGGGCGGCCAGCGCCGACGGGGTCACCTGTGAGCGGGGGTGGGAGCCCTCGCCGTCGGTGACCGCCAGCAGGCGCGCCTCGGCGCCGGCACGGGCGCACTGCAGCAGCGCGCCGGCGGCCCCGAGCACCTCGTCGTCGGGGTGGGGGGCGACCACGAGCAGTGCCCTGCACGCCGGGGGGCGCCAGGCCGGGAGGGTGTCGAGCACCCCGGGCGCCCGCCACAGCCGCTCCGGGGTCCCGAGGTGAGCGGCGTCCGCGACCAGGGTCACGACGCCTCCAGCCACGCCCGGCCGAGCCGGGCGGCGTCGCGGCCGGGGTGGTGCTGGGCCAGGTAGGCCCACAGGTCGGCGGCGCGCTGCGCCCCCTCGCCGTCGAGGCACAGGGGTCGGGCGCCCCCGGCCGCGGCCGCGGACCGGAGCACTTCGACGGCGGCCGCGTGCACCCCGTGGCGGGTCACCAGGGCCAGTCGGCGGGCGATGTCGGGGTCGGTCGGGGCTGCGTCGATCGCCCGCGCCGCGGCGTCGATGAGGGCGTCGGCGCCGGCGAGCGCCGCCACTGCGGTGCCCAGGGCGGCGAGCTCGGCCTCGCCGGTCGACGCTCCGAGCCACCGCGTGGTGGCGGCCACCACCCCCCGGGCGCCGCCCGCCCACACCGCCGCCACCCCGACGCCGCCGTGCCAGAACCCCGGCCGCCGCAGGTACCACCCCGGCGGCCCCACCACTGCGTCGGCCGCGGTCACCAGCCCCTCGAAGCGCACCGACCGGCTGTCGGAGGCGGCCATGCCCACCGCCGGCCAGGTGCCCGGCACCGGCACCGCACCACCGGCCCGCAGGTCGACGTCGACCAGCAGGTCACCGCAGCGCACGAGCGCCCGATCGCACAGCGCCGCCCCGCTGCAGAAGGGCTTGGTGCCGGAGAGCACCACCTCGCCCCGGCGCCACGCGGCCGTCACGTCACCTTCGGGCGCCACCGACGCCCACACCCCGTAGGCGCACCCCGGCTCGGGTCGCCGGCCGGCCTCGGCGAGGATGGCCACGGCGTCGGCGTGACCCTCCGCGAGGCGGGCGACGGCCAGGTCAGCCGCCCCGAGGGCGCCCAGGCCGGCCAGGCGCTCGGCGGTGGCCCCGGCGCCGGGCAGGGGCAGCTCGCCGGCCGCGAGCACCGCGGCGCGCAGGCCCCCGGTCTCGGCTCGGTCGGGCGCGGCGTCCATTGGGCCGTGTTCTGCCCCGGATCACCGGGCGGCACCCGCCGGCGAGGTGCGCCGCCCGGCCCTGGGTAGCCCCACCCTCGACCGACCGAACGAGAGGAGCACGACATGGCAGGCACTCTGCAGGGCAAGAGGGTGGCATTCCTGGTGGCCAACGAGGGCATCGAGCAGGCGGAGCTGACCGAACCGTGGCAGGCGGTGGCACAGGCCGGCGGCACGCCGGTGCTCGTCGCCCCCGAGCCGGGCCGGGCCCAGGCGTTCAACCACCTCGACAAGGCGGACACCTTCCCGGTCGACGAGGTGGCCGGATCCGCCGACCCGGCCACCTTCGACGGGCTGGTGCTCCCGGGTGGCGTCGCCAACCCCGACGCCCTGCGCACCCGCCCCGAGGCGGTGGCCTTCGTCCGGGCGATGTTCGAGGCCGGCAAGCCTGCCGCGGTGGTGTGCCACGGCCCGTGGACCGTGGTGGAGGCGGGCCTGGTGGAAGGCCGCACGCTCACCTCGTGGCCGAGCCTGCAGACCGACATCCGCAACGCCGGCGGCACCTGGGTCGACGAGGAGGTCCACGTCGACCGGAGCGGGCCGAACACCCTGATCACCAGCCGCAACCCCGACGACCTGCCGGCCTTCTGCAAGACCCTGGTCGAGGAGCTCGCCGCGTAGCAGGGGGCGCCCAGGCGTCGCCGACGCCCCCGATGGGTACGTGCTGGGCATCCCGGGGCTTCCGGGGGGAGTGGAATGGAGACCAGCATGATCCTGCTCGGATTGGTGATCCTGGCGGCGGCGGTGGTGTTCGGTGTCGACCTGGCGCTGACCAACAACCACCCGCTGACCAGTGACGTGACCGTGTTCAGCCAGTCGCTCGGCGTGCACACCGACTGGGTGCTGTTCGTGGTGGGTGCTGTCGCCGGTGGCGCCGCCATGCTCGGCCTGGCGCTGATGGCCGGCGGTGGCGGCCGGGGCCTGCGTCGCCGCCGCGGCGTCCGGCGCGAGACGGAGCTGGCCGCAGTGGTCGCCGAGCGCGACCACCTGCGCAACGAGCTGGAGCGCTCGCGCCGCGCGCCGGAGCGGGTGGAGACCGAGCGCGTGGTGGAGCCGGCCGGCACGGCCCGGGTGGTCGAGCCGGCCGCCACCGTCGAGCCGTCCAGGGTCGGGGCCGGCCGACTCGAGCGGGCCGACAGCGCCGAGGCCGGCGACGTCGACCTGCGTGACCGCCACGTGGGGGCGGGCGACCTGGGCGGCCGCGAGGCCGCCGCCGGCGACCCTGCCCTGGCGGGCACGCCGTCGCGGGGCCTCCACGCCCGGGGCGACGAGCGGCAGGTCTGACCGGGAGCAGCGACGGTCCACCCGGGGGAGCGCACGGTGCGCTCCCCCGGACCGGATCGTTCCGGGGGAAGGAATCGAACCCTCATCCTCGGCTCCAAAGGCCGGTGTCCTGCCGTTGGACGACCCCGGAGGGCGCCAGCCAGCCTCGCACAGCGACGCCCCGGTGGGGTAGGAGCAGGGGGTGAGCGACCGAGACCCCGCCCTCACCGCGTTGGTGCTCGCCGCCGGCGAGGGCACCCGCATGCGATCCGAGCGGCCCAAGCCGCTGCACCGGCTCTGTGGCAGGCCGATGGTCGTGCACGTCCTGCATGCCGTGGCGGACGCCGGAGCGGGTCAGGCGGTGGTGGTGGTGGGCCACGGCGCAGTGCGCGTCGTCAAGGCGGTGCAGGAGCAGCAGCCCGACGGGTTGCCCGTCTCCTTCGTCGAGCAGGCCCGCCAGCGCGGTACGGGCGACGCGGTGCTCGTCGGCCTGACCGGCCTCCCCGACGACGACGCCGACAACGCCGACGTGGTGGTGCTCCCCGGCGACACGCCGCTGCTGCGCGGCGCCACCATCGCCGGCCTGGTCGCCGAGCACCGGCGCAGCGGGGCGGCGGCGACCCTGCTCAGCGCCCGGGTGGCCGACCCGACGGGCTACGGGCGGGTCGTGCGCGGCAAGGGCGATCGGGTGGTGCGCATCGTCGAGCAGGCCGACGCCACCGACGACGAGCTGGCCATCGACGAGGTCAACACCTCCATCTACGTGTTCCGCCGCTCGGTGCTCGCCCCCGCCCTGCGCCGGGTCACCCCCGACAACGCCCAGGGGGAGTACTACCTGACCGACACGGTGGCCGTGTTGGCCGAGGCCGGCTACGAGGTCGTCGCCGTCGCCGCCGCCGACCCCGGTGAGGCCGCCGGTGTCAACGACCGTGTGCAGCTCGCGACGGCGGAGGCGGAGTTGCGCCGCCGGGTCAACCACGCCTGGCTGCGCCGCGGCGTCACCATGGTCGACCCCGCCCGCACCTACCTCGACACGACCGTCACCCTCGAGGCCGACGTCACCCTCTACCCGGGCACCATGCTGCAGGGCGACACCACGGTCGGGGCCGGCGCGGAGCTCGGCCCCGACACCCACCTCGCCGACTGCCGGGTCGGTCGGCGGGCCGTGGTCACCGCCACGGTCGGTCGCGGGGCCGAGGTGGGGGCCGACGCCCAGGTCGGGCCGTGGGCCTACCTGCCGCCGGGGTGCCGGGTCGACCCCGGCACCGTGACCGGTCCGTGCTTCACTGGGGGCCCCGCCCCCGACGAGGGGCCACCCCCGCTGCACGACCCCGACTGAGGAGCACGGCCTTGCAGGAAGTCACGCCCAAGCGCACCCTCTCCGTGCTCACCGGCCGCTCGCACCCCGCCCTGGCCGCCGCCATCGCCGACGACCTCGGCATCGAACTGGGTGACGCCAACCTCGTCGACTTCGCCAACGGCGAGGTGCGGCCGCGCTTCGGTGGGTCGGTGCGCGGCGCCGACGTGTTCATCGTGCAGTCGCACTGCCGCACGCCCACGCAGTCGGTGAACGACTCCCTGCTCGAGCAGTGGATCATGATCGATGCCGCCAAGCGGGCGTCGGCCAAGCGCATCACCGCCGTCTGCCCCTACTACGGCTACTCCCGCCAAGACCGCAAGTCGAAAGGGCGCGAGCCGATCACGGCCCGGCTGGTGTCGGACTTCTTCGCCACCGCCGGCGCCGATCGCATCATCTCGGTCGATCTGCACTCCGGGCAGATCCAGGGCTTCTTCGACGGGCCGGTCGACCACCTGACCGCCGTCCCCCTCCTGACCGACTACCTGCGCACCCACGCGCCCAGCGGCGACTTCGTCATGGTTGCGCCCGACACCGGCCGCACCAAGGTGGCGGAGCAGGCGGCGCGCCACGCCGGGGAAGGGGTCGACGTGGCCAGCGTCTACAAGCGGCGCCCGAAGGACGCGGTCAACCAGGTCGAGGCCCTCGACGTGATGGGCGACGTCGAAGGTCGCATGTGCGTGCTGATCGACGACATGATCGACACGGCCGGCACCATCTGCGCGGCCGCCGACATCCTGGTGGCCAAGGGGGCGTCGGAGGTGTGGGCGATGTGCACCCACGCCGTGCTCTCCGACCCGGCCGTCGACCGGCTCAAGAACTCGGTCATCTCCAAGGTCGTCATCACCGACACGCTGCCCCTCCCCGAGGAGAAGCAGATCGACAAGATCGAGGTGGTGTCGGTGTCGAAGGTGTTCGCCGCCGCCATCAGCGCCGTCTTCGCCGACGGTTCGGTGTCGGAGATCTTCGGGGGCGAGAACCAGACCTGACCGGCTCCGGCTAGCATCGTCGCCCCTATGGCCGAAATCACCCTCGTCGCAGAGCCCGGCCGGGCCACCGGCACCCCCGAGTCCAAGCGCCTCCGGGCCGCCGGCCGCATCCCCGGTGTCGTCTACGGCGCCGGCGGGTCGGCGACATCCGTGTCGGTCGACGCCCGCGAGCTGCGCATCGCCCTGTCGGGCGCCGCGGGCAGCAACCAGCTCCTCGACCTGCGGGTGGGCGGTGACCGGCACCTCACCATGGCGCGGGTCATCCAACGTCACCCGGTGCGCCACACCGTGCTGCACGTCGACTTCCAGATCGTCAGTCGCACCGAGACGATCAGCGTCGAAGTCCCCGTCGTGCTCACCGGCGAGGCCAAGGCGGTGGAGTCCGACCAGGGCGTTGTCGAGCAGCAGCTCACCGCCCTCACCGTCTCGTCTCGTCCCGGCGACATCCCCAACGAGCTGATCGTCGACATCTCCGGCCTCCGGGTCGGTGACAGCATCCGCGTCGGCCAGCTCCGCCTGCCCGACGGTGTGACCACCGACGTCGACCCCGACGACGCCGTGGTGATCGCCACGGGGTCGAGCACCACAGCCGAGCTGGCGGAGATCGAGGTGGCCGAGGCGGAGGCCGACGCCGCCGAGGCAGCCGCCGAGGGCGGCGACCCGGTCGCTGCCGGTGGGGACGAGGCCGACGCAGGCGGCGCCGACGCCGCCGGGCAGCAGTAAGCGGCCCTGCGCACCACGCCCCGCACGGGCACACCCGCCGACCTGCTGGCCGTCGGCCTGGGCAACCCCGGCACCGAGTACGCCCGCACCCGCCACAACGTCGGCGCCGAGGTGGTCGAGGTGCTCGCCGCCCGCCACGGCGGGCGGCTGCGGCGCGCCAAGGAGCTCGCCGTGGCCGACGAGGTGCACGTCGGCGGCCGCCGCCTGGCCCTGGCGTTCCCCCAGACGTACATGAACGACTCGGGGATGGCGGTGGCCCCCCTCGTGCGCCGCTACGGCATCGACGACCTCGCCCGGCTGGTGGTGGTCCACGACGAGCTCGACCTCCCGGTGGGCCGGCTGCAGGTGAAGGCCGGAGGCGGCCTCGCCGGCCACAACGGTCTCCGCTCGATCAAGGCGCACCTGCACAGCGACGCGTTCACCCGCGTGCGCATCGGCATCGGCAAGCCACCGGGGGGCAAGGAGCGAGGAGCCGACCACGTGCTGCGCCCGGTGACCAAGCGTGACCGCAGCGAGCTCGACGTCAGCGTCGAGCTGGCCGCCGACGCCGTCGAGGTCATCCTCGCTGAGGGCGTCGCCGCCGCCCAGACCCGCTTCAACCGCTAGACCCGCCCGGCCGCGTGCGGGCCGGCAGCACCCAGAATGGGAGGGCTGTGCCCCCGACATCCCCCACCCCCACGCTCGGCCCCCTGCTGGCGCCGCTGCGCGCCGACCCGACCTTCGCCGACCTCCTCGGCGCCCGCAGCGCCGTGCTCGCCGTCCCCGACGCGGCGCGCGCCTTCGCCGTCGCCGGCCTGGCCGAGGCGTCCGGACGTCACCCGGTGGTCGTGGCCATGCCCACCGGCGCCGACGCCGAACGCCTCGCCCACGACCTCGGCGCCTTCCTCGGCGCCGACCAGGTCGATCTCTGCCCGGCGTGGGAGACCCTGCCCTTCGAGCGGGTCAGCCCGGGCGTCGAGACGATGGGCCGGCGGCTCCGCACCATATGGCGGCTGCACCAGCCCGACCGCATGCCGAAGGTGCTCGTCGCCCCCGTGCGGGCGCTGTTGCAGCGCCTGGGCCCCCACGTCGAGGACGTCGAGCCGGTCACCGTGCGGCGGGGCGACGTCGTCGACCCCGAGGCGCTCGTCGAGCGGCTCGTGCGACTGGGGTACCGACGCGAGTACCAGGTGGAACACCGCGGCGAGCTCGCCGTGCGCGGGTCCATCGTCGACGTCTTCGGGGCCACCGCCGACGGCCCGGTGCGCATCGACCTGTGGGGCGACGAGGTCGACCGGCTCACCGAGTTCTCGGTCGGTGATCAGCGGTCGACCGCCGACATCGACTGCGCCGAGCTGTTCGGCTGCCGGGAGCTGCTCGTCACCGCCGAGGTCGAGGAGCGGGCCCGGCAGCTCGTCGCCTCCGCGCCCTGGGGTCGGGCCCACTGGGAGCGCTTCGCCGAGGGCATGACCTTCGACGGCATGGAATCGTGGCTGCCCTGGCTGACCGCCGACGAGCGCCTGCTGGTCGACCTGCTGCCCGCCGACGCCCTCGTGGTGCTGGTCGAGCCCCGCCGCATGCGCGACCGGGCCGCCGAGCTGGCCGACGAGGAGGCCGCACTGGCCCGGACGCTCGCCCAGACCTGGGGTGCCGACGGCGCCGAGTTCCCCCAGCTGCACCTGCCCTTCGACCGGCTCCTGGCCCGCACCGGGGCTGCGGCCTGGACGTTGACTTCTGCCCCCGAGGGCCCGGGCACCACCTCGGTCAGCGCCACCGGGTGGGACCCTGTGGCCGGCGGCCCCGAGGCGCTGGTCACCCGGTTGCGCTCCCTCGCCGCCGACTCCTTCCGCATCGTGGTCTGCGCGGACGGCAAGGGCAGCGCCAACCGCCTGGCCGCCACCCTCGCCGACCACGGCTTCACCGCGCCGGTGCTCGACGCCCCCGCCGCCGACGAGGTGACCCGCCCGGGCATCCGCGTCGTGGTCGCGCCGCTCGAGCGCGGGTTCGTGCACCCGCCCACCAAGATCGCCGTGCTGGCCGAGGCCGACCTCACCGGGCGCCGCCGGGCCCACCGTCGACCCCGGCCGCGCGCCCGGGCCACCGAGGGCTTCTTCGACGACATCAAGGCCGGCGACCACGTCGTGCACCACCAGCACGGCGTCGGCCGCTTCGGGGGCATGGTCAAGCGGGCGATCGGCGGCTCCGAGCGCGACTACCTGGTGCTCGAGTACAAGGGCGGCGACAAGCTCTACGTGCCCTCCGACCAGATCGACCTGCTGCGGCCCTACACCGGCGGCGAGGCACCGACGCTCAACCGGCTCAACGGCAGCGAGTGGCAGCGCACCCGATCCAAGGTGCGGGCGGCCGTGCGCGAGATCGCCCAGGAGCTGGTGGTGCTCTACCAGAAGCGGGTGAGCGCCCCCGGCCACGCCTTCGCTCCCGACACGCCTTGGCAGCACGAGGTCGAGGAGGCGTTCCCCTACGCCGAGACCACCGACCAGCTCACCGCCATCGCCGAGGTCAAGGCCGACATGGAGGCCACGGCGCCCATGGACCGCCTCGTCTGCGGCGACGTCGGGTTCGGCAAGACCGAGGTCGCCATCCGCGCCGCGTTCAAGGCGGTGCAGGACGGCAAGCAGGTCGCCGTGCTGGTGCCGACCACCCTCCTCGCCAGCCAGCACTTCCAGACCTTCGCCGACCGCTTCGCCGGCTACCCCGTGCGGGTCGAGATGCTGTCGCGCTTCTTGACGGCCGGCCAGTCGAAGGCCGTCGTCGACGGGCTCGCCGACGGGTCCGTCGACGTCGTCGTCGGGACCCACCGGCTCCTCGCCGGCGAGCTGGCGTTCAAGGACCTCGGCCTGCTCGTCATCGACGAGGAGCAGCGCTTCGGCGTGAGCCACAAGGAGGCGATCAAGAAGCTGCGCACGAACGTCGACGTGCTCACCCTGTCGGCGACGCCCATCCCACGCACCCTGGAGATGAGCCTCACCGGGATCCGCGACCTCACGCTGCTCAACACCCCGCCCGCGGAGCGACTGCCGATCCTCACCTACGTCGGCGAGTACGACGACCGCGCCGTCGCCGAGGCCATCCGGCGCGAGCTACTGCGCGAGGGCCAGGTGTTCTTCGTGCACAACCGCGTCAACGACATCGAGCGCAAGGCGGCGGAGCTCAAGGCCCTCGTGCCCGAGGCCCGCATCGCCATCGCCCACGGGCAGATGGACGAGAGCGCCCTCGAGAAGGTGGTCTACGAGTTCTGGGAGGGCCGCTACGACGTGCTGGTCTGCACCACGATCATCAAGTCCGGGATCGACATGCCCACGGTGAACACCCTGGTGGTCGACCGAGCCGACCGCCTCGGGCTCGGCCAGCTCCACCAGCTGCGGGGCCGGGTCGGCCGGGCCGGGCAGCGGGCCTACGCCTACCTGCTCTTCCCGCCCGACCAGTCGCTGTCGGAGGAGGCCTACGAGCGGTTGCGCACCATCGGCGAGCACACCGAGCTCGGGTCGGGGTTCAAGATCGCCATGCGCGACCTGGAGATCCGCGGCGCCGGGAACCTCCTCGGCGGTGACCAGTCGGGCCACATCGCCGCGGTCGGTTACGACCTCTACGTCCAGATGGTCAGCGAGGCCGTGGCCGAGCTCAAAGGTGAGGAGCTGCGCCCACCGGCCGAGATCAAGCTCGACCTGCCAGTGCGGGCCAACCTGCCGGCCGACTACGTCGAACGCGAAGACCTCCGCCTCGAGGCCTACCGGCGGCTGGCCACGGTCACCACCCACGGCGAGGTCGACGACATCAAGGCCGAGTGGCTCGACCGCTACGGCCCGCTGCCCGACGCGGCCGAGGCGCTGCTGCGCATCGGCCACCTGCGCGCCGAGTGCGCCCGCACGGGTGTCCGCGAGGTGGCGGTCGTGACCTCCTCGGGCGGGCTGTCGGGCGCGGCGGCGACGGCCAGGCTCTCGCCGATCGCCCTGCGCCCGAGCGCCCGCGTGCGCCTGACGCGCCTGCACCCCAAGGCGGTCGTGAAGGAGGAGCAGGGCCAGTTGGTCGTGCCGCTGGCCCGGGGGGCCGACCCCGCCGAGACCCTCGCCGCGCTGCTCGCCCAGTTGGTCCCCGACGAGGCGCCCGCGGTAGCGTCCGCGCCGTCGTGACCCGCCCCCCGACCCCCCGCCGGGCGACCCGCATCGCCGGCGCCGCCGCCTCGTTCGTCGCCGTCGGCCTCCTCGCCGGGGCGTGCGACACCTCTCCGGTGGCCGCCAGCGTGAACGGCGCCGAGATCAAGCAGACGGCGCTCAACACCGAGCTGCGCCGCACCACCGCCAACCGCCCGTACGTCGCCGCGTTCGACCGCCAGCTCGGCCAGCAGGGCCAGGGGTTCACCGTCGGCGGCGACGCTCCCCAGACGCTGTCGACCACCTTCGTGTCGGACGTGCTCACCTCGATGATCGGCGCCCTGGCGGTGCACCAGCACCTGCAGGCCACCGGCCACGAGCCGTCGGCGGCCCAGCTCACCGCTGCCCGGTCGGTCGACGAGGCCGAGCTGCAGTCGCTGTGGCTCGGCTTCCCGCAGGCTTACCGGGACACCCAGACCTTCGACGACGCCGAGCGGGCGGCGGTCGTGACCGCGGTGCCGTCGGCCGCCACCGCGATCATCGACCAGGTCTACAAGGCGTACCAGCAGTACTTCTTCTCCTCGGTGTGCGTGCGCACCGTCGACGTCGCCGTCACCCGTGACGACGGCAGCCTCGACCGGGCCGCCAGCGACGACCAGGCCCAGCGGCTCGTCGATGCTGTCAACGGCGGCGGCGCCCCGACGGGTGGCCAGGTGGCCTGCTACGACCCGGCCGGGCTCGAGGGCCTCGGCCCCACGCTGTTCTCCACCGTGCTCGGCCTGGCCCCGGGCCACGCCGCCCAGCCGCAGGAGACCGACACCGGTGCGCGGGTGATCGAGGTCGACAGCCGACTCATGCAGCCGGTCGACAGCCCTGCGGTGCAGCGGGCCATCTACGTCGGTCTGGAGCAGAGCCAAGGGGCCCAGGACCGTGACTACCAGGCGGTGGTCGCACGCGCCCACGTGACCGTCGATCCGCAGTACGGCAGTTGGAACCAGGCGCACCTCGCCGTGCAGCCACCCTCGCCGCTCGGGGCCAACTCCGGGGGGGTCGCCGGTGGCGCCGGCGCCGGCCAGGGCGCCCCCGGCGGCCAGGCCGCTTCGGGCGGGGCCGCCGGCGCCCCGACCGGCCAGCCCTGAGCCGCCCGGCCGTGCCCCGCCACCGCCGCCCGCGGCGCCCCCGGCCGTGAGCTGGTCGCCGGCTGCGGGCGATGGTCGCGGTCGCATCGTCGTCGTCGGCCTCGGACCCGGCGACCCGGCGCTGCTCACCGCCGCCGCCGCTGCGGCCATCGAAGCCTGCCCCGTGCGGTTCCTGCGCACCGCCCGGCACCCGAGCGCCGCGGTGGTCACCGGCGCCGCCACCTTCGACGAGCTCTACGAGCAGGCGGCCACCTTCGAGGAGGTCTACACCGCGATCGTCGACCGGCTCGTCGCCGCCGCCGTGGCCTCGGCCCCTGCGCCGGTGTGCTACGCCGTGCCCGGCTCGCCGCTCGTCGCCGAGCGCACCGTCGAGCTGTTGCGCGCCGACCGGCGCGTCGAGGTCGAGGTGGTGGCCGCCCTGTCGTTCCTCGACCTGGCCTGGGGCCGCCTCGGCGTCGACCCGGTCGCCTCCGGGGTCCGGCTGGTCGACGGCCACCGCTTCGCGGCCGAGGCCGCGGGGTCGGCGGGCCCATTGCTGGTCGCCCAGTGCGACAGCAGCTTCGTGCTCTCGGAGGTCAAGCTCGCCATCTCGGAGGCGGCGCCGCCAGACGAGGTGGTCGTGCTCCAGCGCCTCGGCCTGCCCGACGAGTCGGTGCGCGCCGTGGCGTGGCCCGACCTCGACCGGGTCGTCGACGCCGACCACCTCACCTGCGTCTGGGTGCCCACCATGGCGGCGCCGGTGGCCGGGGAGGTCGCCCGCTTCGCCGAGCTCGTGCGCGTGCTGCGCGAGCGCTGCCCGTGGGACCGTCGCCAGACCCACGCCAGCCTGACCCGGTACCTGCTCGAGGAGGCCTACGAGGTCGTCGACGCCATCGACGAGCTCGAGCGCGACGGCGACCCGGCGCACCTCGAGGAGGAGCTCGGCGACCTGCTCTTCCAGGTCGTCTTCCACGCCACCCTGGCCGCCGAGGAGGGTGCCTTCACCCTGGCCGACGTGGCCACGGGCATCCACGACAAGCTCGTCCGGCGCCATCCCCACGTCTTCGGTGGACCGGACACGGGCAAGGGGTGGGAGGAGATCAAGGCCGCCGAACAGGGGCGCACGTCCGCCATGGAAGGGCTGCCCGAGGTGCTGCCGGCCCTGCTGCTGGCGGCGAAGGTGCTGGGGCGGGCGGCGCCCGCCGCCGGGCCGCGCTGGCCGACCGAGGAGGAAGCGGTCGCCCTCGTGCGCCGCCGCGTCGACGCGGTGGTCGGCGCCGCTGACGACCCGGCCGCCGCGGTCGGCGACCTGCTGCTGGCTGTGGTGGCCGTGGCCCGGGCATCGGAGGTCGACGCCGAGGCCGCCCTCCGCGGGGCCACCGGCCGGTTCCGCCGCCGCTTCGACGCCGCCGACGCCGCCCGGGCCCGGGCCGCCGGGGCACCGGTGGCCGACCGTCGCGCCGCCACCGCCCTCCTCGCCGGCGACGACGTCTGACGCCGGCGGTGCCCCGGGGCGCGCCGGGTGGTGGAGTACCGTGCCAGCGGGTCACAGCAGTCCCACCAACCACAGCAGTCACAGCCGGCCCGGAAGGCGGGGCGGCTCAGCCCCACGATTGGACGACGCCCCGGACATGACCGCCATCGACCAGCTGCTCGGCCGTGAGGTGCTCGACTCTCGCGGCAACCCGACCGTCGAGGTCGAAGTGCTGCTCGACTCCGGGGCGGTGGGCCGGGCCATCGTCCCGTCGGGCGCGTCGACCGGCAGCTTCGAGGCCGTCGAGCTGCGCGACGGCGGAGCGCGCTACGGCGGCAAGGGCGTCGCCACCGCCGTGGGCCACGTCAACGGGGAGATCGCCGACGCCGTCGTCGGCAGCGTCGACGCCCTCGACCAGCGCGACCTCGACGAGCTGCTGATCGATCTCGACGGCACCGACGACAAAGGCCGCCTAGGGGCCAACGCCATCCTCGGCGTGTCGCTGGCAGTGGCGCGGGCGGCAGCCAGCGAGGTGGGGCTGCCGCTGTACCGCTACGTGGGCGGGGTCAACGCCCACCTGCTGCCCGTGCCGATGATGAACGTGCTCAACGGGGGCGCCCACGCCGACAACACCGTCGACATGCAGGAGTTCATGATCGTGCCCGTCGGCGCCGGCAGCTTCGCCGAAGCCCTGCAGTGGGGCGCCGAGGTGTACCACGCCCTCGGGCGGATCCTCCACGGGCGGGGCATGTCGACCGCCGTCGGCGACGAGGGCGGCTTCGCGCCCGACCTCGACTCCAACGAGGCCGCCGTGGCCGTGCTCATCGAGGCCATCGAGGCGGCGGGGCGCACCCCCGGCGACGAGGTGGCCCTGGCCCTCGACGTGGCCTCCACCGAGTTCTTCCGTGACGGGGCCTACCGCCTGGAGGGCGAGGGGCGCACCCTCGACTCCGCCGAGCTCGCCGGCCTGCTCACCGACCTGTGCGAGCGCTACCCGATCGTGTCGATCGAGGACGGCATGGCCGAGGACGACTGGGAGGGGTGGGCCACCCTCACCGCTCGGATCGGCGGCCGGGTCCAGCTGGTCGGCGACGACCTGTTCGTCACCA
>DASTHS010000036.1:0-3344 GCA_035718085.1 Acidimicrobiales bacterium | reverse complement strand
AGGCCGTCGCGGGCCACGAGGTCGAGGTGGGTGCCGCGCTCGACGATGCGCCCACCGTCGAGCACCAGGATCTGGTCGGCCGCCTGGATGGTCGAGAGGCGGTGGGCGATCACGAAGGAGGTGCGGCCCTCCAGGGCCGTGGCCAGCGCTTGCTGCACCAGCTGCTCGGTCTCCGAGTCGAGGTGGGCGGTGGCCTCGTCGAGCACGATGATCGCCGGGTCCTTGAGCAGCACCCGGGCGATGGCCAGGCGCTGCTTCTCGCCACCCGAGAGGCGGTGGCCCCGCTCGCCGACCACGGTGGCGTACCCGTCGGGCAGCCCGCCGATCAGGTCGTGGATCCGCGCGGCGCGGGCGGCCGCCACCACCTGGTCGTCGGTGGCGTCGGGGCGGGCATAGCGCAGGTTGGCGGCGATGGTGTCGTGGAAGAGGTGGGCGTCCTGGCTGACCACCCCGATGGCCGCCGACAGCGACGCCAGGGTGACGTCGCGCACGTCGTGGCCGTCGATCGACAGCGACCCGGCGGTCACGTCGTAGAGGCGCGACAGCAGCCCCGAGAGGGTGGTCTTGCCCGCACCCGACGGCCCGACGAGGGCGGTCATGGTGCCCGGCTCGGCGTGGAAGCCGACGTCGCGCAGCACCAGTTCCGGCGGCCCGTCGCCGCGCCCCTCGCTCGAGGTGGCGGCGCCGGTCGGCTCCAGCGACGCCACCGACACCGACGCACCCGAGGGGTAGGCGAAGTCGACGTGGTCGGCGACCACCCGACCGCGCACCGGCGTCGGCAGCGGCGCCGCCCCCGGCCGGTCGGCCACCGCCGGCGGGGTGTCGAGCACCTCGAAGACCCGGTCGAAGCTGACCGCGGCCGACAGCAGCGACGTCTGGGTCGACGCCAGGTCGGTCAGCGGCGAGTAGAGGCGGGTGACGTAGGCGGCGAGGGCGACGACGGTGCCGACCTGCAGCGACCCACCGATGGCGTCGCGGCCGCCGATCCAGTAGACCGCGGCCGTGCCGACGGCGCCGACCATCGAAAGGGCGGCGTAGAGGTACCGGCTGAGCAGCGCCAGCTGCACCCCACTGTCGCGAACGGCGGCAGCCCGGCCGGCGAAGTCGCGCGCCTCCTCGTCGGGACGGCCGAACAGCTTCACCAGGAGGGCGCCCGCCACGTTGAACCGCTCCGTCATCAGCGCGCCCATCTCGCCGTTCTGCTGCATCCGCCGCCGCGACAGACCCGACACCCGCCGGGCCAGCAGCCGGTCGAGCACGACGAACGGCGGCAGCACCAGCAGCGCCAGCGAGGTGATCCGCCACGACAGGATGAACATCGGCAGCAGCGTGGCGATCAGCGTGAACACGTCGGAGAGCACCGAGGCGACCGTGCCCACCGCCGTCTGGGCGTCGAGCACGTCGTTGGTGAGCCGGCTCATGAGCGACCCGGTCTGGGTGCGGGTGAAGAAGGCGATGGGCATGCGCTGCACGTGGTCGTAGAGGGCGACGCGCAGCGAGTAGATGACCCCCTCGCCCACCGTCGAGCCGTACCACCGGTTGACCAGCGACAGGCCGGTGGTGGCCAGCGCCACGGCCACCATCGCGGCGGCGATGAGGTCGACGGTGCCGCCGTGGTGGTGGAGCACGGCGTTGATCAGCGCCTTGATCAGCAGTGGGGGCACCGACCCGATCGCCGCCGAGGCGATGATCGACACGAGGTACATGCCGAGGCGACGGTGGTAGGGCGCGAGGAAGCGCCAGATGCGGGCTGCCTTGGCGCGGTCGAGCGTGGCCCCTGCCAGCTTCTCGGGATCGGGTGCGCTGGGGCGCCGCATGGCTCCTCCTCGGTAATCGCGTAATCAGGCGGGAGAACAGCGGCGCCAGTCGGCGTGTTCCCGGTCCGCCCGACGACCCGCGCCGCGGGCCGCCGTCGCTACAGCCTTCCTACGCGTCGACGGGCACCACGTCGAGGGTGAGCCCGGCCGCCCGCAGCCGGGCGACCAGGGCGTCGCCCATCGCCGTGGCCGGCGTGAGCACCCCCGCCGAGTCGGGCAGGCCCGCGCCCGCCAGGGCCAGGGCGGCCTCGCCGAACATGACCGCGGTCGCCTTGTAGCCGGGGTCGCCGGCCCCGGCGACCACCGCCCGGTAGCGCCGGCCGGACGTGGTGCGGGCGTGCAGCTCGCTGCGGAAGCTCCCGGCGTCCATCGTCGCCTGCGACGGCCCCTCGCCCGGCTTGGGGAGCACCCGGTCGAGCAGCCCCCGGGACACGTCGTTGGCCATGGCTGCCATGGCCACCGCCATCCCGGCGGTCAGGCCGCCGGCCATCGCCGCGCCGACCGGCGACGACCCGAACGCCATCACCTCCCGATAGCGCAGCCCCCGCCCGTAGGACCACCCGGTGAGGGCGTTCGAGCGGCGCACGATTCGGGTGTTGAAGCCGGCCATGACGAACGGCGCGACCCACTCGCCGATCAGCGGGTCACGGTGGGGGAGGAAGGTGTCGGGTTGCGGGCCGAGGTCGGCCTCCGCCTCCCGGTCGGGAGACAGCGAGTACGGGTCGGCCACGAGCGACGCGCCCGAAGGATCGGCCCGCTTGGCGTCGAGCTCCACGCGCAGCGAGTCGACGGTGCCGCCGCTCACGCCGCCCTTGCCCTTGGCGACGAGCACGACCTCCTCGAGATCGCCGGCACCGTCGGCGTGCGCCCGCTCGGCGAGGAGCAGGACGCCCAGGTCGCTCGGGATGGAGTCGTATCCGCACGAGTTCACGATGCGGGCGCCGGTGGCCGCCGCCCGGTCGTGGAGGTGGTCCGCGCACCAGCGCACGTAGAACACCTCGCCGGTGAGGTCGGCGTAGGAGGTGCCGGCGTCCGCGCAGGCAGCGGCGAGCGCCTTGCCGTACTTGCCGTAGGGGCCGACGGTGGTGGCCACCACCCTTGTGCTCGCCGCCAGTTCGGCCACAGCCGCACCGTCGGCGCTGTCCGCGACGATCAGCGGCCAGTCGACGCCGAGGTCCTGGCGGGCGCGCTCCAGCTTGTCGCGGCTGCGGCCGGCCAGGGCGACGCGGGTGCCAGCGGGGGCGGCGGTGGCCAGGTGGCGGGGGGTGAGCCGGCCGACGAACCCGGTGGCGCCGTAGACCACGACGTCGTGGGCGCGGGGCTGGGTCGGCCCGGTCGGCTGGGTGGGCCGGGCGGGCTCGGTCGGTCGGGCGGCGGCGTCGGCCATGGGTGGTTTCTAGCCGCTTGGCGCGGTTTGGTACGCCCCTGGCGGGTACGTGAGAGCCGATGCGTGCCCCACTGCCGACGGTCGCCGGCCCCCTGTCGGCCTGGGTGCTCTCCCTCTGCGCCGGTGCCGACCCGGGTCCC
>DASTHS010000035.1:0-7851 GCA_035718085.1 Acidimicrobiales bacterium | reverse complement strand
CGGGCAACCGCCTTCTGGCATTCGGCTCGCGGCGCCTCCGCTGGCTGCGGGGGCCGGGACACTGCGCGGTCCGTACGAGGTGCAGACGGTGTGACCCTGGGGCGTGCGGCTGGGGCGGACCTCCGGTGCGGGCGGTGGGAGGCGGCGCGGCCCGGACCCGGTTTGGAGCCCGTCGACGACGGGTACCAAGCAACCGAAGGCGACGAACCTTCCTGGTTGGTCGCGCCTAAACGACGGGTCCGGAGGGCGAAGCTCGGGCACCTTACCCCCGCAACCCCCCTCGCGGCAAGGTCTTCGCGTCAGGTGGTCGCGGGAGGCGACCCGCGGCGGGGCGAAGGCCACACCACCGGGTCGCTGGCCCAGCTGGTTGGATCTGGCGATGGCAGTCCCGCTCCCCCGCCCGCCGCTCGCCGAGCCCGCCGCTCGTTACCTGGACCTGCTGGTGCGCTGTGTGTGCCGCGACCTGTTCTTGGAGGAGGAAGCTCGCGACGTCGACCTGTCGGCGTGGCCCGGCGGCGAGCCCGACGGCCTGCGCGCTGCGCTGCGGGAGGCGGGGTGGCGCGTCGTGCGGCGCGGCGGCGACCGGGCCGCCCGGGCCGAGGGGCGTGACTGGCCCCCCTACGCAGAGACGATGATCGGACTGGCCCGCCTGCACAACGTGGTCGAATGCGCCACCACGGCCATCGCCGAGGGGGTGCCCGGGGTGTTCGTGGAGACGGGCGTGTGGCGCGGCGGCACGGTCGCCCTGCTGCGGGCCGTGCTGGCCGCGACGGGCGACACCGAGCGGCGCGTCGTCGCCTGCGACAGCTTCGCCGGCCTGCCCCCGCCCGACGCCGAGCGCTATCCCGTCGACGTGCCGTTGCGCCTGCACACCTTCCGCGAGCTCGCCGTCGACCTGCCGACCGTGCAGGCCAACCTCGCCCGCTACGGTCTGCTCGACGATCGGGTCGACTGGGTGGTCGGATGGTTCCGCGACACCTTGCCCGGCCTGGCCACCCGCGTCGGGCCCATCTCCGTGCTGCGCCTCGACGGTGACTACTACGAGTCGACGATCGACGCACTCACCCACCTCGAGCCCCTCGTGTCGCCCGGGGGGTTCGTCATCGTCGACGACTACGGGGGCATCGACGCCTGCCGGCAGGCCGTCGACGACCACCGCCGGGCGCGGGGGATCACCGCCGAGCTGCACCGGGTCGACTGGACCGGCGTGTGGTGGCGGGTCCCGGGCCCGCGGTCAGGGCCAGCGGAGCCGGAGCCGCACGGGGCCCGGTGACGGCGCCCGCAGGCCGATCCACCCGCCCGGCCACTCGGTCACCGAACCGGCGCCGGAGACGACCGACCACCCCGGCGCCCAGCGAACGGCCAGCCGGTAGGTGCCGGGCCGCTCGACGACCAGGTCGACGCTGCCCCCGTCGACGCGCCTGGCGACCACCCCCGGCGGGGCGACGCCACTGGCACCGCCGACCGACCACACCGCCCATCCCGCCGCCCTCCACGCCGGCGTCAGCCCTGGCACCCCCGCCCGCAGCAGCCGGGCCTCGCCGGCCCCGGCCGGGTCGAGCGGTGCGTCCGGGAGGGCGACCCAGCGCACGCCCACCGCCCGCAGCCACGCCAGGTACGACCCGGCGGTGAGCGCGCCGCGCCGGTAGAAGAGGGCGTCGTCGGCCTCGTCGAGCTGGCGCTCCCAGCCGCGTGCCAGCGCCAGGCGGGGGGCCAGCACCGATGTCTCGTAGTGGGTGGCGGTGGGCACGACCTCGAGGCGGCCCAGCGGACCGCCCTGCGCCTCGACCCACCCCAGCAGCGGGGCGTAGGCGGAGGCAGCGGTCCACCGGGAGGCGGGGTCGGTGGTCATGGCCGGCACGGCCGGCAGCCACTCCGAGCACGCCAGCGGCACCGCGAACGCAGCCAGGGCAGCCAGCCGGAGGGGTCGGCGACCCCACCACAACCCGAGCGCGAGCGGGAGCGCGGCGATGTCCTCCGCCCGGCCGACGTTGCCGCCCAGCGGGCTGTGCACGGCGAAGGCGCCGGTGAGGGCGGCAAGGTAGACGAGCAGGGCCGTGCGCAGCACGCCCCTGCCGACGGCCACGGCGGCGCCTGCGGCCACGGCCGCCTCCCACACCCAGTCGAGCGCCGGGTAGGGCATGGTGCCCCCGCCAGGGAACGCAACCGCGAAGGCGGCCAGCGGGACGGTGGCGGCGGCGCCGACGGCGACGGGACCCCACCCACGCCCGGCGATGGCCCCCCTCCTGGGAGCGCCGGCCGGACCCGAGCCCCCGTGCAACCACACCCCCGCCACCGCGACCGCCACGAAGGCGGCGGCCAGGGGGGCGACCAGGGCGGTGAGCAGACCGAGCGGCACGGCGGCCACCCAGCGGCGCCCGGCCACGGCCAGCAGGCACGCCAACCCGACCGCCTCACCGGCGAGGAAGTCGAGCTGCCCGATCGCCACCTGCACCACCACGCCCACGGCGAAGGCCGCCGAGGCGGCCCGCGGTGCCGGCAGGCGCCCGGCGACCAGCCGGTCGAAGCACCCCGCGGCGACCGCAGCCGCCGCCACGGTGACGGCGGCCAGCCCCACCACGGCCGCGACGGCGGGCAGCAGGACGCTGTAGTCGGGCACCCAGTGGCCGGCGAACCACTGGCTGTCCCACAGGGTGAAGCCGTGCAGCCGGAACAGCTCCACCCGGTAGCGCTGGGCCGGCAGGTCACCGCCGCGCCAGCCGAGGAGCTGCGTGCCGGCCGCGCAGGCGGCGGCCAGCCCCGCGGCCGGCGCCGCGGCGCGGATCACCCGGGGCAGGTGACCGGGCCCGCCGCCTTCACATAGAGCTCCCCCACCACCGCCGAGTAGGGCCGGGGGTCGCTCGTGCCCTCGATGAAGCTGCGGGTGGCGACCAGCGAGGGCTGCGAGGCCATCAGCCGACCGATGGCCGTCACCTTGCCGTTGGCCGCCTTCGACCACTGCGAGCTCGACGCCCCGATGGGCCGCAGCGGGTCGACGACCAGGATGGTGCTGCCAGGGGCGAGGGCCCCGATGGCCGGCAGCACCGTGGCGCACACGTCGGCGTGCTCGAGGCGGCTGGTCAGGTCGCGCCAGTCGACGTAGGTGGGGTCGCCCACCGGGCCGGTGGGGGTGACGTAGCGCAGGCCGCCCGGCAGGTAGTGGTGCAGCACGGCCAGCTGCTCGGTCTGGGCGACCACCACCAGGTCGCCGGGCAGCAGGTCGGGGGCAGCGGCCGCGGCGATGGCCGCCACGTTGCTCTTGGCGTCGGCGGCCGCCGGGTTCGGCAGCACGGCCCCGGTGGCCTCCCACGCCGCGCAGGCCACGCAGACCGCTCCGAGCACGGCGCGCCCCCGGGCGGTCACCGCCAGTGCGACCGCAGCGGCCAGGGTCAGCGGCCCGTAGGCGACCGCCAGGTAGCGCACCGTCCACGACGGCTCCCCCTGGGCCACCAGCCATCCGGCGGCCAGGGTGGCCAGCCCGGCGCCGAACAGCAGCACGAGGCCGGGCTGAGCGCCGAGGGCGCGCCGCTCGCGCCAGGTCACCGCCGCGCCGAGCGCCAGGGCCGGCACGACCAGGACGCCGAGGGTGCCGCCGAGCAGCGTGGCCGGGTCGGCGAAGAAGTCACCAACGCCCGGTGGCACGGCCCACGGCGCCGCCGTGTCGCGAGCCTGCTCGAGCAGGCTCGGCAGCCACGGCAGGTAGGCGGCGAGCGTGGCGGCCGCGGCTAGCGCCACGGCGCGCACCGCCGCCCGGTCGCCGGCGCGCAGGGCCTGGAAGCCGGCGACGCCGGCCACGGCCGCTGTCAGGTAGAGCCCCCAGTTGTGGGTGTAGTCGAGGGCGGTGGCGCACACCACCGCAGCCGCCACGTCGGCGGCCCGCCGGCTGCGCGACGCACGCACGGCGAAGGTGACGAGCGCCAGCCCCAGCCCGCAGACCAGGGTGTACATCCGCGTCTCGGTGGCGTACCAGGTCAGGTAGGGGTTGGTCGCAGCCAGGGCGGCGGCGGCCAGGCCGGCGCTGCGCCCCGCCAGGGTGCGCCCGCACCACCAGGCCACCACCACCACCGCCAGCGAGATGACCAGGGGCAGCACGTGGGTCGCCACCTCGGAGGTGCCGGTGAGGGCGATCCAGTAGTGCAGCAGCACGTAGAACAGCGGCGGCGAGCCGTCGTGGCGCAGCAACCCGGGGATCTGGGCGACGGGATGACCGGCGATGCCGATGCTGATGCCCTCGTCGACCCAGTAGGAGCGGCCGATGGTCGGCACCCGCAGGACGGCGGCGAGGGCCACGAGCGCGGCGACGATGCGGATGTCGAGGTGCTCGGGCCACGTGGCTGCGGGCACCCGCTCGACGAGGCGGTGCAACCGACGGGCGGGGCGCTGCAGCCGACCGACGGGGCGGGCGGCCGCGGGCGCCCCGGACGGGGAGGGCACGGCGCCGGTTCCGGCAGCCGTGTCCGACACGCGCACCCTCTCACTCTAATGGCGGCCGGCTCCCGAGCGGGTGACGGCCCGGGCGATGGGGCTCAGGCCCCCAGCGCGCGCACCAGCTTGGTCGGTGTGTCCTTCGGGCTGATCTTGACCCAGGCCTGCTCGAGGAGCCCCGCCGGGCCGACGAGGAACGCCGAGCGGATGATGCCCATGTAGGTGCGGCCATACATCGACCGCTCGCCCCACACGCCGTAGGCCTCGGCCACCGCGTGGTCGACGTCGGCGAGGAGGGGGAAACCCAGGCCGTGCTTCTGGTCGAAGCGCGCCTGCTTCGCCGGCTCGTCGGGGCTGATGCCGACCACGCCGGTGTCGCCGATGTCGCCGAGCACGTCGCGCAGGCCGCACGCCTGGGTGGTGCAGCCGGGGGTGTCGGCCTTCGGGTAGAAGTAGACCAGCACCCGGCGGCCGGCGAAGTCGCCGAGGGCCACGGTGCCGCCGTGCTGGTCGGGGAGGCGGAAGTCGGGGGCCGGCTGACCCGGCTCGAGGTGCGCGGCCACGGCGGCGCAGCGTAGGCCCTCCCGCCGCGCTTCCCGGACGAGTAGCCGCGCCCCCTCGGGTACCGTCGCGAGCGACATGAACGGCGCCGAACAGGTCGAACCGACGACCGGGGCGGTGGCCGCCGAGGGGCCCGCCGACCTGGCCTGGGGCAGCTTCAGCGAGACGCCCCCGTGGGTGCTCGACCTCGGCCGCCTCGACTGGCGGGCCGGCACCGACGCGCTGCGGGCCGGCACCGCAGCCCAGGTGCCGGTGCTCATCCGCCGCCGCCGCCTGCCCCCCGGCGGGCGGGTCGTGCGCACCGGGCTGCAGCTCGGCACCGCCCTGGGGGCCTGGTACGTGCTCGAGCGTCGCCAGGCCGCCAGGCGCGGCGAACCGTCGATCAGCCGGGCGGGGGTGAGCCGCCGACTGCGTCGCGCCTTCGAGCGGCTCGGGCCGACCTACATCAAGCTGGGCCAGATCATCTCCAGCGGCGAGGGCCTCTTCCCCCCGGAGCTGGTCGCCGAGTTCCGCAAGCTGCGCGACCGGGTGCCCGCCGAGCGCTGGGACGACGTGCGCACCGTCGTCGAGGAGGAGTTCGGGCGCCCCCTCGAGGAGGTGTTCGCCACCTTCGAGCAGACCCCCCTGGCGGCGGCGTCGATCGCCCAGGTGCACCGGGCGACCCTGCGCAGCGGCGAGGACGTCGTGGTCAAGGTGCAGCGCCCGACGGTGGCGTCGGTGGTGCGGCGCGACCTCGCAGCGATGAGCTGGATCGCACCGGCGCTCATCGGGCGCATCCCGGTGGCGGCCCTGGCCAACCCGCCGGCGCTCGTGGAGCTGTTCGCCGAGACGATCGTGGAGGAGCTCGACTTCCGCCTGGAGGCCGACAACATGCTCGCCGTCGCCCAGGTGCTGGCCGGATCGGGCCAGCGGTCGGTGGTGGTGCCCCGCCCCCACCCGCGGCTGGTCACCCGCCGGGTGCTGGTCATGGAGCGCCTCGAGGGGTTCTCCTTCGACGACGTGGCGGGCATGCGCGCCGCCGGCATCGACACCGAAGCGGTCGTGCGCGCCCTGATGCTGTCGTTCCTCGAGGGGGCGGTGCTCCACGGCGTCTTCCACGGCGACCTGCACGGCGGCAACCTGCTGGTGCGCAGCGACGGCCGCGTCGCGCTGCTCGACTTCGGCATCACCGGACGCCTCGACGAACCGCGCCGCCTGGCGTTCCTCCGCATGCTGATGGGGGGGTCGATCAACGACCCCAAGCTGCAGCTCGGCGCCCTGCGCGACCTCGGGGCCCTGCCCCCCGACACCGACCTCGACGCGGTCGTCCGCGACCTGCAGCTCGACCGGCCGCCCGAGGACGTCACCCAGATGACGCCCGACGAGCTGCTGGGCCAGATACGCGACCTCACCAAGCAGCTCCTCGCCTACGGGGCCCGGTTCCCGAAGGTGCTCATGCTGTTCGTCAAAGACCTGCTGTTCCTCGACGGCGCCCTGGCGACGTTGGCCCCCGACGTCGACCTCTTCTCCGAGGTGCAGCGGATCGCCCTGTGGTTCACGTCGCGCCACGGGGCGCAGATCTTCGCCGACATCGGCATCGACCCCCGCACGACCGAGGTCGACATCGACGGCCTCCGGGCCGGCCTGGGCGTCGGCAGCGACGTCGACCGGCTCACCTACCGCGACCTCCAGAAGCGGCGCGAGCTGATCCGCAAGCGCATGGAGGAGCACCGCCGCCAGGGTGGCGGGCGGCGGAAGTAGCCTCGGGGTCGCACGCCGATCCAGGGGGAACCGTGACCGCGACCGAGCCCGCCCGCCGCACCAGCTTCAAGAGCTTCGAGGAGTCGACCGCCGACGACTGGGCGCTCATCGCCGACCGCACCGCAGTGAGCCAGGCGCTGGTGCCCGACAACGTGATCGCCCAGCTGCGGATGCTCGAGCACGACCATGGCGGGTTCCCGGTCAGCCGCCTCGAGCACAGCCTGCAGACCGCCACCCGGGCCGAGCGTGACGGGCGCGACGACGAGTACGTGCTGTGCGCGCTGCTGCACGACATCGGCGACACGCTGGCGCCCTACAACCACCCGTCGATCGCCGCCGGGCTGCTCAAGCCGTTCGTGAGCAAGGCCAACCACTTCATGGTCGAGCACCACGGGATCTTCCAGGGCTACTACTTCTGGCACCACATCGGCGGCGACCGCAACGCCCGCGAGCAGTTCCGCGGCCACGAGTTCTTCGAGTACACCGAGGAGTTCTGCGCCAAGTACGACCAGACGGCGTTCGACAGCGACTACGCGAGCGAGCCGCTCGAGCACTACGAGCCGCTGATCCGCTCGCTGTTGTCCGGCCGGAAGTAGCGCACCGGTACGCTGGGAGGCACGGGCCGGGCTTCGGCGCGCCCGAGCCCTTCCCCCCTCCCCCCAGGACACCGGTGCCCCTCTCCTCCCGCGCAGATCTGCGCAACGTCGCCATCGTCGCCCACGTCGACCACGGCAAGACCACCCTCGTCGACGCCATGCTCCGCCAGTCGGGCGCCTTCCGCACCAACCAGGAGGTCGCCGACCGGGTCATGGACTCGATGGACCTCGAGCGCGAGAAGGGCATCACCATCCTCGCCAAGAACACCGCGGTGCGCTACGGCGACACCACGGTGAACATCATCGACACGCCCGGCCACGCCGACTTCGGCGGTGAGGTGGAACGGGGCCTCACCATGGTCGACGGGGTGCTGCTGCTCGTCGATGCCTCCGAGGGACCGCTGCCGCAGACCCGCTTCGTGCTGCGCAAGGCGCTCGAGTCCCGCCTGCCCGTGATCCTGGTCGTCAACAAGGTGGATCGTCCCGACGCGCGGATCGACGAGGTCGTCGACGAGGTCTACGAGCTGTT
>DASTHS010000034.1:0-12180 GCA_035718085.1 Acidimicrobiales bacterium | reverse complement strand
CGGCCCGACGCCCGGCCGTCGGAGGTGGTCGACGCCGTGTACGAGCTGTTCATCGACCTCGGCGCCGACGAGACCCAGATCGAGTTCCCGATCGTCTACTGCAACGCCAAGGCGGGCAAGGCGGCGATGTCCGACTCTCCCGACGCCGCCGCCGTCGCCGTCGAGGCAGCCAGCGACCTGCGGGTGCTGCTCGACCTCTTGCTCGACCGCATCCCGGCACCCACCTACGAGGACGGCCACCCCTTCCAGGCGCTGGTCACCAACCTCGACGCCTCCCCCTACGTCGGTCGCCTGGCCCTGTGCCGCATCCGCAACGGCCGGGTGAAGAAGGGCGACAGCGTGGCCTGGTGCCGCCACGACGGGTCGATGGAGCGCGTCCGCCTCACCGAGGTGTACGTCACCGAGGCCCTCGACCGGGTCGACGCCCCCGCCGACGGGGCAGGACCGGGCGACATCATCGCCATCGCCGGCATCCCCGAGATCATGATCGGCGACACCCTCGCCGACCCCGACGACCCCCGACAGCTCCCGGTCATCACCATCGACGAGCCGTCGATCGGCATGACCATCGGCGCCAACACCTCGCCGCTGGCCGGCCGCGCCGTCGACGGCCACGCCCCCGGCACCAAGCTCACCGCCCGCTTCATCAAGGACCGGCTCGAACGTGAGCTGGTCGGCAACGTGTCGATCCGGGTGCTGCCCACCGAGCGGCCCGACACCTGGGAGGTCCAGGGCCGCGGCGAGCTGGCCCTCGCCGTGCTCGTCGAGCTGATGCGCCGGGAGGGCTTCGAGCTGACCGTCGGCAAGCCGCAGGTGCTGACCCGGGAGATCGACGGGAAGGTGCACGAGCCCGTCGAGCGGGTGTCGGTCGACGTGCCCGAGGAGTACGTCGGCGTCGTCACCCAGCTGCTCAGCCTGCGCAAGGGCCGCATGGAGACCATCGTCAGCCACGCCACCTCCGGCTGGTCGCGCATGGAGTGGCTGGTGCCGTCCCGCGGCCTGATCGGCTTCCGTACCGAGTTCCTCACCGAGACCCGCGGCACGGGCCAGCTCCACCACGTCTTCGAGGGCTACGAGCCCTGGATGGGCGAGCTGCGCACCCGCCCCAACGGCTCCATGGTCGCCGACCGGCGCGGGCCCACCACGGCCTACGCCCTCACCAACCTGCAAGACCGCGGCGCCATGTTCGTCGGCCCGGGCGTCGAGGTCTACGAGGGCATGATCGTCGGCGAGAACGCCCGCAGCGAGGACATGGACGTCAACCCCACGAAGGAGAAGAAGCTCACCAACATGCGCACCTCCTCCTCCGACCACACCATCCCGCTGATCCCCCACCGCCAGCTGTCGCTCGAGCAGGCCCTGGAGTTCATCCGGGAAGACGAGTGCGTCGAGGTGACGCCCACCCAGATCCGCCTGCGCAAGGTCGAGCTCGACGCCCAGGTGCGCGGCCGGCGGTCGAAGCAGGCCAAGGCCACCGCCTCGGCCAGCGCCTGACCCCGACGGCCGCGCGCCCTGACGTGGCCCGGCGCCGGGTGCTGGTCGGTGCCCTCGACGTGGTCGCCGTGCTGGCGTTCGTGGTGATCGGCCGGGCGTCGCACCACCACGGGGAGACCGTCACCGGCGTCGTGTCGACCCTCTGGCCCTTCGCCGCCGGCCTGGCCGCCGGCTGGGCGCTCGTCGCCCTCGCCGCCGACCGGCCGCCGGGCGCCGGCCCCCGGGCGTGGGTCGTCGTCACCGCCGTCACCGTGGTGGTGGGCATGGGGCTGCGGGTCGTCGCCGGGCAGGGCACCGCCGCGCCGTTCGTGGTGGTCGCCCTGGTGTTCCTCGGCCTGTGCTTCGGCGCCGGCCGCCTGGCCGTCCGCCTGGCCCTGCGCGCCTGACCGCCCTGGGTGCCCTCGGCGCCCTGGCGACCGCGCCGCCTGGTGCTGCACCTGTGCGTGGTTGGTGGTGCGTGGTTGGTGGTGCGTGGTTGGTGGTGCGTGGTTGGTGGTGCGTGGTTGGTACCGCATGGCTACACCAACTCCGCACATCCCCGGGCTCGGTGAGCGCGGACAGGCGGGAAGTGGCACGACCGGGACGAGCGAACGCGTCGGCCACCGCGCCGAGCTCGCCCAGGGAGGCGATCGGTGCGAGGGCGCAGGGCAGCACGGCACCGGCCGGTTCGACGCACCGCCCCCGGGCTGACCACCGCCGCAGCGCCAGCCGGCGGGCCGGCAACGTCCCCGAAACACGCCGGTGCTTGACTGGCGACCGTGGCCGATCTCTTCGAGGGGTACCGCCCGGCGACCACGCTGGGCACCCCTGCGTGGGACGAGATGTTCGACGCAGAGGGGTCGGTGCGCCCGGCGGCGCGGGAGCTGCACGACGCCCTGCAGGCCCTCTCCCCCGACGAGTTCGAGGAGCGGGCGGCGGCACGCGACCGGGCCTTCCGGGACCGGGGCATCACCTTCCAGCTGTCGGGTGAGGAGCGGCCGTGGCCCCTCGACCCGGTGCCCCGGGTGATCCCCGAGGACGAGTGGCGGGTGCTGGAGGCCGGCGTGGTGCAGCGGGTGCGGGCCCTCGAGGCGTTCCTGGCCGACCTCTACGGTGCCGGGCGCATCCTCGACGACCGGGTGGTGCCCCGCCGGCTGGTCACCACCTCGGCGCACATGCACCGCGCTGCGTGGGGCGTCGACCCGCCCAACGGGGCGCGCATCCAGGTGGCCGGCATCGACGTGGTGCGCGACGCCGACGGTCGCTTCCGGGTGCTCGAAGACAACATCCGCTGCCCTTCCGGCATCGGCTACGTCGTCGAGAACCGGCGCATGATGGCCCGCACCTTCCCCGAGCTGTTCGCCATCCACCGGGTGCTGCCCGTCGCCTCGTACCCGGCGCGGTTGCTCGAGGCGCTGCGCGCCGCCGCCCCGGCGGGGGTCAGCGATCCCAACGTGGTGGTGCTCACACCGGGGGTGTTCAACTCGGCGTACTTCGAGCACTCGTTCCTGGCCCGCCAGATGGGCGTGGAGCTGGTCGAGGGCCGGGACCTGTTCTGCCGCAACGACGTCGTCTACATGCGCACCACCAGCGGCCGCCAGCGCGTCGACGTGGTGTACCGGCGCGTCGACGACGACTTCCTCGACCCCCTGCACTTCCGGCCCGACTCGCTGGTCGGGGTGGCGGGCATCCTCAACGCGGCGCGGGCCGGCAACGTGGCCATCGCCAACGCGGTGGGCAACGGGGTGGCCGACGACAAGCTGGCCTACACCTACGTGCCCGACATGATCCGCTACTACCTGGGCGAGGAGCCGATCCTGCCCAACGTGGACACCTACCGCCTCGAGGACCCCGAGCAGCTGGCTCATGTGCTCGACCACCTCGACGAGCTCGTGCTCAAGCCGGTGGCGGGCTCGGGCGGGTACGGGATCATCATCGGTCCGCAGGCAGGTGACGAGGAACTCGCGGTGGCGCGCCGGGCCGTCGCCGCGGATCCCCGGGCGTGGATCGCCCAGGTCCCTGTGTCGTTGTCGACGGCCCCCACCGACGTCGGCGGCGGGCGCCTCGCCCCCCGCCACCTCGACCTGCGGCCCTTCGCCGTGCACGACGGCACGTCGGTGTGGGTGGTGCCCGGCGGCCTCACCCGGGTGGCCCTCCCCGAGGGCGGCATGGTGGTCAACTCCAGCCAGGGCGGCGGCAGCAAGGACACGTGGGTGACCATGGGCGACGCCCCCGCCCCCCGGGCCCGGGCGCTGGCCGCCCGGCCCCTGCCGCCGGCCCCGGCGATCGACCCCGGCCCGGGGGCGGGCGACGACCAGCCCCAGCAACAGCAACAGCAACAGCAACAGCCGCCGCCGTGCTGAGCCGCATCGCCGAGAGCCTCTACTGGCTGGGGCGCTACGTGGAGCGGGCCGACGACACGGCCCGCATCCTCGACGTCTACGTGCACCAACTGCTCGAGGGGGCGCTGGTCGACGAAGACCTGGCGTGCCGGAGCCTCCTGGCGACGATGGGCGCCACGCCACCGGCGGCGGGGCGGGCGCTCGACGTGCGCTGGGTCACCGAGCGCCTCGCCTACGACGAGGCCGGCACGTGCTCGATCGCCGCGTCGCTGGCCGCCGCCCGCACCAACGCCCGGGGGGTGGCCGAGGCCATCAGCTCCGAGCTGTGGGAGGCGCTCAACAGCACCTACAACGCGCTGCCGGCCCAGGTGGCCCAGGGGCGGGCGGGGGGGCCGTCGTCGTTCTTCCGCTTCGTGCGCGAGCGCAGCGCGGTGATCGCCGGCCTGGCCGAGCACACCATGAGCCACGACGACGCCTGGCGGTTCCTGGTGATCGGCCGCAGCCTGGAGCGGGTCGACATGCTCAGCCGACTGCTGACCACCGGCCTGGAGGTGCTCGACGACGAGCAGGTCGAGTGGGTGGTGCTGCTGCGGTCGTGCTCGGCCCACGAGGCCTACCTGCGCACCTACCGCCGGGAGGTGGAGCCGGCCCTGGCCGCGCAGTTCCTGGTGCTCGACCGGCTGTTCCCGCGCTCGATCCTGCGGGCCCTCACCGAGGCCGAGCGCTGCCTCGGCGAGCTCGACCCTTCCCCGAGCCGGGCCGGTGTCACCGACGAGGCGCGCCGGGAGGTGGGGCGGGTGCGCACCGACCTCGAGTACGGCGACCCTGCGCTGCTCGTGGGCGACCTCGGGGCGCAGCTGCGGGTGGTGCAACGCGCGTGCTCGGCCGCCTCGGCCGCCCTGGCCGAGCGCTACTTCCGCTCCGGCGCCGCCGTGGTGTGGAGCGGCGGCGAGCCGGTCGCCTCCGACCGGGCCGGGGTGGCGCCGTGAGCTGGCGCATCGCCGTGTCCCACCGGTCGCACTACCGCTACGCCGGACCGGTGGGGAAGTCGTACAACGAGGCGCGCATCACCCCCCTCACCACCACCACCCAGCTGGTGCTCGAGTCGGCGGTCGCCGTGACCCCGGCGACGCGGCCGTACCGCTACATCGACTATTGGGGCTCGATCGTGCACGCCTTCGACGTGCACGAGGCCCACACCGACCTGGTGGTCACCGGCGCCTCGACGGTGGAGACCAGCGTGCTGGTGGCCGCCGCCGCCCCCGTCGGCTGGGACGTGCTCGCCGACGCCCAGCGCCTCGACGACTTCGCCGAGGTGCTCGCACCGACCAGGGCGGTGCCGGTCGACGACCGCCTCGTGGCGGTCGCCGCCGAGCTGCGCGCCGCGGCGGCGACCCCCGACGACGCCGCCCGGGCCGCCGCGGGCTGGGTCCACGACCAGCTGCGCTACCTCCCGGGATCGACCGGCGTGCACACCTCGGCGGTGGAGGCCTGGGACGGCGGCGCCGGGGTGTGCCAAGACTTCGCCCACCTCACCCTCGCCGTGCTGCGCGCCGCCGGCATCCCCGCCCGCTACTGCTCGGGCTACCTGCACCCGAACGCGGATGCCGGCGTCGGCCAGCGCCTGCTCGGCGAGAGCCACGCGTGGGTCGAATGGTGGACCGGCGACTGGCGGGGCTTCGACCCCACCAGCGGCTGGCCCGTCGGCGAGCGCCACGTGCTGGTCGCCCGCGGCCGCGACTACACCGACGTCGCACCGTTCAAGGGCGTCATCGACGGCGGACCCACCGCCGGCCTCTCCGTCGAGGTGGCCCTCACCCGCGTCGGCTGAGGCGGCCCCTCGCCACGGCCGGGCGCGCCGGTCAGACTGGCCGGATGGATCCCTGGGAGCTGCGATGGGTCGACGCCACCACCACCGCCGAGCTGGTCACGGCCGGTGACGTCACGGCGGCCGAGGTGGTCGAGGCGGCGATCGCCCGGGCCGAGGCCTTGCAGCCGCAGCTGCACTTCCTGGTCGACGACTGCTTCGACCGGGCCCGGGCCCGGGCCGCCGGACCGCTCGGCGGCCCCTTCGCCGGCGTCCCGTACCTGGTGAAGGACATGTACGACGTCGCCGGGCTCGCCACCCGCTGGGGCGCCCGCTTCGGCGCCTTCGCCGGCCCGGCCGAGGCCAACGCCCCGCAGGTCGACGCCATGGAGTCGGCCGGCCTGGTCATCCTCGGCAAGACCGCCCTCGGCGAGGTGGGCTACCTGCCCACCACCGAGCCCCTCGACCAGCCGCCCACCCGCAACCCCTGGGACCTCGACCACTCGCCGGGCGGGTCGAGCGGCGGGTCGGCGGCCGCCGTCGCCGCCGGGGTCGTGCCCGTCGCCGACGCCGCCGACGGGGGCGGGTCGATCCGGATCCCGGCCTCCGCATGCGGGTTGTTCGGGCTCAAGCCGTCGCTCGACCGCCTGGTCGGCGAGCAGCAGCTGGCCGGCGGCTACCCGCTCACCGTGGAGCACTGCCTCTCGCGCTCGGTGCGCGACTCCGCCGCCCTGTTCGCCACGATGGAGCGCCACCCCGCCCCCGGAGGCCTCCCGGAGGTCGGCCGGGTCACCGCCCCCTCGACACGCCGGCTGCGCATCGGGGTGCTGTCGCACAGCCTCGGCGGCGCGCGACCCCATCCCGAGGTGGCGGCCGGCATCGAGGCGACCGTCACCCTGCTCGAGTCACTCGGCCACCGCACCGGCGAGGCCCGCTACCCCTTCGCCACCGAGGCGGTGATGGGCGACTTCGGGCTGTTCTACGCCGCCAGCGCCCTGGGCGTCGCTCGCATGGTGGAGGAGATCGCGGGGGTCGAGCCGGACGAGACCCTGATGGAACCGTTCACGCTGGCCATGGCGGCCATGGCCCGCGACCTCCCCAACGAAGAGCTCGAGGCGGCCAGGGCCCGGCTGCAGGACGTCGCCCCCCGCTACGCCGGGACCTTCGACGACTGGGACCTGGTGCTCTCCCCGGTCACCGTCACGCCCCCGCCGCCGATCGGCTTCATCAACGGCGGCGTGGCCATGGACGACCTGGTCGGGCGCATCGGCGGCTACGCCGACTACACGGTCCTGCACAACATCGTCGGGGCGCCGGCGATGAGCGTGCCGCTGTGGTGGACCGCCGACGGCCTGCCCGTGGGCTCGCACTTCGCCGCCGCTGCGGGCGACGAGCGCACCCTCTTCGAGCTGGCCTACGAGCTGGAGGCGGCGTCACCGTGGGCCGACCGTCACCCGCCGGTGGGCCCCTGACCTCGACCTGGCCCCGCCGGCTGGGCATGATGGGGCCAACGCAGCGCGCATGCGGGAACGGGGGAATGCCATGATCGTCGAGCCGCTCGATGCGCCCTTCGGGGCGGTGGTCACCGGGGTGCGCCTCGACGCCCTCGACCAGGCCGCCTGGCAGCAGCTGCACGCAGCGTGGCTCGAGCACGCCCTGCTGGTGTTGCCCGGCCAGTTCCCCACTCGCGACGTGCAGAACGCCTTCGCCTTGCGCTTCGGCGAGCTGGAGTTCCCCGCCAGCCCCATCGCCAACATCGACCGCCACGGCGCCGTCCACTCCTCGGGGGAAGACGACGTCGTCAGGAACCTGCGCGGCAACGAGGGCTGGCACCACGACAGCACCTACCTCCCCGTGCAGGCGAAGGGCGCCGTGCTCTCGGCGGAGATCGTCCCGTCGACGGGCGGCGCCACCGAGTGGGCCGACATGCGCGCCGCCTACGATGCGCTCCCCGACGGTGAGCGCGAGCGGCTCTCGGGGCTGCGGGCACGCCACTCGATCGCCTACAGCCAACGCCGGGCCGGCTACCTGCCTTCTCGCCGGAGCGACGGCACCTACAACGGCTACGGCTACCACGACCTGGAGGCCCCGCTCCGGCCCCTGGTGAAGGTGCACCCCGACACGGGACGGCCGAACCTGCTCATCGGCCGGCACGCCCACGACATCGAGGGCTGGGAGCCCGCCGAGTCCGAGCGCTTCCTCGACGAGCTCAACGAGTGGGCGTGCGCAGAAGAGCGTCGCTACCGCCACCAGTGGGCCGTCGGCGACGCCGTGGTGTGGGACAACCGTCGCCTGATGCACCGGGCCACGCCGTTCGACATGACCGAGCCCCGCCGCATGTGGCACACCCGCATCGCCGGCGACCCCGCCACCGAGACGGCAGACAACCACAGGGTCGTCGGCGCCCCCGGCGCCTAGTTGGCGGAGGGGTCGTCGGGGTAGCTGGCGACCAACTGCAGCGAGCCGCCCTGGCGGCGCAGCACCGAGGCCCACAACTGGGCAGGGTCGGACGTGAACGCGTCGGCGGGCTTCCCGTCGAGCACCCACCAGGCCTCCGCCTCGATCTCCGACTCGAGCTGGCCGGGCCCCCAGCCTGCGTAGCCGGCGAACACCCGCAACCCGCTCACCTGGTCGGCCACCGCTGCGGGGTCGAGGTCGAGGTCGACGGTGGCCAGATCGCGGGTCACCTGGCTCCAGCCCGGGCGGTCGGCCGGCTCGAGGGTGCGCGCCAGGCAGATCACGGCATCGGTGTTGACCGGCCCGCCGGCGAAGATCACCGGCGGGTCGGAGGCCAGCGGCGCCCACCCCGGGAGGGCAGAGCCGAGCCGGGTCGGCCCGTCCCGGTTGAGCACCACCCCCAGGGCGCCATCCTCGTTCCGGGCCAGCACCAACACGACGGTCCGGTCGAAGTTGCCGTCGGGCAACAGCGGGTTGGCCACGAGCAGGCACCCGGGCGTCGGCTCGCGCATGGGCCTGATCCTCCCCATTACGGTGCCGACATGCGCGCCGTCACCGTGATCCCCCTCCGAGCCGGGTCGGTCGACCTCACCGACCTGCCCGAGCCCACTGAGGCCGACGGGCCGGTGCTGGTGGCGACCAAGGGGGTCGGGGTGTGCGGCACCGACCTGGAGATCATCGAGGGTGACTACGGCTGGGCGCCCCCTGGTGAGGAGCGGCTGGCCATCGGCCACGAGTCGATCGGGGAGGTGCTCGAAGCGCCCGACGGCTGCGGGTTCGCCGCCGGCGACGCCGTGGTGGCCATCGTCCGCCGGCCCTGCGACCACTGCATCAACTGCGCCGCCGGTGAGTGGGACATGTGCCGCAGCGGTGACTACACCGAGTGGGGCATCAAGGCCCACCACGGCTACGCCCGCGAGCGCTACCGGATCACCCCTGAGTTCCTGGTCAAGGTCGACCCGTCGCTCAAGGAGCTCGGCGTGCTGCTCGAGCCGACCACCGTGGTGGCCAAGGCCTGGGACCACATCGAACGCATCGGCGACCGGGCCGTGTGGAAGCCGGCGACCGTCCTGGTGACCGGAGCCGGGCCGATCGGCCTGCTCGCCGCCCTCCTGGGCCGCCAGCGCGACCTGGAGGTGCACGTGCTCGACCAGGTCACCGACGGCCTGAAGCCGGAGCTGGTCGAAGCGCTCGGCGCCCACTACCACCACGGCTCGGTCGCCGACGTCGGCATCGAGCCCGACGTCGCCATCGAGTGCACCGGCGTGGGGCAGCTCATCTTCGACGTGATGGAGGTGGCCGGCGCCAACGGCGTCGTGTGCCTGACCGGGGTGTCGTCGAAGGGCCGCACCCTCGACATCGACGCCGGCGCCCTCAACCGCCGGCTGGTCCTCGAGAACGACGTGGTGTTCGGCTCGGTGAACGCCAACCGGCGCCACTACGAGATGGGCGCCAAGGCCCTCGCCGACGCGGACGCCGGGTGGCTGGCCCGGATGATCACCCGGCGGGTGCCGCTGTCGCAGTGGAACGACGCCTACACCCGCCGTCCCGACGACGTGAAGGTCGTGCTCGACGTGGCGGCCGGCTGACCCCGGCCGACCACCCCACCGGCCGACTACCCCACCGGCGGGTGGCCCCCGACGTCAGGGGGCGGCGACCTCGACGCGCACCAGGTCGGCGCCCACCACCACCGTCCCGGGGAAGTGCGCGGCGGCGAGGTCGCGCCACTCGCCCTCCGCCCCGGGCGCGGGGGCGGGCACGAGGTGGGTGAGCACCAGCGTTCCCACGCCGGCGCGCGCCGCCGTCTGGGCCGCGTCCTCCACCGACGAGTGGTAGTCGAGGGTGTCGCGGAGGCGCTGCACCGGCACGGCGCCGACGAGGTCCTTGCGCAGCACGGTGTGCACCAGGGCGCCGGCGCCGGCGGCCAGGCGGTCCAGGGCGGCGCAGGGCAGCGTGTCGCCGGCGACCACGACGGCGGCCCCGCCCCGCTCGATGCGGTAGCCGACGGTGGGGTGCACCGGCCGGTGGTCGGTCGGCGCGCACCGCACGTCGAGCTCCCCGAAGGTGCCGATCGGGCCGTCGACCACCTCGGTCACCTCCACGGGCGGGGGGTAGGGCAGGTCGGCATGGTGGGCCGTGCGGTAGGCGATGTCGGGCCCGAGCGACGCCAGCAGGTGCTCGACCACCTCGGCGGTGCCCGGCGGGCCGACGACGCGCAGGGGCGTCGGGGCGAAGGTGGTCACCCACCGGGTCGTGATCACGTCGCCGAGGTCGGTGACGTGGTCGCTGTGGAGGTGGGTGAGCGCCACGCCGGCGAGCTGCGCCGCGCCCAGGCCGGCGGCAGCCAGGCGCATGAGCACGCCGCGGCCGGCGTCGACGAGCAGGTGGCTGCCCCCGCCCGACACCAGCGTCGCCGGCCCCGCCCGCTGCGGGTCGGGCATGGGGCTGCCGGTGCCGAGGAGGGTGACCGCCAGGCTCGACGGGGCGGTCATGCCGAGGTGCGCGCGATGAACTCGACGAGGATGCGGCCGACCTCCGCGCCGGCGTCCTCCTGGAGGAAGTGGCCTGCGCCCTCCACCGTCACGTGCGGCTGGTCGCGGGCGCCGGGCACCTTGTGCTGGAAGATGCGCTGCCCACCGGCGGTGACGGGGTCGCCGTCGCTGAAGGCGGTGAGGAAGGGGCGCTCGAACGACTCCAGCACCTTCCACGCCGCCACGTTGTCGGTGTGGGCCGGGTCGTCGACCCCGGTCGGCACCAGCGACGGGAAGGTGCGGGCCCCAGCCTTGTAGGTGTCGTCGGGGAACGGTGCGTCGTAGGCGGCCACCACGTCGGGCGACGGGCGCGTGGCGCAGCCGCTCGCGACCAGGTTGCCGATCTCGAACTTCGGCGACGTCTTGGAGTAGTGCTGCCAGGCGAGGAAGGCCTCGGTCAGTGGCCGGTCGCCGGTGGGGAGGCCGGTGTTGGCCACGCACACCCGGGCGTAGCGATCGGGGTCGTCGGCCACCAGCCGGAGGCCGATCAGCCCGCCCCAGTCCTGGCCGAAGAAGGTGGCGCGGCGCAGGTCGAGGTGGTCGAAGAGCAGCTGGCGCATCCAGGCGACGTGGCGGCCGTAGGTGTAGTCGGCGGGGTCGGCGGGCTTGTCGCTGCGCCCGAGGCCCACCAGGTCCGGCACCACGCAACGGTGGCCGGCGGCGACGAGCACGTCGACGACGTGGCGGTAGAGGTAGCCCCACGACGGCTCCCCGTGCATGAGCAGCACCGGATCGGCGTCGGCGGGGCCCACGTCGACGTAGGCCACGCGCAGGCCGTCGCCGATGTGGGCGTAGGAGGGCTCCGGCCAGCCGGTGACGCGGGCGAAGCGGTCGTCGGGGGTGCGCAGCACGTTCACTGGCGGCTATCTCTGCTCGGGCGGCCGTGATGGCTGCGTCTGGGTGGGCCCGCTCGACCGGGAGCGCATGCACGGAACGGTACACATCTGACAGCCTCGCTGCCAGTTGTTCGGGTCCTGCTGGTCGCTACCCCCGGTCGAGGGCGGCCCGGAAGCCGGCGACGGTGTCGCCCACCGCGGCCGGCGACGCGCCGTCGAGCACCATGCGCATCAGCGCGGAGGCCACCACGGCACCGTCGGCGTCGGCGGCGACCGCCGCCGCCTGGGCGGGGGTCGAGATGCCGAAGCCCATGATCACGGGGACGTCGGTGAGCGCCTTCAGCCGCTTGGCGAGCACCCCCGACGAGCTGGCCACCGAGCTGCGCTCGCCGGTCACCCCCATGAGGTTGACGCCGTAGACGAAGCCGCGGGTGCGGCGGCACAGCTCGGCCAGGCGGTCGTCGGGGGTGACCGGGGCGGCCAGCAGCACGGTGGCGACACCGCCGACCGCCGCCGCCCGCTCCCAGTCGGGCAGCTCCTCGAGCGACAGGTCGGGCACGATGGCCCCGCGCACCCCGGCAGAGGTGAGCAGGTGGGCGAAGCGGCGGTGGCCGGCCCGGGCCACGACGTTGTAGTAGGTCATCGCCACGACGGGCACCGGCAGCTCGAGGGCGGCGAGGTCGTCGAGGATCGACGCCGGGGTGGCACCGTCGTCGAGGGCCCGCTGGGAGGCC
>DASTHS010000033.1:0-11361 GCA_035718085.1 Acidimicrobiales bacterium | reverse complement strand
CGGGCGGCCACCGCCCCCGTGACCGGGTCGGGCACCCCCGGCGGCACGGTCAGCTTCCCCGTGTCCACCTCCGGCGCCCCCGCCACCGTGCCCGCAGGCTGCGGCGGCGTGGCGCTCGCCGCCGGGGCGGCGGCGTGCAGCGTGGGCACCCTGCCCGCCGGTGCCGAGAGCGTCACCGCCACCTACACCGGCGACGCCAACACCCTCCCGTCGACGGCCGCCCCGGTCACCTTCACGGTGGCCCGCCGGGTCACCACCGGGTCGCTCACCTCCAACGCGGCACCGTCGCTCACCGGCTCGCCGCTGACCCTGACCATGACCGTCACGCCCGGTGACAACCCGCCCGCCGGCCTGGCACCGGCCGGCACGGTCAGCTTCTTCGACACCCCCGACGGGGCGTCGCAGACCCCGCTGGCCTCCTGCGCCGACGTGGCGGTCGCCGCTGGCACCGCCACCTGCACCACCTCGGCGCTCACCCCCGGCACCCACACGCTCACCGCCGTGTTCGACGACCCGGCCGGCGACTTCACCACCGTCTCGTCGAGCATGGCGCAGGTCGTCGGGCCGACCGGCGTCGCCCTCACGTCCAGCGGCAGCCCGTCGACCTACGGGACGCCGGTGCAGTACCGGGCCGCCGTCACCGGCACCCGCACCCTCGGGGGCACGGTGACCTTCACCGACAGCATCGACGGCGCCACCCCGGTGCAGCTGTGCCAGGCGGCGGTCACCGCCACTGCGGCCGGCGCCGCCAGCGCCAGCTGCGCCGACCCGGCGCCGGCGGTGGCCCTCCACCAGGTGACCGCCGCCTACTCCGGCGACGCCGCCAACAGCCCCGCCACCGCCACGATGGCCCAGCGGGTCACCCAGCGGCCAACCGTGGTCACCGCGTCGTCGTCGGCGCCCACCGCGGTGGTCGGCAGCCCGGTGACCGTCACCGCCAGCGTCTCCAACGGCGGCGGCACCGTCACCTTCACCGACCTCCCTGCCGGCGGCACGGCCAGCACCCTCTGCGGCGGCCCCGTGCCGATCAGCTCCGGCACCGCCTCCTGCCGGGTCGCCACCCTCGCCGTCGGCCAGCACGCCATCACCGCCAGCTACTCCGGCGACCAGGACGACGCGCCGGCGGTCGGGGCCCTCAGCCAGGCGGTCACGGTGGCGGCGACTTCCACCGCCGTGGCCCTCACCGGGGGCACCGACCCCGAGGCGGCCGGCGGCGCCCTGACCTACACCGCCACGGTCACCGGCGGGCTCAACCCCACCGGCACCGTCACCTTCACCGACCGCAGCGGCGGCACGCCGACGGTGGTCTGCAACGCTGTCGCCCTGGCGGGCGGCACCGCCACCTGCACCGAGCAGGCGGTCGCGGCCGGGGCCCACGCCCTGACCGCCGACTACTCCGGCGACGCCGACAACGGGCCGTCGTCGGCCAGCTACGCCGAGACGGTGCAGCGGGCGGCCACCACCACCGCCGTCGCCCTCGCCGGCGGCCAGTCGCCGGCGACGACCGGCACCCCGCTGCGCTTCACCGCCACGGTGACCGGCGGCGACGCCCCGACCGGCACGGTCACCTTCACCGACGTCACCTCGAGCGGCGCCACCGTCCTCTGCGCCGCGACCGCCCTCAGCGGGGGCGCCGCCACCTGCTCGGTCCCCAACGGGCTGCCGGTCGGCGCCCACGCCGTGTCGGCCGCCTACGCCGGTGACGCCGACGACCTCGGCTCGACCGGCGTGGCGACCCTGCAGGTCGACCCCGCCCCCCTCGCCGCCACCACGACCACCGTGGCGCCGGCGAACGGCTCGGGCGCCACCTCGCAGCTCGGCAGCCCGGTCACGTTCCAGGCCACCGTCACCGGGTCGGCACCCACCGGCACCGTGACCTTCAGCCAGATCGCCCCGGGGGGTGCCGTCAGCACCATCTGCTCCGGCGCGGCCCTGAGCAGCGGCACCGCCGCCTGCACGGCCACTGCCTTGCCGGCCGGCGCCGACGCCGTCGTCGCTGCCTACAGCGGCGACGCGGGCAACGCCGCCTCGTCGGGCACCACCACCGAGGAGGTGCTGCCCGTGCCCACGTCGACCACGGTCGGCCTCACCACCGGCACCGACCCCGCCGCCAGCGGCGCCACCCTCACCTTCAGCGCCACCGTCACCGGGGGCTCGGGGGTCGCCGGCGCCACGGTGGCGTTCCGTGACGTCACCCCGCAGGGCTCGGCGACCCTGTGCCCGGCCGCCACGATCGGCGGCAACGGCGTCGCCACCTGCACCACCAGCGCCCTGGCCGTCGGCAGCCACGCCATCGTGGCCAGCTACCCCGGCTCCGCCACCAGCGGGCCCTCCGACGGGGTCACCACCGAGGACGTGCAGCAGGCCGGCTCCGCCCAGGCCACCACCACCGCCGTGACCCTCGCCACCGGCACCGACCCCTCCACCCAGGGCGACGCCCTCAGCTTCACCGCCACCGTCAAGGGCGCCTCCGGCACCCCCACCGGCAGCGTGACCTTCAGCGACGTGACGCCCGCAGGCGCCACCCAGCTGTGCGTGGCCACGCTGAGCGGCGGCACCGCCTCCTGCGCCGTCAGCTCGCTGACCAGCGGCGCCCACGCCGTGGTGGCCGCCTACGGCGGTGACGCCGGCGACCTGCCGTCGACGGGCGTCACCTCCCAGCAGGTCGACGGCCCGGCGGTCACCGCCCCGGTGGTGGCCGAGAAGCTCACCACGGGCAGCGACCCGGCGACGGTCGGCTCGGCGCTGGCGTTCACCGCCACGGTGACCGGCACGTCGCCGACCGGCACGGTGACCTTCACCGACGTGGTGGGCGCGTCCACGACCACGCTGTGCTCCTCGGTGCCGCTCGGCGGTGGCGCCGCCACCTGCGACGTGGCCGGCCTCGGCACCGGCGCCCACGCCGTGGTCGCCCGCTACGGCGGGGACGCCTCCAACGCCCCGGCCTCGTCGGTGCTCTCCGAGGAGGTCGACCCCGCGCCGGCCACGGTCACCGTCACCCGCACCAGCGGCGCCGACCCGTCGGTTGCCGGCGCAGCCCTCACCTTCACCGCCACGGTCGCCGGCGCCCCCGGGGCCACCGGCACGGTGACCTTCGACGACGTCGCCGCCGACGGCACCGTCGCCACCCTCTGCACCACCCCGGTGCAAGGGAGCACCGCCGCCTGCACCACCAGCGGCCTGACCCAGGGTGCCCACTCGATCGTGGCCGCCTACGGCGGCGACCGGAACGACACGCCGGCCTCGGCATCGCTGCCCCAGCAGGTCGACGCCCCGGCGCCGACGACGTCGTCGACCACCGTGGCGCTGACCACGGGCACCGACCCGTCGACCTCCGGCGACGCCCTGGTCTTCACCGCCACCGTGACCGGCGCCTCGCCGACGGGCACGGTCACCTTCACCGACGTCACCTCGTCGGCCACCCGCACCCTCTGCGCGGCCGTGGCCCTCTCGGGGGGCACGGCGCGCTGCGCGGTGTCGGACCTGACCGTGGGCAGCCACGCCATCACCGCCAGCTACTCCGGTGACGGCACCAACACCCCGTCGCAGGCCACCACCGCCCAGGGCGTGCAGGCGGTGACCACCACGGTGGCGCCCACGACGACGGTGGCGCCCACCACGACGGTGGCGCCGACGACGACGGTGGCGCCGACGACGACGGTGGCACCCACGACGACGGTGGCGCCGACCACGACGGCGCCGGGCACGGTTGCGCCGACCACCACCTCGGGGCCGGCACTGCGCGGCTACTGGGTGCTCGGCGCCGACGGGCGCATCACCCCCTTCGGCCAGGCGCCGTTCCTCAACGACGGCACCGACCTCGCCGTCGGCCGCAGCGTGGTCGGCATGGCCGCCCTGCCCGACGGCAGCGGCTACTGGTTCGCCACCTCCGACGGCCGGGTGGCCAACTTCGGCAGCGCCGCCTTCTTCGGCTCCCTCGCCGGCATCGCCCTCTCCCAGCCGATCGTCTCGATGGCGGCCACCCCCGACGGGGGCGGCTACTGGCTGGTGGCCGCCGACGGCGGGGTGTTCAGCTTCGGCGACGCCCGGTTCTTCGGGTCGACCGGGGCCATGCACCTGGCCAAGCCGGTGGTGTCGGTCGCCCGCACCGCCGACGGGGGCGGCTACTGGTTGGTGGCCGCCGACGGCGGGGTGTTCAGCTTCGGTGACGCCCGGTTCTTCGGGTCGACGGGCGACCTGGCGCTGGTGCGGCCGATCGTGGGCGTCATCCCCGCTGCCGACTCGAGCGGCTACACGCTCGTCGCCGCCGACGGAGGCGTGTTCTCCTTCGGGCGCATGCCCTTCCTCGGTTCGCTCGGCGGCGCCGGCTCGTCGGTGCCGATCGTCTCCACCGCGGGCTTCTGAGGAGGCCGGGGGTGTCGGCGGCCGGCCGGCACCCCCGGCGGGGGCCTACTCGGCGCCGAGGTCGAAGAGGGCGTCGAGGTCGTGGCGGCTGATGGCCTGGAACGCGATCAGCGTCCGGGTGTCGGTGATGCCCTCGAGGGCCGAGATCCGCCGGGTGACCACGTCGGCGAGCTCGTCGTGGCGGCGCACCCGCACCACCGCCACCAGGTCGGCGTGGCCGGCCACCGAGTAGACCTCGGCGACCCCGGCCACGTCGGCCAGCTCACCGGCCAGGGCGGCCACCCGCTGGGGCAGGGCGTCGATCAACACGAAGGCGTGCACCACGACCGCCGACGGTAGCGTCGCACCGGTGGGGGAGCCCGACGCCGCGCACGCCGCCTGCGCCGATGTGCCCACCCCCCTGCTCCGCGAGGCGCTCGAGGCGGTGTGGCGCAAGGTGCGGACCGAGGCCGCGGCCACGCCGCCGGTCGAGGCCCCCCGGGCCATGCGGCCGCTGCTCACCATGACCCGCCTGCGGGGCGCCAAGGCGTTCGAGACGGTGCGGCGAGCGGTCGACGCCGACGACGACCTGCGCCAGCGGGCGGCCCGCGCCGCCGACGGGGCCTCGATGAGCCGGGCGTCGTGGCTGTGGCTGGCCCGTCCGGAGGGCTGGCAGGCTGAGCTGGTGGCCCTGGCGGCCGACCGGGCCCCCAGGGAGCCGGCCGCCGGTGACGACCGCCGGCTGCAGCGACGCCTCGAGGCGGCCGAGGCGGCGCGCGACCGGGCGGACGCCGAGCGCGCCGCCGCCCTCGCCCAGCTGGACGCCCGCACGGCCGACCTTCGCGCCGAGCGACGCCGTGCCGAGGCGGCCGAGGCAGCCGTCGCCGGGGCGGAACGGGCCGCCGAGCTCGCCCGTCGCGCCGCGCACGCGGCGGAGGAAGTGGCCGCCTCGGCGGAGCGCCGCGCCGCCCTGGCCGACGAGCGGCGCCAGCAGGCGGAAGCGGCCTGCGACGCCCTGCTGGCCGAGGCGCACCGCCTGCAGGCGCAGCTGCACCGGGCGACGCAGCGCGGGGCCGAGGCTGGCCACGCCCTCGACACCGCCCTCGCCGGGAGGGCCGCAACCGGGGCCGCCGTCGCCGATGCCGCGGCGGCGGCGCGGGCGCTCGGTGACGCGCTCGCCCGGGCCGCGACCTCGCTGGTGCAGCAGCTCCCCGGGCCGCTGGACCGGGCAGGGGCCCCGGCCCCGGCGGCTGCGGCGGGCCCGCCGTCGACCGGGGCCGGCGTGGTGGCGCCGCTGCCGGGGCCGCCGGCCGGCCGACCCGGTGCCCGGCCCGCCGGGCGCAGGCGCCGCACGCCGGTGCCCGTGCCCCGAGGCGTCTTCGACGACACCGTCGAGTGGGCCGACCGCCTGGTGCGCACACGAGGCGCGCTGCTGCTGGTCGACGGCTACAACGTCACGCTGCAGAGCTGGCCCGGCACCACCCTCCCCGAGCAGCGCCGCACGCTCGTCGATGCCCTGGGCGAGCTGCGGGCCCGCACCGGCGTCGACGTCCACGTCATCTTCGACGGCCACCCGGCGGAGGTGATGCCGCCGGTGCCCTCACGTCCCCGCTCCCTGGTGCGCACGGGCTTCTCCCCGGCGGGCGAGGACGCCGACGAGGTGCTGATCGACCTCGTCGAGCGCGCCGACCCCGCCCGACCCGTCGTCGTGGCGACCGACGACAACCGGGTGCGCGGCCTGGTCGCCGAGCGCGGGGCCAACGTGGTCTCGGTGCACCAGCTCCTCGGGCTCCTCGGCCGCCGTCCCCGGCCCTGATCCCTCGCCCCGGCGGGCAGGAGCCGCAGGGCCTCACGGCGAGGTCCGGGAAATGTCACACCCCCTGGCGATGATGTCGCCATGCCCTCCCTGCTCATCGACTGCGACGACTGCCTGCTCCAAGGCACCGAGGCCTGCACCGACTGCGTGGTCAGCTTGTTCTGCGGGCCGCCCGGCCCGGCGCAGGTCATCGACGCCGCCGAGGCACAGGTGGTGCACATGCTCGGGCGCGGCGGCTTGGTGCCGCCGATCCGGCACCGGCGACGGCCGTCGGTGCCGGCCTGAGCGGTCCCCGGGCGCTGCCAGGGCCGCTGCTACCGTGCTCCCTGACCCGAAGGCCGGGTTTGGGAGGGCCAGGCCCGTGCAAGCGCTCCACTTCGTGGGCTTCACAGCTGATCGCCAGGGCCTCATCTTCTCGGCGCGTCGGGGCGCCAGCGAGACCACCTACCTGGTCGAGCTGGACCAGGCGCTCCTCGACGCCCTGCTCGAGCGTGCTGGCCAGTCGGCCGGTGAGGAACGCGCGCCCGCCACCAGGTCGGCCGCACCGCAGCGAGCTGCCAGCTCACTGTCGCCACGCGAGATCCAGAGCCGTCTCCGTGCCGGCCGCACCGTCGCCGAGGTGGCGGCGGAGGCCGGGGTCGGCGAGGCATGGGTCGAGCGCTTCGCCCCGCCGGTGCTCGCCGAGCAGGCCAACGCCGTGACCTCCGCTCGCGCCGCCCACGTCGTCGCCCCCCGGCGCGGCCGGTCGTCGCTGCCCCTGGCCGCCGCCGTGGCCCGGGGCCTCGCCGAGCGCGGCCTGCCCGCCGAGGCCGCCGAGCTCGACGCCAACTGGAACGCCCGGCACCTCCACGGCGGGGAGTGGGCGATCACCCTCGCCGTGCGCACCCGCGGCCGGCAGCTGCGGGCCGAGTGGCGCTTCGACACGGCCACCCGCGTGCTCGTCGCCCAGGGCCGCACGGCGATCGAGCTCGGCTTCGCCGCGCCCGACGACGGCGCGCCGGGCCGTCGGGCCAACGACGTCGTCGTGCTCCCCGGTACCGGGTTCGTGCGCACCTCCGAGCAACCGGAGGTCCGGGTGCGCCGGTCGCGGCCCACCCCCCGGCCGGGCACCGTCGCGGGGACCGCAGGAACGCGCGCTGCCCCCAAGGTCCCCCGACCGCCCAAGGCGGTCGCGGTCGACAAGGCCGCCGCTCGCGCCGCGGCCCAGGCAGAGCGGGCCGCTGCCCGCCGGGCCGCAGCTGCCGCGGCGGCGGTCGCCCGCAGGGAGGCCGCCGCGCAGCGCGCCGCCGATCGCGCCGCGGTGGCGGCCGCCAAGGCTGCCGAGCGCGAAGAGCAGCGGCGCGCCGTCGCTGCCCGCAAAGCGGCTGCCCGAGAGGCGGCCGTCGAGCGCGCCGCCGCACAGAAGGCGGCCGCGGCGGCCAGGAAGGCGGCGGCCAGGAAGGCCGTGGCCGAGAAGGCCGTGGCGAAGAAGGCGGCGGCCAAGAAGGCCGTGGTCGAGAAGCCGGGCTCCACATCCGGTCGTGGCGCCAGGGCCCGCAAGGCGCTCGGCCCCGCAGCTCCACCTCTCGCCCAGCTCCCGCCCGCTCCCGCAGCAGAGCTCCCGCCTGCTCCCGTGGAAGAGCTCCCGGCCGACGCCCAGCCGGCGTCGGCCCGGCGGAAGCGGGCAGCCGCGGCCCACTCCGGCCCGCCGGCCGAGCGGGTGATCGTGGCGGAAGCCGCCGGCCCGGCGCCGGCCGCACCGCCGCCAGCCTCCGCCGCATCGCTGCCGGCCGCACCGGCGCCGGCCGGCCCGGTGCCGGCCGCACCGGCGGCGTCAGGGCCGGGGAGCGGCCGGACGGCCCCCAGCGCGCGGGTGCAGGCCGCGCTCGCCCTCGCCGACGCCCGGCTCAACGGGGCGGGCGGCAACGGGAGCACCCCCCGGTTCACCCCCCTGGCACCCGCCGGGCCGCCCGCCAGCGTCAACGGCCACGTCACGCCCGTGCCGCCGAGCCCGGCCCCCACGGCCGGCCACCACGAGGCGACCGGCTCCCGCGAGGCGACGCCCGCAGCCGCCGCCGGCCCCGGCGACGACACCCCTGCCGCCGGCCCCGGCCGGCTGCGCCTGACCCGCCGCCGGGCCGATGGCGCCGGCGAGGGGTAGAGCACTCGCCGACGTGCGGCACCTGCTGGTCACCAACGACTATCCCCCCAAGATCGGCGGCATCCAGAACTACCTCTGGGAGCTCTGGCGACGGTTGCCGCCCGACGACGTCACAGTGCTCACCACCCGCTACCACGGGTCGGCCGCGTTCGACCGGGCGGCGCCGCACCGCATCGAGCGCATGCACGAACCGGTGCTGCTGCCGTCGCTGGCGCTGCGCCGCCGGGTGGCCGGCCTCGCCGCCGAGGTGGGGGCGCAGGCGGTCGTGCTCGACCCGGCGCTGCCCCTCTCGGTGCTCGGCCCGTGGCTGGGCCTGCCCTACGCGGTGGTGCTGCACGGCGCCGAGGTGACCGTGCCCGGCCGCCTGCCGGTGAGCAAGCAGGTGCTCGGCCAGGTGCTGCAACGGGCCCGGCTGCTCATCTCCGCCGGCGGCTACCCGGAGGCGGAGGCCCGCCACGCCATCGGCGCCGGCCCGGTGCCGCCGGTGGTGCAGGTCCCGCCCGGGGTCGACACCGCCCGGTTCGTGCCCCTCGACGAGGCCGGCCGGGCCGCGGCGCGCGCCCGCTTCGGGCTGCCGGCCGGCCGCCCGCTGGTCGTCAGCGTCAGCCGGCTGGTGCCCCGCAAGGGCATGGACACCCTCATCGACGCCGCCGCCCTCCTCGCCCCCGACCACCCGGGCCTGACCGTCGCCATCGCCGGCGGTGGCCGCGACCGCCGCCGCCTCGACCAGCGCATCGCGTCGGCGGGGGCGCCGGTGCGCATGCTCGGCCGGGTGGCCGACGCCGACCTGCCCGCCCTGTACGCGGCGGCCGACGTGTTCGTGCTGCTGTGCCGCACCCGCTGGGCCGGCCTCGAGCAGGAGGGCTTCGGCATCGTGCTGCTCGAGGCGGCCGCCGCCGGGGTGGCCGCCGTCGCCGGGCGCCGCGGCGGGGCGGCCGAGGCCGTCGACGACGGGGTGACCGGCCTGATCGTCGACCCGCCCGACGACGCCGCCGCCGCTGCCGCAGCCATCGGCGCCCTGCTGGCCGACCCGGCCCGGCGCGCCGAGATGGGGGCGGCGGCCCGGGCCCGGGCCGAGCGGCGCTTCGCCTACGACACGCTGGCCTGCCACCTCCAGGGCGCCCTCGCCTCCCTCGCCGTCGGGTAGCGCTGGCCGGTTCGCGCAGGGAGCCGCTACGGTCGACTGCCGCTGGACGGCCGAAGGAGGCGTGGTGGAGGAGCAGGTCACCGAGCGCATGCTCATCTCGGGCACGCCCGAGCACTGCTTCGAGGTCTTGACCGGCTTCGAGCACTACCCCGACTGGGCCGCCGACATCAAGGCGGTGACCGTCGACGAACGCGACGACGAGGGGCGCGCCGTGCGGGTCACCTTCCGCGCCGCGGCGTTCGGCCGCTCCACCTCCTACACGCTGCTCTACGACTACACCGACGCGCCCGGCCAGCTCAGCTGGATCCAGGTGGCCGGCGACATCACCCGCCGCCTCGACGGCAGCTACGAGCTGCGCCCGGCGGGGGAGGGGTCGACCGAGATCACCTATCGCCTCACCGTCGACCTGGTCGTGCCGCTGCCCGGGTTCGTCAAGCGCCGGGCCGAGGGGCGCATCATGGGCACGGCCCTCCGTGAGCTCAAGGCCCGTGTCGAGTCGACCGAGGCCGGCGCGCCCCGCTGACAGCCCCGGGGTCGGCCCTAGCATTCGGCCATGGCCCTCCCCGACGTGACCATCGACCGCCTGCAGGGCGGCACGCTCGACACCGCCGCGCTCGACGGGCGCGCCGTGCTGGTGGTGAACGTGGCCAGCCGCTGCGGCCTGACCCCCCAGTACGAGGGGCTCGAGCGGCTCCAGGAGCGCTTCGCCGACCGCGGGTTCACCGTGCTCGGTGTGCCGTGCAACCAGTTCGCCAACCAGGAGCCCGGCAGCGCCGACGACATCGCCACGTTCTGCTCGACGACCTACGGGGTGAGCTTCCCGATGACCGAGAAGGTGTCGGTCAACGGCCCCGGCCGCCACCCCCTCTACGAGTGGCTGGAGGCGACCGCCGACGACAACGGCGAGGCCGGTGACGTGCAGTGGAACTTCGAGAAGTTCCTGGTCGCGCCCGACGGCAGCGTCGCCCGGCGCTTCCGGCCGATGGTCGACCCCGAGTCCGACGAGGTGGTGGCCGCCATCGAGGCGGTGCTGCCGGCGTAGCGGGGCGCGGCGGTGGGGGAAGGTCGCCAGTCAGGCGGCCCGTCGCCCGAGGTCGTGGCCGTCGCCGACCCGGCCGACCCCCGCCTCGACGACTACCGGGCCCTGCGCGACCGGGACCTGGCCCCGCGGCGCACCTTCGTCGTGGAGGGGGCGCTGGCCCTCGAGCAGCTGCTCGCCTCGGGCTACGAGGTGCGCTCGGTGCTCATCGCCGAGCGGCGGCTGGCGGCCGTCGCCCCGCTGCTCGCCGGCCGGCAGGTGCTGGTCGGCTCCGACGAGGTGCTGGGGGCGACCGTCGGCTTCGCCATCCACCGGGGGGTGCTGGCCGCCGGGGTGCGGCCGCCGCCCGCCGACCCGGCGGCGGTGGTGGCGTCGGGGCCACTGCTCGCGGTGCTCGAGGGGGTGAACGACCACGAGAACCTGGGGGCGTTGTTCCGCACCGCCCGGGCCCTGGGGGTGGCCGGGGTGCTCACCGACCCGACCTGCGCCGACCCGCTCTACCGGCGCAGCATCCGGGTGTCGCTCGGGCACGTGCTGCGCCTGCCCTTCGCCACCCTGGCCCCGTGGCCGGCCGGCCTCGCCGCCCTGGCCGTCACCCACCGGCTGGTCGCCCTCACCCCCGACCCGGCCGCCCCGCCCCTCGACGCCCTCGACCCCGGGCCGCCCACCGCCGTGCTGGTCGGCGCCGAGGGCCCCGGGCTGAGCGCCGGCGCCCTGGCCGCCGCCGATGCCCTGGCCCGCATCCCGATGGCGGCCGGCGTCGACTCGCTCAACGTCGCCACCGCAGCGGGCATCGCCCTGCACCACCTCCGTCCCCGGCGCGCACCGGGGGCGCCGCTCTAGGGTGGCCCGGTGAGCGCGCAGCTGCAGGGGAA
>DASTHS010000032.1:0-19154 GCA_035718085.1 Acidimicrobiales bacterium | reverse complement strand
AACCGATCGAGGCGATCTGAGCGTGCTTCCCTACGACGAGTTCTCGATGTTCGCCGACAACGCCGCCGAGGCCGGCCTGCCCTACCACGGGCCGCCCACCGTGACCCGCCGGGCCGTCGAGGTGGCGCCCGGCCGGTCGCTGTCGGCGCTGGTGTGGGGGGAGGCCGTCCCCGAGGCGGTCCTGGTGCACGGCAGCGCCCAGAACGCCCACACCTTCGACACCACCGCGCTGGCCCTGCAACGGCCGCTGATCGCCCTGGACCTGCCGGGCCACGGCCACTCCGACGGGCCGGACCCTGCCGGCGGCACCGCCGTGACCGCCCTGGCCGCCGACGTGGCCGTCGCCGTGCGGGCCCTCGCCCCCACCGCCCGGGTGGTGGTGGGCATGTCGCTCGGGGGCCTCACCGCCCTGGCCCTGGCGGCCACCGCCCCGGCGCTGGTGCCGGCGCTGGTGCTGGTCGACATCACCCCGGGCGTCACCAGCGAGAAGGCCCGGGCCATCACCGAGTTCGTGCAGGGGCCGGCCACCTTCCCGAGCTTCGACGAGCTGCTGGCCCGCACCATGGCGTTCAACCCGACCCGCAGCGAGGCGTCGCTGCGGCGGGGCATCCTGCACAACGCGGTGCAGCTCGACGACGGCAGCTGGATGTGGCGCTACCGGCGCCACGCGGTGCCGGAGCACTCGACGCCCCCCGACCGGGCCTGGCTGTGGGAGGCGCTGGCCGGCTTCGCCGGACCGGTGCTGCTCGTGCGCGGCACCCGCGCCGGGTCGGTGGTCGACGATGATGACGAGGCCCGCTTCCTCGCCACCGCCCGGCACGGCACGGTCGCCCGCGTCGACGCCGGCCACAGCGTGCAGGGCGACCAGCCCGTCGAGCTGGCCCGGCTCATCGCCGGCGTGCTGGGAGGCTGAGGGCCGGGGCCGCCGTCTCCCCTGCCCCCACCAGCTCCAGGGGCACCCGGCGCCGGGAGGCCACCGTCGCCCGGTTCCGACCGGCCCGCTTGGAGGCGTAGAGCGCCTCGTCGGCGGCGGCGACCAGGCCGGTGCCGTCGGCTGCGTGCTCGCCGAGGGTGGCCACGCCCGACGAGACGGTCACACCCGCGAGGGCGGCGTCGGCGGCGATCGACGCGTCGATGCGGCGGAGCACCCGCAGGGCCCCCACCGACGAGCACGACGGCAGCACCAGCACGAACTCCTCGCCCCCGTAGCGGGCCACCAGGTCGGTGTCGCGGGACTCCTCGCCGAGCACCTCGGCCAGGCGGCGCAGCACGGCGTCTCCGGCGAGGTGACCGTTGCGGTCGTTGACCCGCTTGAAGTGGTCGACGTCGACCAGCGCCAGGGTCAGCGGCTCCGCCCGCCGGGTGGCGATGGCCACCTCCCGGGCCAGGGTGGCGTCGAACTGGCGGCGGTTGGCCAGGCCGGTGAGCGGGTCGACGCCGGCCTGGCGCTCCCGCTCGGTGAGCACCGCCACGGCCGACAGGGCCAGCGCGGCGTGGGCGGCGAACTGGCCGACGACCAGGCGGGTGCGGCGGGCCAGGCGCTGCCCCTCGGAGCGGGCACCGTGCTCGAGGAGCACCACCGGGGCATCCGGACCGGCGCCGACGGCGCAGGCCACCACGTTGCGGGCGCCCGGCAGCAGGGCGGCCGCCGGGTCGGCCGGGTCGAGGTGCTGGCGCACCAGCGGGTGGCGCTCGGCGCGGGCGGCCGCCACCACGCCGCCGGCGGTCCCGGCCGCGGCCGGCGCCTGCCCGGCCGGCGCGGCCCGCACCCCCCCGGGGACGTCGGCGTCGAGCACGAGGTCGGCGGCGCCGGGCCGCACCACTGCGCCGCGGCGGGCCTCGAGCGCCGCCCCGGCGTGCACCAGCAGGGCCTCGAGGCACACCTCCGGGTCGGCCGCCCCCTCGAGGGCCCCCGCCATCGCCGCGAACACCTCCAACTCCAGGCGGCTGCGGCGCAGCTCGATCGCGCCGATGTGCCCGCCGCCCCACGCCACCAGGGCGGCGGCGGCGGCACCGGCCGCCAGGAGCCCGACGGCGGCGGGGGCCGCCGACGCCGCGGCCGGCACCCCGAGGGCGCTGTCGATGCGGCCCTCGAGGGCACCCGAGCGCGCCGCCACCAGCACGATCAGGTCGGTGGCCACCGCGACCGCCCCCGCCCGGGCGCCGACGAGGGCGGCGAGGGCGACGGCCTGCACCAGCACCAGCACGGCGAGGGGGCTGCGCGCTCCCCCGCCCGGGGTCACCATCACGGCGAGCCACAGCGCATCGACGCCCCCCAGCACGGTGGCCGCCACCACCCCCGCCCGTGGGCCGCTGCGGGCGGCGGCCAGGCCGGCCACCACCGCCAGGGCGTAGCCGGCGATCGCGGCGCGGGCGCCAGCGGTGCCCAGCCCGCTGGTGGCGGGGGCGGCCAGGGCCGTCACGAGGGCGGCGGCGGCCATGCCCAGGCGGGTGAACGCCAGCAGCGTGGTCCGGTCGGTGAGGCTGGCGAGGTCGGGGGCGCCGGCCAGCCGGCGCAGGCGGCCATGGCGGGCGGCGACGTTGGAGGGCCTGGTCATGGCGGGGGTGTCGGGCCGCCTGACGGCGGCCTTGACCGCGATGCCTAGTCAGGCTTCGGTGTTTGCGCGTCCGCGAGCCACCCGACCAGTTCTTCCAGAGGGAGCGCGTTGCGCACCCGGTCGGCGCCGATGCCCACGGCGACCGCCTTGCGGGCGCCGTTGGCCTGCCATTCCAGCTGGCCGGGCGCGTGGGCGTCGGTGTCGATGGTGAACCAGCAGCCGGCCTCGACGGCGACGGCCAGCAGGTCGTCGGGCGGGTCGAGGCGCTCGGGGCGGGCGTTGATCTCGACGGCCGTGCCGGCGGCCGCGCACGCGGCGAAGACCTCGGCGGCGTCGAAGGTCGACGGCGGGCGCCCACGCCCGACGACGATGCGGCCGGTGCAGTGGCCGAGCACGTCGACCTCCGGGTCGCTCACGGCGCGCACCATGCGCCGGGTCATGGCCGCCGAATCCATGCGCAGCTTCGAGTGCACCGAGGCGACGACCACGTCGAGGCGCGCCAGCAGCTCGCGGTCCTGGTCGAGGGCGCCGTCGTCGAGGATGTCGACCTCGATGCCGGTGAGCACGCGCAGGCGTCCACCGGCGGAGTTGAGCTGCTCGATCAGGTCGAGCTGGCGGCGCAGCCGGTCGGCGTCGAGGCCGTGGGCCACCGTGAGGCGGGGCGAGTGGTCGGTCATGGCCAGGTAGTCGTGGCCGATGGCGGCGGCGGCCTGCGCCATGACCTCCACGGGGCTGCCGCCGTCGGACCAGTCGGAGTGGGCGTGCAGGTCGCCGCGCAGTGCGCCGAGCAACCGCAGCACGGCGTCGTCGTCGGCTGCCGGAGCGCCGGTCTCCCGCTCGAGGCGGGCGAGGTAGGCGGGCACCTCCCCGGCGAGGGCCTGGGCGACGACCTCGGCGGTCGTGGGCCCCACCCCGGGCAGGTCGCTCAGGCGGCCGGCGGCCGCCAGCTCGCCGACCCGCTCGGCGCCGGCGGCGCGCACCGCCGCCGCCGCGTTGCGGAACGCCCTGACCCGGTAGGTGGGCTCCTGGGAGCGCTCGAGCAGGTAGGCGATGCGGTCGAGGGCCAGGGTGGCCGGGTCGGTCGCGATGTCGCGGGTCATTTGGGTACCCTGCCCCGGTGCCCACCGGCCCAGCCCCGTGCGCCGGGGTGGTGCTCACCGGGGGGGCCAGCCGACGGATGGGCCGTGACAAGGCGGCGATCACGATGGGCGGCGCCACCCTCGCCGCCCGCACGGCCGCCATGCTCGCCGCGTGCGCCAGCCCCGTCGTCGAGCTCGGGCCGGGTCGGTCCGGCGTCCCCGCCGTGCCCGACGCCGGCGGCGGCCCGCTGGCCGCCCTGGCCGCCGCCGGGACGCTGTGGGCCGACCTACCCGACGGGGGGGCCGTGCTGGTCGTGGCCACCGATCTGCCCCGCCTGAGCGCGGGGCTGCTGACCTGGCTCGGCGGCCACCCCGCCGGGGGGGCGGTGGTGCCGCTCGACGGCGCCGGGCGCCCACAGTGGCTGTGCGCCCGCTACCCGGTGGCCGCCCTCCGGGCCCTTGCCGTCACCGGCCCCGGCGACGGCCGGCTCTCCACCTGGGCACGAAGCCTGCACCCGACCATGGCCGGGCCCGAGGTGTGGCTGCCCGCCGCCGGTGACCCGTGCGCGCTCGACGACGCCGACGACCCCGACGACCTGGCCCGCCTGGCGGGTAGGGCCATCCCGGTGACCCCCACGTGAGCCTCCCCCGGCCGCCCGGCGCGTCGACCCCGGTGCGCGCCCTCACGGTGCGCCCCGGCCACCACCTCGAACGCCCCGACGCCGTCGCCACCGAGGAGCCACTCGAGATCCGGGCCATGGGGCCGGGCCAGGCCGCCGCTGCGGTGGCGGTCACCATGCGCACACCCGGCCACGACTTCGAGCTGGCGGTGGGCTACCTGCTCACCGAGGGGTTGGTGACCCCCGACGAGGTCGCTGCCGTCGGCTACTGCGCCGACGTCGACCCCGAGCTGCGGTGGAACACCGTGAGCGTGTCGTTGCGCCGGGAGTGGCACGGGCCGCCTCCACGCGCCGGCGCCATGGGCGCGGCGTGCGGGGTGTGCGGCAAGGCGTCGATCGACGAGGTCGCCGTCGCCTGCCCGGTGGTGCCGGTGGTCGGCACGGTGACCGCCGACGTGCTCGCCGGGTTGCCCGACCGCCTCCGCGAGCACCAGCGGGTGTTCGCCCGGACCGGTGGCCTGCACGCGGCCGGCGCGTTCGGCCCCACGGGCGACGCGGAGGTCGTGCGCGAAGACATCGGGCGCCACAACGCGGTCGACAAGGTGGTGGGCCATGCCGTGCTCGCCGCCGGCCACGGCCGACCACTGACACGACCGGGCGAGCGGCTGCTGGCCGTGTCGGGCCGGGTCAGCTTCGAGATCGTGCAGAAGGCCGCCATGGGGGGCTTCGGCACCATCGCCGCGGTGTCGGCGCCGTCGAGCCTCGCCGTGCAGGCCGCCACCCGCTTCGGCATCACCCTCGCCGGGTTCGTCCGCGGCGGCAGCTTCAACGTGTACAGCTGGCCGGAGCGGGTCGCGTTGCCCTGAGCGGGCCCGTCCCCCGCGCCGCCCTGGGGCTGACGCAAGGGCCTGCGGGGATCACCCGCAGGCCCCGGTGGTCAGCTGATGCGGTTGACGTTCGCGGCCTGCAGGCCCTTCGGGCCCTGGTTGACCTCGAACTCGACCTTCTCGTTCTCCTCGAGGTTGCGGTAGCCGTTGCCCTGGATTGCGCTGAAGTGCACGAACACGTCAGGCCCGCTGTCCTGCGAAATGAAGCCGTACCCCTTCTCGGAGTTGAACCACTTCACGGTGCCTGTTGCCACTGACTGATTGATCCCTTCTTGCGTGCGGGCACCCTTCGTGCCCGGCAGCCGACCACGGGTGGCCGGGAGGGATCTGCGGCTCCGCTCGCGTGGTGCTTCGGCCCCTCGACCGCGCACCGTAGCAGGTGCCGCCCTCTCGCAACAGGGGTCATAGGGTGCAGGGGTGGTGCGGCGGGTGGCGGTGGTGGCCCACACCCACTGGGATCGCGAGTGGCAACGGCCGGCCGCGGCGGGCGCGCACCGCTTCGCCGCCGTGCTCGCCCGGGTGCTCGACCACCTCGCGGGCGACCCTGCCGCCACCTTCCTGCTCGACGGCCAGGTGGCGCCCCTCGACGACCACCTCGCCACCCACCCGGCCGACGCCGCCGCCGTGCAGGCGCTCGTCGGCGAGGGGCTCCCGAGTCGGCCCGCCCCCGGCGACGCCTGGAGATCGGCCCGTGGTACACCCTCGCCGACGAGCTGCTGGTGTCGGGCGAGACCTTGGTGCGCAACCTGCAGCTGGGGCTGGCGGCCGCCGACCGCCTCGGCGGGGCGACGCCGGTCGGCTACCTCCCCGACAGCTTCGGCCATGCCGCCCAGCTGCCGCAGCTGCTGCGCCTGGCGGGCATCGACCACGCGGTGGTCTGGCGGGGTGTGCCCGCCGACATCGGCGCCACCGCCTTCTGGTGGCGTTCGCCCGACGGGTCGACCGTGCGCGCCGAGCACCTGCCGGTGGGCTACGCCATCGGCGCCCACCTCCCCGACCGGCCCGTGGACCTGGTGCGCCGGCTGCACACCCTCGAACGTGAGCTGGTCGACGTGCTGGGCGGCGACGACCCGCTGCTGGTGCTCCACGGCGGTGACGCCCACGAACCGCATCCCCGGCTCGGGCCGCTGCTGGCGGCGGCGGCCGCCACCGACCCGACCCTGGCGATCACCCGCTCCACGCTCCTGGCCCACCTGCGCGCCGCCCCCGTCATCGGTCTGCCTGAGTGGGAAGGCGAGCTGCGGGCCAATGCCCGGGCCAACCTGCTCGCCGGCGTCACGTCCAACCGCGTCGACGTGCGCCGGGCGGCCGCCGCCACCGAGGTGGCCCTCGAGCGGCGGGCCGAGCCGCTCGCCGCGCTGTGGCTCGACCCGCCGTCGTGGCCCGGGGCGTCGCTCGGTGCCGCGTGGCTCGAGGTGGTGCGCAACGCCGCCCACGACTCGGTGTGCGCGTGCTCCGCCGACGCCGTCGTCGATGCCGTGCTCGCCCGCTACGCGTCGGCCCGGGCGGTGGCGGCCGAGGTCGCCGCCGACGCCCTCGCCGCCGCCGCCGACCGGCTTCCCCCGCAGCTCACCGCCCTCAACCCGACGGCCCGGTCACGGCGGGCCGTGGTGGAGGTGGTGGTCGCCGGCCCGCCCCCGCCCGGCACCCAACTGCTCGACCGGCGGGCGGCGGGCGTCGAGCGGCGCTGCGGGGACGGCGGCGACCTCGGGCGGCTGCTCGGCGCGCTGGCCGCCGACGGCTGGTTGCCCGGCGGCGGCGGCGGTCGCTGGCCCGGCCCGGTGGTGGCCGCCGACGTCCGGGCGCTCGCCGGCGGCGGCACGGCGGTGCGCCTGACGACCGACGCCGCCACCGACGCCGCAGCCGACCCCGGCGTCGCCGCCGCCATGGCCGAGGCGTGGGCGGCGGCGGGCGCCGGTCGCCACCACCCCCTCGAGGTCGTCGTCGAGCGTCGGGACGCCTCCCTCGTGCTGGCGGAGGTGGAGGTGGCCGGGTTCGGGTGGGCGCCGGTGCTGCCGGTGGTCTCGGCCCCCTTCCCCGCTGGGTCGCCGACCCCGTCGCCCGCCGCCCCGCCCGACGCGGTCGCCGGCCCGACGTGGCTCGACAACGGGCTGGTCGAGGTGCGCGTCGACGCCGGCGGCACCTGGTCGCTCGGCCGGGTCACCGGGATGGGCCTGGTGGTCGACGAAGGCGACGAGGGCGACACCTACACCTGGTCGCCGCCGGCCGGCACCGGCCCGGACGCAGGGGCGGTGGCCGGCGCGCTGGCGGCCACGGTGGAGGTGGTCGAGTCTGGGCCCCTGCGCGCCGCGCTGCGGGTGCGGACCCGCCACCGTTGGCCGGCCGCCGTCGACGGCGGCCGCCGCGTCGGCGCCGTCGACACCACCGTGGTGACCGACCTCGAGCTGCGCCGGGGGGAGGCCTTCGTGCAGGTGGTGACCGCCGTCGACAACCGCAGCCGCGACCACCGGCTGCGCCTGCTGCTGCCCCTGCCCCGGCGCGCCACGTGGTCGGAGGCGGCCACCGCGTTCGGGTCGGTGCGCCGCAGCGGGGCGGCGCCGGCCGGGCGCACGGAGGCAGCGGTGGCCACCCACCCGGCGCGCCCGTGGGTGCGCGCCGGCGGCCTCACGGTGGTCGGGGCGCAGGTGCTCGACTACGAGCTGGTGGCTGGCGGCACCGCCCTGGCCGTGACCGTGCTGCGCGCCACCGGCTTCCTGTCGCGCCCGGCGCCGTCGGCCAGGCCGAACCAGGCCGGCCCGGTGCTCCCGCTCGCCGGCGCCCAGGTGCAGGGCCCGCAGGTGCTGCGCTGGGCGGTCGGCACCGACGTCGCCGACCCGTGGGCGATGGCCGACGCCACCGAGGTGCCCGTCGACGTGGTCGCCGGCCGGGGTGGCCCGCTGCCGGCGTCCGGCTGCCGGCTCGAGGTCGCCGGGGCGGAGGTGTCGTCGCTGCAGCGCGTCGGTGGCCGCATCGAGCTGCGGGTGTTCAACCCGTCGGCCGCGCCCACCACCGTGGCCGTTCCGGGACGGCGCGGCGTGCTGGTCGACCTCCGCGGCCGGCCCGTCGAGGCCTTCGAGGGGGCGTTCCCCCTGCGGCCCTGGGGCATCGCCACCGCCCTCCTCGACGAGCCCGGCGCGGACCTGCCTGCTCAGCGCCCGGGGCCGGGCGGCGCGCGGAACGTGTAGGCCGTCAGCAGGAAGATGACGGTGAGGGCGAAGAGGGCGACGCCGAGGTGCAGCGAGACGAACGACAGCAGCGCCTCGGCGACCAGCAGCACGCCGACCGCAGCCGTGCGCGGCTGCACGCCTAGTAGCCCGCTTCCGGGTCGACCACGCCGAGCAGCGGCTCACCCGCGGCGAAGCGCTGCACGTTGGTCGTGATCCGCGCCGCGAGCAGCGGGCGCACCATGGCGTAGGTGTCGGCCGTGTGCGGCGTGACGATGCAGTTGGGCCGCCCGAAGAGGGGGTGGCCGTCGGGGAGCGGCTCGGGGTCGGTGACGTCGAGGGCGGCGCCGCCGATGGTGCCGGCGTCGAGGGCGGCCACCAGGTCGTCGGTGACCACGTGGCCGCCCCGGGCCACGTTGACCAGCCAGGCATCGGGGTCGATGGCCTCCAGCTGCGGCGCGGCGATCACCCCGCGCGTCGCGTCGGTCAGGGCCAGGGCCAGCACCACGAGCCGCTTGCCCGGCAGCACCTCGTCGAGGCGGTCGAGCCCGACGGTCACGTCGGCCCCCTCCACCGGGTCGGGGCGCCGGCGCACGACCGTGGTGCGCACACCGAACGGCGCCAGCATGCGCAGCAGCTCGGCGGTGATGCCCCCCGCCCCCAGCACGAGCACGTCGCTGCCGTAGAGGGGCAGGCCGCCCTCCGCACCCCAGCTGCGGGCGGTCACCCGCTCGGGGAGGCAGCGCAGCCCGGCCAGGCCGAGGGCCAGGGCGTGCTCGGCGACGGGCGTGGCGTAGGCGCCCTTGGCCGACGTCCACGTCGGCCCGGCCACGAACAGCCCGCGCTCGTGCACCCGCTCCACGCCGGCCATGGGCAGCTGCACCCAGCGGGCGGCGGTGGCGTCGAGGGCGGCGTGCAAGCCGTCGACGTCCCGGGAGTCGAGCCACACGAGGCCGTCGGCGGGCCCGTCGGCCGCGACCGGCTCGCCGCCGCCGTCGCGGATGGCGGCGGCGGCGAAGCCGGCCTGCACCGGTCCGACGGCCACCCGGGGCCCGCTCACGCCGACACCCCGTGGCGACCGGCCCCGCCGGCGAAGCGCCCGACGCCGGCGGCCAGCTCCGGGCTGGCCAGCGACGCCCGGCCCCGGCCGAGCTCGACCTCCAGGGCGGCGTCGAGCGGCAGGCCCTCGCACGCCAGGGCCGAGAGGCGGTCGTTGCGCATGCACGCCTGCGGCAGCCCCGCCAGGCGCTGCGCCAGCGCCTCGGCCTCGGCGCGGGCGGCGCCGTCGGCGACCACGTAGTTGGCCAGGCCGATGGCGAGGGCCTCGGCGGCGCCCACCGGCCGGCCGGTCAGGATCAAGTCGAGCGCCCGGCCGGTGCCGACCAGCTGCGGGAGCCGGATCGTGCCCCCATCGACGAGTGGCACCCCCCACCGCCGGCAGAAGACCCCCAGCGTGGCGCTCTCCTCGACGACCCGCAGGTCGGCCCAGCAGGCCAGCTCCAAGCCGCCGGCGACGGCGTGGCCGCTCACGGCGGCGATGACCGGCTTCGACAACCGCAGGCGGGTCGGGCCCATCGGGGCGGGGGTGCCCGGCCGGATCGACCGCACCTTGTTCTCCGCCGGCGTGCCCAGCGCCTTGAGGTCGGCGCCCGCACAGAAGGTGCCGCCGTCGCCCCAGAGCACGGCGACCGCGGCGTCGTCGTCGGCGTCGAAGGCGACGAACGCGTCGTGCAGGGCGACCGCGGTCGGGCCGTCGACGGCGTTGCGGGCGTGGGGGCGGTGCAACACGACGGTGGTCACCGGACCGTCGCGCTCCACCCGGACTGCAGGGGTGTCGGCCACGGCCGGCGACGCTACCGGGGCATCGGCGGCCACGCGCCGGCCGTCACATCCGCTCGGGCGCCTCGATCCCGAGCAGCCGGAGGCCGCTGGCGAGCACGTCGGCGGTCAAGGCGCACAACTCCAGCCGGCTGGCGCGCAGGGCGGGGTCGTCGGCGCGCAGCACCGGGCAGTGCTCGAAGAACGTGGTGAAGTCACCGGCCAGGTCGTAGAGGTAGGCGCACAGCTTGTGCGGCGACCAGGTGGCCAGGGCGGCGTCGATCGCCTCGTCGAGGCCGAGCAGGCGCAGGGCGAGCGCCCGCTCGGCCGGCTCGGCCACGGTGACCGGCGTGGCGCCCCGCCCGAACGCGCCGCCGTCGACGCCACCACGGCGGAAGATCGACTGGATGCGGGCGTGGGCGTACTGCAAGTAGGGGGCGCTGTTGCCGTCGAAGCTCAGCATGCGGTCCCAGTCGAAGACGTACTCGCGGGCCCGGTCGGTCGACAGGTCGGCGTACTTCAGGGCGCCGACGCCGACCATCTCGGCCACGTGGGCGGCCTCGTCGTCGCCGAGGTCGTGCCCGCGCCCGGCCAGGGCGGCGGCCGCCCGCGCCACGGCCTCGTCGACCAGGTCGATCAGCTTCACGGTGTCGCCGCTGCGGGTCCGGAAGATCTTGCGGTCGGACCCGAGCATGTTGCCGATCTGCACGTGCACCGGCTCGGCCCCCTCGGGGACGTAGCCGACCATCCGCCCCACCGCGAAGCACATGGCGAAGTGCTGCGCCTGCGGGGCTCCCACGACGTAGAGGGCCCGGTCGGCGCCCAGGCGGCCGAAGCGGTCCTTCAGGGCCGCCAGGTCGGTGGCGGCATAGCCGAACCCGCCGTCGCTCTTCTGCACGATCAGGGGCAGGGGGTCGCCGTCGCGGCCGGTGAACCCGGGCGGGAACACGCACTGGGCGCCGTCGCTCTCGACCAGCAGGCCCCCGGCGCGCAGGTCGTCGACGACGCCTGGCAGCAGGTCGTTGTAGAAGCTCTCCCCCACCACGTCGGCGGGCCCGAGGCCGACGCCGAGGCGCCGGTAGACCTCGTGGAAGTAGCGCATCGACTCGTCGACCAGCACCCGCCACAGGCGGAGCGTCTCGGCGTCGCCGGCCTGCAGCATCACCACCCGCCGGCGGGCCCGCTCCTGCAGGTCGGGGCTGGCGTCGAAGGCGGCGCGGGCCTGCTTGTAGAACCCGTCGAGGTCACCGACCGACAGCTCGCCGATGGCCGCGTCCTCGCCCAGGTCGACGAGGTGCTCGATGAGCATGCCGAAGGGGGTGCCCCAGTCGCCGATGTGGTTCTCCCGCACCACGTGGTGGCCGGCGAAGCCCGCGATGCGGCACAGGGCGTCGCCGACGAAGGTCGTGCGCACGTGGCCGGCGTGCATCTCCTTGGCGACGTTGGGGGCCGAGTAGTCGACCACGACCGTCCACGGGCGGGCGACCGGGTCGACCCCACGCCGGGGGTCGCTGCCCATGGCGGTCAGTGCGGTGGCCAGGTGGGCGTCGTCGACGCGCAGGTTGACGAACCCCTTCGGGTGCACCTCGGCGGTGGCCACGCCGTCGAGGTCGGCCGCCGCGAGCACCTGGGCGGCGACCTCGGCCGGCGGCCGCCCGGTGCGCTTGGCCAGCGGCAGGGCCCCGTTGGCCTGGAAGTCGGCCCCGGCCTGCGCCGACGGTCGCAGCACCGGGTCGGCGCCCTCCGCGACGGCGGCGAACGCCGGGCGCAGGCGGTCGGCGAGCGTGGCGAAGATCCCGGCCATGCCCCATCGTCGCCCGCCGGCACCGGTCCCGGCCAACCGGCGCGCCCGGTACGGTGCGCCCCCGGTGCCCGCTGCCCCCTCCCCCGACGTCCGCCCGCCCGCCGAGCGCGCCCTGGTGTTCGAGGCCGTCGACCTCGACCGGGTCGGCACGTCGGTGCTCCACGGGGTCGACTGGGTCGTGCGCCCCGGGGAGTGGTGGGTGGTGCTCGGGCCGAACGGGTCGGGCAAGACCACCCTGCTCCAGCTGGCGTCGGGCTACCTGCACCCGACGCGCGGGGCGGTGTCGGTGCTGGGCGCCCGCCTCGGCCGGGTCGACGTGCGGGAGCTGCGTCGGCGCATCGGCCTTGTGAGCGCCGCGGTCGCCAAGCAGCTGCTGCCGGGCCTGACCGCCGCCGAGGTGGTCGTCGCCGGGGCGTCGGGGGCGCTGGAGCCGTGGTGGCAGGCGCACGGCGCCGACGAGTGGCAGGCCGCCCGCCGCCTGCTGGCTGACGCCGGCTTCGCCGCTGTGGCCGACCGGCCCTTCGGGGTGTGCTCCGAGGGCGAGCGCCAGCAGGTGCTCATCGCTCGTGCCCTCATGGCCGCGCCGGGCCTGCTGCTGCTCGACGAGCCGGCCGCCGGCCTCGACCTGGGCGGCCGGGAGCGCCTGCTCGGGTGGATGACCGCCCTGGCCGGGGAGGCGACCCACCCCCCCACCGTCATGGTGACCCACCACCTCGAGGAGGTGCCCGTGGGGGCCACCCATGCCCTGCTGCTGCGCGCCGGTCGGGTGGTGGGCGCCGGGCCGCTGACGTCGACGCTCACCTCCGCGACCCTCTCGGACGCCTTCGGGCTGCCCCTCGTCGTCGACCACCACGCCGGTCGCTGGACCTGCCGGGCCGCCTGACCGGCCGCCAGGCGGGCGACGGCCGCCCGACGTTTGCCGGCCCCCGGCCGCCGGGTACCGGCCCCGCGTGCCCCGCCTCCGCCGTGTCGACCCCCGCAGCGCGGGCTACACGCGGCGGCGGGCGGGGAAGGGGTTCGTCTACCTCGACGCCGCCGGCGCCCGGGTCACCGACGAGGCCGTGCTCGAGCGCATCGCCCGGCTCGTCATCCCGCCGGCGTGGGTCGACGTGTGGGTCTGCCCGCTGGCCAACGGGCACATCCAGGCCACCGGGCTCGACGCCCGCGGCCGCCGCCAGTACCGCTACCACGACGACTGGACCGCCCGCCGTGCCCAGGCGAAGTTCGACCACATGGTGGACTTCGCCCGGGCGCTGCCCACCCTGCGGGCCCGTGTCGCCGGCCACCTCGACGGCGGCGGCCTCGGCTGCGAACGGGTGCTCGCCTGCGCGGTGCGCCTGCTCGACCTGGGCTTCTTCCGCATCGGCTCCGACAGCTACGCCGAGGAGAACCAGACCTACGGGCTGGCGACCATCGAGCGCAGGCATGTCCGGGTGGAGGGCGACAGTGTCAGCTTCGACTTCGTCGCCAAGGGCTCGAAGCGGCGCATCCAGACCGTGGTCGACCCCGAGGTGGCCCGGATCGTCGCCGCGCTGAAGAAGCGGCGGGGCGAGCCCGCCGATCTTCTGGTGTGGAGGCGCCCGACCGGCGGCGGGCGGGTCGAGTGGGTCGACGTGCGCTCCGACGACATCAACGCCTACGTGAAGGCGGAGGCGGGCATCGACTGCTCGGCGAAAGACTTCCGCACCTGGAACGCCACCGTGCTCGCCGCCGTGGCCCTCGCCGTCAGCCAGCCGGCCACCAGCGACGCCACCCGCAAGCGGCGCGTGGCCCGGGCGATGGCCGAGGTCGCCCACTACCTGGGCAACACCCCCGCAGTGGTGCGCTCGAGCTACGTCGATCCCCGGGTGGTCGACCGCTACCTGCACGGCCAGACCGTGGCGGCGGCCCTCGACCGGCTCGCCGCGGGGGTCGAGTTCGGCCACCCGGGCACCCAGGGGGCGTTGGAGCAGGCGGTGCTCGAGCTGCTCGACCCCGCCGCCAGCGCCGATCTGGCTGCCTGACCACCCGCCGGCCGCGGGAGCCTCCGCCGGCTGCCCGGAGGTCCGGCACCGGCGGAGGTCCCCGGCGGCGGGGGTGTGGCTAGCGGAGGTGTTCCTTCAAGAAGGCGACGGCCCGGTCCCACGCCAGATCTGCCGCCTGGGCGTCGTAGGTGCCGATGAGGTTCTCGTCGTTGATGAACGCGTGCCCGGCGTCGTAGTGGTGCACCTCCACGCTCCCGCTGCCCTGGGCGCCCAGCCGGTCGGCGAGGCCGGCGGCGGCGGCGGGCGGGAGGAACTCGTCCTGGTCGGCCAGGTGCAGCTGCAGGGCGGCCGACAGCCCCGACAGGTCGGGGGTCTCCGCGCTCGCCGGGTAGCAGGCCACGGCGGCGCCGATGCGATCACCCTGCTGGGCGGCGAGGGTCAGCACGAAGGCGCCGCCCATGCAGAAGCCGATGGCCCCGACCTGGGTGCCGGTCGACTCCGGCCGGCCGAGCAGGTAGTCGACGGCGCCGGCGAGGTCGCGCGCGGCGCGGTCGACGGGCAGCTGCTGCATGAGCTGCATGGCCTCGTCGGCGTCATGGGTGGTGGGCCCGCCGTAGAGGTCGGGGGCCAGGGCGACGAAGCCCTCCCCCGCCAGCCGGTCGGCGATCGAGCCGATGTGGGAGGTGAGCCCCCACCACTCCTGGATGACCACCACCCCCGGCCCGGACCCGTTCGGCGGCAGGGCCAGGTAGCCGTGGGCCGTGTCGCCGTTGCTCGGGAAGGTGACGTTCTGCTGGGGATTGGTGCTGGCGGTCTCGCTCACCACGGGGCCCTACCCCGGACCCTCCCCGCTGGCTACGCCTGCGAGAGCACTTGGTCGAGGCGGGCGTCGATGTCGTCGACGGCGTAGAGCTGGCGGGCGAGCGTCTCGGTCAGCCAGCGCTCGATCTCGCTGCGCAGGTCGCCCTCGGGGAGGCGGCCCCACAGCTCGAGGAGGTGGTCTTGCACGTCGCTCGCCGGCACCGACGAGCGGCCGTCGAGCTCGGTCCGCCAGGCGGCGACCACGGCGTCGATGGAACTGGGGGAGGTCTCCTGCGCGTCGGTCACGTCCACAGGGTAGGTGGTACCCCGGGCAACGGGACGCCACGCCCTGCCCTTCGCCGATCGGCGGTGGCCGACCGTCGACGTCCGGGTGCCCTGCCCCTGACGTGCTAGCGGTCGGTGAAGGCAGGCGGCCGCTTGGCGAACCACGCCTCCACCGCCTCCTTCTGGTTGGGGCTGCCGATCAGCGCGGCCATGGTCCGCTCCTCGTCGCGCAGCTGCTCGTCGACGGTGCGGCCCGGCGCCGTCGACAGCCCGAGCAGGCGCTTGCCCTCGGCGATCGACTGCGGGCTGCGGGCGGCGATGTCCCGCGCCAGGGCCAGTGCTTCGGCGTGGGGGTCGTCCGCGCACCGCAGGGCCAGCCCCATGGCGACCGCCTCGGTGCCGGGCACCATGCGACCGGTCCAGAACAGCTCCGCCGCCGCCTGCGGCCCGATCAACCGGGGCAGCAGCCAGGTGCCGCACATGTCCGGGATGAGGCCCCAGCGCACCTCCAGCACCGACAGGGCGGCGTCGGGGGCGACGATGCGCAGGTCGGCTCCGAGGGCGAGCTGGAAGCCGGCACCGAGGGCGTGGCCGTGCACGGCGGCGATCACCGGGACCTCGAGCTCACGCCAGACCCAGACAGCCTGCTGGCCCCGGTTGGCGGGACCGCTGCGACCCTCGCGGGAGATGATCGACGAGCCGCCCCGCTCGCCGCTGGCCATCTCGCCGAAGATCGACAGGTCGAGGCCGGCGGAGAAGGCCCGACCCTCGCCCGAGAGCACCACGGCGCGCACCGAGCGGTCGGCTTTGAGCGACTCGCCAGCGGCGACGAGGTCGTCGAACATCTGCCGGTCGAAGGCGTTCATCTTCTCGGGTCGGGCCAGCCGCACGTCGGCGACCCCCCCGTCGACGTCGACCACCACGCGTGCGCTCATGCCCGGAGCGTAGGCCCCGGGTCGGCGGCGCGCCCGGCCTGGGGGCGACCGGGGCTGCCCCCTCGGACCCCGAGGCGAAGGACCTGATCACGGGGCATGTTTGCCCCGAAACCTTCACAGATGTGAACGACACCAGTATGATTCGCCCTCGAGAAACGACAACGCGCCGCGGTGACCGTCCCAGAGACCGCCGGCAAGGCGCTGCACGCCCCCCTCCGCCCACCCCTTTCTGGCGGAGGCCCGCGCTGGTCTGCCTCACCTCCCTGACGTCGCTCGACGACGTCCCGTTCGGAGCGTGGCGCGCCCGGCGCGCTGCGATCGAAAGGGATGTACCCAACTTGACGCCACATCCATGCACCTTCGAGCCCCTCGGGGCGTCGACCTCACGCGGCTACACGCCGCAGCACCGCCGACGCAAGCGCCCCGTGCTGCGCCGTCCGGCCGCCATGGCCCTCCCGCTGGTGGCCCTCGGGGCCGCCGCCTTCGCCCCCGGGCCCGGGCAGCGCACCTCCTCGGCTGCCCCGACCGTCGGGCTGCACGCCCGGCTGGCCGACACCACATCGCCCGCCCCCACCAACCCCGGCGCCGTCGCCGGCTTCGGCCACGCCGGCCAGTACGGCGCACCAGGCTCGTCGGACCCGGCTCCCGTGGTGGCCATGGCCCGCACGCCGTCGGGCGCCGGCTACTGGGTGGCCGACTCCCACGGCGACGTCTACGCCTACGGCGACGCCGGCGCCTACGGGTCGATGGGCGGCCAGCCGCTGCGCGACCCCGTCGTCGGCATCGCGGCCACGCCCACGGGCCACGGCTACTGGCTGGTGGCCTCCGACGGCGGCATCTTCGCGTTCGGTGACGCCGCCTTCCACGGCTCCCTCGGCGACGTCCGGCTGAACCAGCCGATCGTCGGCATGGCGGCCACACCCAGCGGTGGTGGCTACTGGCTGGTGGCGGCCGACGGCGGGGTGTTCGCGTTCGGCGACGCCGGGTTCGTCGGCTCGCTCGGCGCCACCCACCTGGTCGCGCCGATCGTCGGGATCGCCCGCACCGGCTCGGGTGCCGGCTACTGGCTGGCCGCCGCTGACGGTGGCGTGTTCTCCTTCGGCGACGCCGCCTTCCACGGCTCGCTGGCCGACGACCGCCCCGCCCGGCCGGTGACCTCGATCGCCGCGTCGCCGACGGGCGCCGGCTACTGGTTGGTGTCGGCCGACGGCGGCGTCTACGCCTTCGGCGACGCCCTCTACAACGGGGGCGCCAGCCCGGAGCCGAGCTCGACGGCCGTCGTGGCCATCGCCCCCGGCACCGACGACAGCAGCTACTGGCTGGCCACGGCGCCGAACGGCACCCCGCACGTGGTGACGGCGGCCAGCACCAGCGGCACGCCGATGGGTGACTTCACCGTCACCTGCTACGACAACGACGGCACGACGGCGTCGGGGGCCCACACCTCCACCGCCACCGTCGCCGTCGACCCGTCGGTGATCCCCCTCGGCACCCACATCACCATCGCCGGGGTCGGCGAGCGGGTGGCGCAGGACACGGGCGGGGCCATCAAGGGCCGCCGCCTCGACATCTGGGAGCCGTCCGCCTCCGCCTGCCAGCAGTGGGGTGTGCAGACGCGGGCCGTCACCCGGGACTAGCGCACCCGTCCGCCGGGATCACCGGCGGGTCTGCTCGGCCTGGGCTGCCAGGTCGAGCCAGAGCTCCTCGTTGGCGTCGAGCTCGCCGGTCACCTCGGCGAGCTCGGCGCCGATGCGCGCCAGTGCCACGTGGTCGGCCGTCGACCCCAGCGCCTCGGTGAGCTCGTCGCGGCGGCGCTCGAGCCGGCCCATCACCTTCTCGACCTCACGCAGCCGGCGCCCCAGCGTCGACGCCGACGGCCCCCGCGGCGAACCCTGCTGCCCCGGCGGGCTCGGAGCCGGGCCGCCGCCGGGACGGTTGATCCCGGCCAGCCCGACCGCCGGTGCATCGTCACCGCCGGTGCCGGCACCGGCGGGGGTGGCGCCGCCGGCGGGAGCCGTGTCGCCGGCGGTGGGGGCCGCCGCCTGGGTGACGGCGCCACCGGCCAACCACCCCGCCACGCCGCCGGGCACGGGCCGCACGACCCCGTCGCCGCCCACGGCCACGACGCGCTCCACCGTGCGCTCCAGCAGGGCCCGGTCGTGGCTCACGACCACCAGCGCCCCCGGCCAGTCGTCGAGGAAGTCCTCGAGCACGCGCAGCGTGTCGAGGTCGAGGTCGTTGGTGGGCTCGTCGAGCAGCAGCACGTTCGGGCGGGTGGCCAGCAGGGCCAGCAGCTGGAGGCGGCGGCGCTCTCCGCCCGAGAGGGTGGCGACCCGGGCCCAGGGCAGGTCACCGGTGAACCAGAACCGCTCCATGAGCACGGCGTCCTCGGGGGCGCCCGGCGCCCGCGTCGGCCCGGCGACCACCTCGCGCACCCGGGCGTCGGGGTCGAGCTCGGCGCCGTGCTGGTCGTAGACGCCGAGGCGCACGGTGGGCCCGACCTCGACGCTGCCGGCCACCGGCGCCAACCGGCCGGCGAGCAGTTCGAGCAGCGTCGTCTTGCCGGCGCCGTTCGCCCCGACCACGCCCAGCCGCTCGCGCCGGTCGAGGTCGAGGTCGACCTGGACCAGCACCGGTCGGCTCGGGTCGTGGCCGGCCGCCGCGGAGCGCACCTCGATCACCTTGTCGCCGAGCCGCGGGGTGCCCGTGACGGCCAGGTCGAGCTCGCCGCGCCGGGCGGCGGCCTGGGGGCGCGCCTCGATCAGCGCCTTGGCTGCGTCGACGCGCGCCTGGGGCTTGCGGCTGCGCGCCGGCGCGCCCCGACGCAGCCACGCCGCCTCCCGCCGCGCCAGGTTGCGCCGCACCGTCTCGCCCTCCGCCGCCCGCTCGTCGCGCTCGGCCCTCGCCTCGAGGTAGGAGGCGTAGCCGCCCTCGTGCACGTAGCCGGTGCCGCGGTCGAGCTCGACCATCCGGGTGGTGACCCGGTCGAGGAGGTGACGGTCGTGGGTGACCAGCACCAGGCCGCCCCGGTGCGCGGCCAGGCGATCTTCCAGCCAACGCACCGCCCCGAGGTCGAGGTGGTTGGTGGGCTCGTCGAGCACCAGCAGCTCGGCGGGCTGCACGAGGGTGCGGGCCAGGGCGACACGCTTGGCCTGGCCACCCGACAGCGTGGCCACCTCCGCGCCCGCCAGCGAGCCCATGCCCAGCCGGTCGAGGGCCGCCTCGGCCTCCCAGCCCGT
>DASTHS010000031.1:0-3184 GCA_035718085.1 Acidimicrobiales bacterium | reverse complement strand
TCGCCCACGTCGAGCTCGTGCAGCTCGAAGGGCAGCGCGCCGGCCTCGACGCGGGCCAGGTCGAGCACGTCGTCGACGATGCTCAGGATGTGGCTGGCCGCCGCCTCGATGCGGGCCAGGGCCTCCTGGCGGCGCTCGGGCGTCAGGTCGAGGGTGCGCAGGTGCTCGGCGAAGCCGGTGATCGACTGCAGCGGCGTGCGCAGCTCGTGGCTGAGGGCGGTGACGAACTGCGACTTGGCCCGATTGGCCCGCTCGGCGCTGCGGCGGGCGACGTCGGCGGCGTGGAGCGCCTCGCGCTCGCGGGCGCTGTGGTCGTGGGTGAGGGCCAGCGACGCCAGGTGGGTGAAGCGCCGCACCAGCTCGGTGTCGCGGGCGCCGGGCAGGTAGGGGGTGGCGTGGTACACCGCGAAGGTGCCGTGCACCCGCCCGTGGCAGACGATCGGGCTCGACCAGCACGCCCGCAGCCCGTGGCGGGCGGCCAGCTCCCGGAAGTCGACCCACCTCGGGTCGGTGGTGACGTCGGCGGCGACCACCGCCTCGCCCAGGTGCACCGCCGTGCCGCACGACCCGGCCGCCGGCCCGGGCACCAGGCCGTCGATGGCCGCCGAGTAGCCGGCGGGCAGCGACGGCGCCGACCCGTGCCGCAGCCGCCCACCGTCGTCGAGCAGCAGCACCGAGCAGCGGCTGGCCGGCATCAGCGCCTCGAGCGCGGTGGTGACGCAGTCGAGCACGTCGGCGAGTGGGGCGCCCGACGCCAGGCGCTCCATCACCTCGCTCTGGCGGTCGAGCACGGCGGTGGCGTCGTCGCCGGCGAGCGTGCCGGTCACCCCTCCCACCGGTACCCCACCGACCGCACCGTGCGCAGCCGCGTCGGCCGGCGGGGGTCGGCCTCGAGCCGCTGGCGCAGCCGGTACACGTGCTCGGTGACCGTCGCCTCGGTCTGCCATCCGCTGTGGCTGGCCCACACGGCGCGCAGCAGCTCGCCCCGGGTGCAGACCTGGCGGGGGTGCTCGACGAGGTAGGCGAGCAGGTCGAACTCCTTCGCCGGCAGCTCGACGGCCTCGCCGTCGAGCCACACCTGGCGCGACGCCGGGTCGATCTCGACGCCGGCACCGGCCGGCACGAACCGCTGGGGCGCCGGCTCGCCGTCGCCGCTGCGGCGCAGCACCGACCGGGCCCGGGCGGCCAGCTCGCCGGGCGAGAACGGCTTGACCAGGTAGTCGTCGGCACCGAGGTCGAGGCCGACGATGCGGTCGGTCTCACCCGACCGGCCCGACAGCACGATCACCGGCAGCCGCTGACGGGCCCGGCAGTCGTGCGACCCGCGGATCCAGCGCAGGATGTCGAGGCCGCCGATGCCCGGCAGCGACAGGTCCAGCACGACCAGCGCCGGCAGGCGCGCCCCGATGGCCTCGACGGCGGCCACCCCGTTGTCGACCGACGCCACCTCGAAGCCGTGCGCCTCGAGCGCCCAGGTGGCCCCGGTGCGCACGCCCTCGTCGTCGTCGACGACCAGCACCTGACGCCGCTCGGGCACGCCGGCGAATGTAGCCAACGCCTGCGCCGACGACCCTGCGGGCGCCGCCCGCCGAGCCCGTCGCAGGGGCTCAGGTGCCGCCGGCGAGGGTCCCGGCGCCGGAGGCCGACGTGCCGCTGCCCTTGGCCTCGCCGGCCACCGCCGCCGCCGCCACGGTCGCCCGTCCGGCCTCGGCCCGCTGCAGGCTGCGCCAGCCGAGGGCCACGGCGGCGGCGATGGCGATGGCGCCGACGCCGAGACCGGCCCGGGCGCCGAGGGCGCCGGCGATGATGCCGACCACCGGGCCGCCCACCGGGGTCGAGCCGAGGAACGCCACCGACCACAACGCCATCACCCGCCCCCGCATCGACGGCTCGGCGGTCAGCTGCAGGGTGCTGTTGCCGAGGGCCAGGAAGGTGACCGACGCCCCGCCGACGAGGAACAGCGCCACCACCTCGACCACGACGTCGGGCGCCAGGGCGGCGCCGACCATGCACGCCCCGAACACCGCGGCGGTGCCGATCAACTGGCGGCTGCCGGTGCGGGGCCGGCCGGCGACCACCAGGCCGCCGACCACCGCGCCGATGCCCTGGGCGGAGTTGAGCAACCCGTAGAGCTGCGACCCGCCGTGGAAGACGTTGCGGGCCATCAGCGGGATGGTCACCTGGAACTCGTAGGCCAGGCACCCGATGATCGCCATCATGGCCAGGGCATCCCGCAGCACCGGGGTGGCGGCCACGTAGCGGAACCCCTCGACCAGCTGGCCCCGGTGGCGTGGCGCCGGGTCGGCCGGCTCGAGGGTGGTCTGGTCGATCTGCGACAGCCCGACGAGCACGAACGCGAACGACACGGCGTTGAACAGGAAGCACCAGCCGCTGCCGACGGTGGCGATGAGCACGCCGCCGACGGCGGGGCCGATGGCCCGGGCCACGTTGACCATCACCGAGTTGAGGGTGACGGCGTTGGGCAGCTCGGCCCGCCCCACCATCTCGACGATGAAGGTCTGGCGGGTCGGGTTGTCGATCATGGTGATGAACCCGAGCGAGCAGGCGATCACGTACAGCTCCCACAGGCGCAGCTGCCCGCTCAGGGCCAGCCCGGCGAGCACGGCGGCCTGCACGCCGGCGAGGCCCTGGGTCCAGAACAGGATGCGGTACTTGCCGAAGCGGTCGGCCACCGTGCCCCCGACCGGGCCGAACAGCAGGATCGGCAGCGTCTGGAGGGCCACGATCAGGCCCAGGTCGGTGCCCGAGTGGGTGAACTGCAGCACCAGCCACGCCTGGGTGGTGCTCTGCATCCACGTGCCGACCAGCGACACGCTCTGGCCCGCGAAGTACCAGCGGTAGTTGCGGTTGTGCAGCGACGAGAACGTCCGGGCTGCTCGGTCGGCGACGGCGGAGGGCAATGCACCTGCCTCAAGGATCTGCTTAGTTGCGCTAACGAAGGTACCACGGGGCGTGGACCGACCGTCGGGTGGGCGCTGCGGCGGAGGAAGGGCCCGGGCGGCTACGAGGTGCGCACGAGGATGCGCCCGCACTCCTCGCAGCGCAGCACCGTGTCGTCGGCGGCGCCCCGGATGCGGCCCAGAACCACCGGGGTGAGCTCGATCCGGCACCCCTCGCAGCGGCGGGCCCGCAGCCGGGCCGCTCCGAGCCCCCCACCACCGAC
>DASTHS010000030.1:0-6988 GCA_035718085.1 Acidimicrobiales bacterium | reverse complement strand
AGGCTGCGGCCCGCCTCGGCGTCAGCCGATCGACCGCCTACCGCCTCATCGCCGACCACCGGCTCGAGGTGGTCCACGTCGGCCGGAGCGCCCGGGTGCCGGCCGACAGCGTCACCGAGCTCGTGCACGCGCTCAGGAGCGCCGGCCGCCCATGCGAGCCGTCCTCGACGGCCGTAGCATCATCATTCGAAGGCGATCGGTGGGGCGACCACCCAGAGCACATCACCTACGTGCAGGAGCAGCTGCCGGCATGAGCCCGCCCTCCCCGAGCGCGAGACGACAAACGACGCCAGGAGACGCCAGTGGCCAGCATCTCCCGGCGTAGGGCGGCCGACGGGTCGCTGCGCTACGACGTGCGCTGGCGTCTCGCCGACGGCGCCGAGCGCTCCAAGACGTTCCGCCGGCGCAACGACGCCGACGCATGGCGGCGCAAGGTCGACGGCGACCAACTCGTCGGCATCGTCGTCGAGCACCCTGCCGCATCGCCCGTCTTCGCCGGCTACGTCGAGCGGTGGCTGGCCACCCGGCTGGTGAAGGGGCGACCCCTCTCCCCCACCACCGTGCAGGGCTACCGGGCCCAACTGCGGCGCTGCATCCTGCCTACCTTCGGGCCGCTCGCCCTCCGGCAGATCACTTCCGAGCTGGTGCGCGACTGGTACGCCCAGGTGACGGCGGAGGTCAGCCGAGACCAGGCTGCTAAGAGCTACCGCCTCTTGCGCGCCGTGTTGAACACCGCCACAGACGACGGCCTGCTGGCGCGCAACCCGTGCCGCATGCGCGGCGCCGGCGTCGACCAGGCCCGGGAGCGCCCGCTGATCGCCACGACCATGGTGTTCGACCTCGCCGACGCCATGCCCGCCCGGCTGCGTGCCCTCGTGCTGCTCGCCGGGCTCGTCGGCCTGCGCACCTCCGAGATGCTCGGCCTCACCCGCTGCGACGTCGACCTCGACCGTCGCACCGTCACGGTCCGAAAGCCGGCGCACGAGGTCACCGGGCTCGGCCGCATCACCCTCGACCCGAAGTCCGACGCCGGCCGGCGCACCGTCACCCTGCCGGCGCTGGCCGCAGACGCGCTGGCGGGCCACCTCGCCGCGTTCGCGCAGCCCGGCGACGACGGCGTGGTGTTCACCAGCCCCCGTGGCGGGCCGCTCCGGCGAGCCGAATTGTCGGAGGCCTGGCGGGCCGCAGTGGGAGACGTCGGGGCACCGCCAGGGCTGCACGTGCACGACCTGCGCCACCACGCCGCCACCTTCGTCGCCCGCATGCCCGGCATCACGACCAAGGAGCTGATGGCCCGCATCGGCCACTCGTCGCCCCGCGCGGCGCTGATATACCAGCACGCTACCGCCGAGCGCGACCGAGCCGCCGCGGCCTACCTCGACGAGCAGCTCGCCGCACTCCGGCGTCCCCCGCTGGCCCCAGTCGTCTCAATCGACGCGTGTGATGGCCGTGTGATGGGCGGCGGCCCGGCTCCGCCGGCAAGGCGCAGAAAACGCTCTGAGCAGCGCTTCTGCAGGGAGGCGGCGAGCGGAATCGAACCGCTGTACAGGGATTTGCAGTCCCTTGCCTAAACCACTCGGCCACGCCGCCCGGCGGATGCCAGTGGACCACCCTAGCCGAGGACCGTCACCACCTCCGATCGTCGCCGACGTCCGCGAGGCGCCCAGGATCCGGTAGACCGCTCCCGAGGAGGTCCCCATGCCCGCAGTCACCGTCGACGACGCATCTGCCCTGCCCCGCCTCGACGCGGTGGCCACCGACGCGCGGGTCCGGCCCGTCCGCACGGTGACCAGCGCCCCCCAGGGGTTCGAGGGCGAGGGGTTCCCGGTGCGCCGGGCGTTCGCCGGGGTCGACCTGGCCGACCTCGACCCGTTCGTGCACATGGACCAGATGGGCGAGGTCGACTACGCCCCGGGCGAGCCCAAGGGCACCCCGTGGCACCCGCACCGGGGATTCGAGACGGTGACCTACATGATCGACGGGGTGATCGCCCACGCCGACTCCACCGGCGGCGGCGGGGTCATCCGCGACGGGGCCACGCAGTGGATGACCGCCGGCAGCGGCATCCTGCACATCGAGACCCCACCCGACGACGTGGTGGCCGCAGGCGGCTGGTTCCACGGCCTGCAGCTGTGGGTCAACCTCCCGAGCGCGAAGAAGTGGACGCCGCCCCGCTACCAGGACCTGGCGCCCGACCGGGTGGCGCTGGCCACCACGGCCGACGCCGACTCGGTGCTGCGGGTGATCGCCGGCGACCTGGGCGGCCACCACGGCCCTGGATCAACGCACACCCCGATGGCCATGGTGCACGCCACGTTGGCGCCCGGCGCCCGGGCGGTGCTGCCGTGGTCACCGGCGTTCAACTGCCTGCTCTACGTGCTGGGCGGCAATGGTCGGGTCGGCACCGAGCGACGGCCGGTGGCCACCGGCGACCTCACCGTGTTCGGTCCGGGCGACGCCCTGGTGGTCGAGGCCGACGCGACGCAGCCGAGCAGGACGGCCGGGCTGGAGGTCGTGCTCCTCGGCGGCGAGCCGATCAGGGAGCCGGTCGCCTGGTACGGCCCCTTCGTCATGAACACCCGCAGCGAGCTGCAGCAAGCCTTCGACGACTTCCGGGCCGGCCGCCTCGGGCGGGTACCCGACGAGCACCCGCTGGCCCCCACCGACGAGGTCGCCGAGCGCACCGACTCCAGCCTCGACTGAGCCGGCTCAGGCGCCGAGCGCCTGGTAGACGGCCCGCACGTACGCGCCGGTGCGGTCCGAGCCCAGGATCCCCGCGCCCATCTTGTTCATCATGTAGCTGACGGTGATGCCGCGCTCGAGGTCCATGCTGATCACCGAGCCGCCCCACCCGCCCCAGTGGCAGGCGCGGCCCGTGGGCAGCCAAGGCTCCGAGGCCGGCTCGGGCAGGGCGAAGCCGATGCCGAAGCGCACGGGGACCCCGATGGCGAGGTCGACGCCGTTGCTCTGCTCGTCGAAGATGAGCGAGACCGTCTCCGGCGACAGCAGACGAACGCCGTCATTGGTGCCGCCGAGGGTGACGGTGCGCAGCAGCCTGGCGACCGACCGGGCGTTGCCATGGCCGTTGGCGGCGCCGATGTCCGCCCGCCGCCAGCCGGGGGTGTTGGCCACGGCGGCATCGACCATCGGCCCGGTGAAGGTCTTGACCGCGACGCTGTCGGGGTCGATCGTCGCCAGGTCGATGGCGGTCGGCGGGGGCGGCACGACCGGTGCCACCCGTGGCCAGTCGGATTCGACGGCGCCGATCTGGAAGTCGGCGCGGAGGGGCCCGGCGAGCTCCTCGGCGACGAACCGCTTGAGGCTTCGGCCGTCGACCCGGCGGACGACCTCCCCGACGAGGTGTCCCTGGTCGATGGCGTGGTAGCCCGACGCACTGCCCGGCCCCCACCACGGCGCCTGGGCGGCCAGGCGGGCCGTCGACGCGTCCCAGTCGTAGAGGTCCTCGACGGTCACCGGCTGCTCCCACCCCGAGACGCCCGAGGTGTGGCTCATGAGGTGGCGGACCTGCACCCCCTCCTTGCCGTTCGCCGCGAACTCCGGCCAGTAGCGGGCAACCGGTGCATACGGGTCGAGCACCCCCCGGTCGACCAGCACCAGCGCCGCGAGGCTGGTCACGGTCTTGGTGGTCGACCACACGTTGACGATCGTGTCCTCGCCCCACGGCACGGTGCGCGCCTCGTCGGCCCAGCCGCCCCACACGTCCATCACCACATCGCCGCCGACGTCGACGACGATGCCGGCCCCGAGCTCCTCGCCGGTCGACAGCGTCTCCGCGAGCAGGTCGCGCACCGGCTCCAACCTGGCGTCGCAGCGCCCTTCCACGTCCGACACGGCGGCTCCCCTCCCCCGGCCGCCGGGTGGCGCCGGGGGGCAAGCCTGCCACTCGCCGGCTCAGGGCGGCCGTGCAGGTGCCGATGCAACTGGGGCCGGCGCCGGCGGAGGCGCCCCGTGAGAAGTCGGAGGTCGTCGTGCCCAAGCCCATCGCTGCCCGTGCCGCCGGCGGCACGGCGCGCCGCGTCGCCGCCGGCCTCGCCGTCGTCGGCTGCGTCGGCGCCCTCGTGGCCCCCGCCCCCGCCGCAGGCGCGGCAACCCTGCCGGCCAGCAACCCGCCGTCGACCACCTCGGCGCCCGGGTCGCCCGCCGGACCCGGCGCCTACACCCTCCTCGGCTCGGCGGGCTCCCTCCTCGGCTTCGGGGGGGCGCTGCACGGGACGATGCCCGCACCGACGTCACCGGTCGTCGGCGTGGCCTCGACCCCCGATGGCCGCGGGGCGGTGGTCGCCGAGGCCAACGGCACCGTGGTCACCCTCGGCGACGCCGTCGACCACGGGTCGATGGCCGGCACCCACCTGAGCCGGCCCCTGGTGGGCGTAGCCGTGGACCCTGCGACCGGCGGCTACTGGCTGGTCGCCGCGGACGGCGGCATCTTCGCCTTCGACGCCCCCTTCCTCGGCTCCACCGGCGGCCTGCGCCTGGCCGAGCCGATCGTCGGCATGTCGGCCACCCCGAGCGGCCGCGGCTATCGCATGGTGGCGTCCGACGGCGGCATCTTCGCCTTCGGCGACGCCGGCTTCTACGGCTCGACCGGGGCGATCCGCCTGGCCGAACCGGTCGTCGGCATGTCCGACACGCCCGACGGTCGCGGGTACTGGATGGTCGCCTCCGACGGTGGGGTGTTCAGCTACGGCGACGCCACGTTCCTCGGCTCGACCGGGGCGACGCACCTGGCCGCGCCGGTGATCGCCATGGCGGCGACGGCCGACGGGCGGGGCTACTGGATGGTGGCCTCCGACGGCGGCATCTTCGCCTTCGGCGACGCCCCGTTCCTCGGCTCGGCGGCCGGGACCGGCACGCGTGTCGTCGGCATGGCGGCGGGGGTGGCCACCGGCTACGCCAACCCGCTGCGGGCGGTCACCGGGTTGCGGGCCGAGCGCGTCGACGAGGGCGTCGACTACGGCGGGTCGGGCCCCGTCTACGCCCTCGGCGACGGCGTGGTCACCTCGACGACGGGCAACTGGCCCGCCGGAACCTACATCTCCTACCGGCTCACCGACGGACCGGCCGCCGGCGAGAGCGTCTACGTGGCCGAGAACGTCACCCCGACCGTCACCGTCGGCCAGACCGTCACCATGGGCACCGTGGTCGGCATCCTGCACGACGCCTACCCCGACATGGAGATCGGCTGGTCGGCCGACGCCTACGGCGACACCATGGCGGCCGCCGCCGGCCAGTGGACCCCTGCTAGCGACGCCGCCTCGCAGCCCACCGCGTTCGGCGTCAACTTCGACCAGCTGCTCGTGGGCCTCGGCGCCCCGTCGGGGACGATGGGCGCCGGCGCGACCGTCGGCAGCCTGCCGGCCGGCTGGCCGACCTGGTGACGCCGGGCGCCGGTAGCGTCCGGCCGGTGAGCATGGCCGACGAGCCGGTGACCGGCAGATCGGCGACGGTGGTCACCCGCATCCGCGGTGGCGACCTCCCCGGGGAGGTGCAGGTCGAGGTGCGCGGCGGCACCGAGGTGTGGATCGCCTACGCCGACGACGAGATCCCCCGCGGCGAGCGGGTGCTCGTCGTGGTCGAGCGCGGACCACGCGCCGTCGTCGTCGTGCCCTACCCGAGCACCAGCGCCCCCACCTGAAGGACGCAAGGCGGCGTAACGTCCGCGACGGGCAGCCGCCACGCCGGCGCCCGAGGAGGTCCGACGATGTTCGGCTACCGCATCCCCGCCCCCGACGAGGCGATGATCATCAGTGGCTCGAAGAGCACCGGCGACGGGGGGACGCCGTTCCGGATCGTCACCGGTCACGGCCGGTTCGTGCTGCCGGTCCGCTCCAAGGTGTCGTTCCTGTCGCTGTCGATGCAGGAGGCCGAGGTGCAGGAACCCTGCGTCACCAAGCAGGGCATCACCCTCATGGTGAAGGCGGTGATCGCGTTCAAGGTGGGCGACGACGCCGCCAGCATCGCCAACGCCGCCCGCCGGTTCCTCGCCGACGAAGACCAGATGCCGCGCCTGACCGGGCGGATCTTCGCCGGCCACCTGCGGTCGATCGTCGGGTCGATGACCGTCGAAGAGCTCATCCGGGAGCGCCAGAAGCTGGCGGAGGAGGTGCTCGACGCCTCGAAGACGGAGATGGCCAAGCTCGGACTCGTCGTCGACTCCCTGCAGATCGAGAGCATCGACGACCAAGGGTCGGGCTACATCAACGCCCTCAGCCAGCCGCACGTGGCCGCGGTGAACCAGAACGCCCAGATCGCCCAGGCCCAGGCCCAACAGGCGGCGGCCGAAGCCCAGCAGGTGAGCCAGCGCAACCAGGCCGACTTCGCCCGCCAGACGGCCATCGCCCAGGCGGCCTACAAGGCCGAGGTCGACCAGGCGCAGGCGCGCTCTGCGCAGGCCGGGCCCCTCGCCGCTGCCCAGGCGCAGCAGGAGGTGCTCGCCGAGCAGGCGAAGGTGGCCGAGAGGAACGCCGAGCTTCGCCGTCAGCAGCTCGTCGCCGAGGTGGCCGCCCCTGCGGAGGCGGAGGCCGAGCGCATCCGCACCATCGCCCGCGCCAACGCCGACGCCACCTTCGCCGCCGCGGAGGCTGCGGCGGCCAACGGCCGGGTGGCCCTCGACCAGCAGCTGATCGCCATGCTGCCCCAGCTGACCGACAACCTGGCGGCCGGCCTCGCCAACGCCAACGTCACGATCCTCGACGGGGCCACCGGCTACAACAACCTGGTGGCCGAGCTCGGCGCCCAGGCCGCCGCCATCCTCGGGGCCATCCGTGCGGCCAGCAGCTCGGCCGGCGCCGGCCCCCCGGCCCCCGTGGGCCCCGGCGCCAGCAGCGCCGGAATGTCCACCGGCGCCAACGGCGCCGGAGCCGGCCCCGGGCTCGACCGACCGTCACCTTCCGCCACCCCTTGAGGGCCGACCCCCTCGACGAGGTGACCGTGGGCGACGCCGCGGCGTGGGACGCGTGGCTGACCC
>DASTHS010000029.1:0-6648 GCA_035718085.1 Acidimicrobiales bacterium | reverse complement strand
CGCTCGACCACGCCGGCGGCCTCGAGGGTGGCCAGGTGCTTGACGACCGCTTGGCGGGAGACGCCCGAGGCGGGGGCCAGATCGGTGGCGGTGAGGGGGCCCTCGGCGGCCAGGCGGTCGAGCACCCGCCGGCGGGTGGGGTCGGCGAGCGCGGCGAAGAGCGCGTCGACGTCGCCCACCCGTCAGGCGGAAACGGCGCAGAGGAAGTCGCGGTGGCGCGCCAGGGCGGCGTCGTCCTCCGCACCCCAGCGGGCGGAGGTCGCTGCGGGCGGCTTCGCCACCGGCACTTCCTCCACCGTCAGCTCCGTGCCGGCCGGCGACGGCTCCAGCGTCCAGGTCACCTCGCTGGCCTCGCCACCGTCGGTCCACCACGTGAAGCGCAGCACCTCGGCGCGGCGCACCTCGCCCACCCGGCCGTCGCGGTGCTCCCCGTCGGCGCCGTCGAAGCGCAGCGGGCCGCCCTCGGTCAGCGCCCAGCGCATGTCGCCCCCGAGCCACGACCCGGGATCGGCCAGCACAGGCCACAGCTCGGTCGGTGCGACGGGCAGGGTCAGGGTGCGACGGACCACGGTGGCCTCCTGGGCGGCGGGAGCTGTGCAACCTCATGGTTGCACAGATCCGGGCGCAGCCGTATAGTGCAACCTTCGAGTTGCACATGGAGGTGCACGATGAGCTACCTGGTCCCCACCGTCATCGAGTCGTCGCCGGGCGGCGAGCGGGCGTTCGACATCTACTCGCGGTTGCTGAAGGACCGCATCGTCATGCTCACCACCGAGATCACCGACGGGTCGGCCAGCCTGCTGACCGCCCAGCTGCTCCACCTCGAGGCCGAAGACCCGGACAAGGACATCTGCCTCTACCTCAACAGCCCCGGCGGCTCGGTGACGGCCACCCTCGGGGTGTACGACACCATGCAGATCATCCGGCCGCCGGTCTCGACGGTCTGCCTCGGCATGGCCGCATCGGGCGCCGCCGTGCTCCTCGCCGGGGGCGCGCCGGGGAAGCGCTACGCCCTGCCGAACTCCCGCATCCTCATCCACCAGCCCCACGGCGGCGCCCAGGGCCAGTCGGTCGACATCGAACGCCAGGCCCGGGAGATGGGCCTGCTGCGCCGCCGCCTCGAGGAGCTGCTGGCCTCCCACACCGGCCAGCCCGTCGAGCGCATCGCCGCCGACACCGACCGCGACTACATCCTCGGGGCCGACGAGGCGGTGGCCTACGGCCTCGTCGACGAGGTGCTCACGTCCCGCCGCCCACTGCCGGCGGCGGCCATGGGGGTGGCGGCCGCCCTCGGGTAGCTTCCCGTCCGTGGCCGGCGACGGGTGGCCCCCGGGGTGGGGGGTGCGCCTGTCGCCGCAGACCCGGTGGGTCGACGACCGCAGCCTGATCGGGGGGGCACCGCTGCGGGTGCTGCACTTCTCCCCCGCCGCCGCCCGTGCGCTGCGCTCGGGCACCCCTGGCGCCGGGGTGGCCCGGGCGGTCACCGACGCCGGCGCGGCGGCCTGCGTGCCGCTGCCGACCCGGCCGGGCCGCTGGCCCACCTGGTCGGTGGTCGTGCCCGTGCGCGACCGCCCGGGGGGGCTGGCCGCCACCCTGGCCGCCCTCCGGCCCGCCGCCGACGGCGTGCCTGCGCCGGACGAGGTGGTCGTCGTCGACGACGGCTCGCTCGAAGCGCTCGCCCCCGGCGACGGCGGCCCCGGCCGGACGCCCTGGGCCGTGCGCGTGCTGCGCCGGGAGCGCCCCGGCGGGCCCGCGCCAGCGCGCGACGACGGGTGGCGCAGCGTCGGTTCCGAAGTGGTGGTCTTCGTCGACGCCGACTGCACGCTCCAACCGGGCGCCCTCGCCGTGCTGCTCACCCACTTCGCCGACCCCACCCTGGCGGCGGTGGCGCCGCGGGTGCGATCGGCGCCGGGGACGGGGGTGCGGGCCCGCTTCGAGCGGGTGCGCTCGCCCCTCGACCTCGGACCCCTGGCCGGGCCCGTGCGCCCCCGGGCCCGGGTGGCCTACGTGCCCACCGCCGCACTGGCGGCCCGGCGGGCTGCCCTCGAGTCGGCGGGCGGCTTCGACACCGCGCTGCGCGTGGGCGAGGACGTCGACCTCGTCTGGCGCCTCGTCGCCGCCGGCTGGCGGGTGCGCTACGAGCCGGCGGCCGTCGCCTTCCACCCGCCGCGGGCGTCGTGGTGGTCGTGGGCCCGGCAGCGCTGGTCGTACGGCACGTCGGCGGGGCCGCTGGCTTCCCGCCACGGCGATGCCGTGGCGCCGCTGCGCGGTGGCCGGCTGCCGCTGGGCGCCGTCGCCGCCGGCGTGCTGCTCGGGCCGCCGTGGTGGGCGGCTGGCGCGGCGGCGTCGACGGTGGTGGCCGTGCGCCGGCTGCGGGCGGCCGGGGTGCCGACGGCAGCCGCCGTGCGGGTTGCCGCCGGGGCGCAGCTGCGGGCAGCCGACGCCGTCGGCCGGGCGCTGCGGCGCGCCTGGGGCGGCGGGCTGTGGGCCGGTGTCGCTGCGACCGGGGTGTCGGGGCGGCGGCGCCCCGGCCGCCTCGTCCTGCGGCGGCCGGTGGGGCGGGCGGCGGCGCTGGCGCTGGCGCCGCTGCTGGTCGAGTGGGCGACGTCCGGCTGCGCCCTCGACCCGGTGCGCTACGTGGGCCTGGCGCTGGTCGACGACACGGCCTACACGTGCGGTGTCGTCGCCGGGGCCGTGCGCTCCCGCTCGCTGCGGGCCCTGCTGCCGGTGGCGGGCTCGGCCTGACCACCTTGCGGCCACGGCCGCCGCCGACCCCCCGCCCCGACGGGTGGCGGTCGTCGGGCAGGGCCGTGGGGCGCCCTTCACCTCGCTGCGCGGAACCTCACCGGCATGCCGGGCAGCAGTGCCCCTGCGAGGGGGAGATCGTCGTCGTCGACGACGGCGACCACGGGGTAGCCGCCGGTGACGGGGTGGTCGGCGAGGAACAGCACCGGCAGCCCTGTGGGCGGCAGCTGCAGCGACCCGGTCACGGCGCCCTCGGGGTCGAGCTCGCCGGGCCGGCGGCCGAGCGGCGTGCCCTCGAGCCGGAGCCCGACGCGGTTGCTCGCCGACCCCACCCGCCACACCTCACCGAGGAGCTGGTCGCCGGCCCCGTCGGCCAGCCAGTCGTCGCGGGGGCCGAACCGCAGCCGCAGCGACATGGGCGCACCCGGAGGAGGAAGTCGCCGGTGCAGGGGGACGGCGTCGACACTCGGGCGGCGACGGGTGTCGACGCCGAGGGCGAGCGTGGTGCCGGCGGCGCAGGGCGGCGGGCCGAGGCCGCTCAGGGTGTCGGTGGCCCGGCTGCCGAGCACGGCGCCGGCGGCCAGGCCGCCGGAGACGGCCACGTAGCAGCGCTGGCCGGCGGCGGCGACGCGCACCTCTGCGCCGGGCGCCACCTCGAGGGGACCGGGCCGGCCGGGCGCGCCGCCCACGGCCACGGTTGGCAGCGCCCCGGCGGCGGCGGCCACCGCCACCACCGCGCGCGACGACGACGCCTCGAGGCGCAGCAGCGGCCCGCGCCCGACCAGCTCCAGCACGGCCTCGTCACCCGCGCCGCCGACGAGACGGTTGGCCAAGGCGGCGGCGGCGGGGTCGAGCCAGCCCGAGGGCGGCACGCCGAGGTGGCCGTGCCCGGGCCGGCCGACGTCCTGCACCAGGGCGACGCCACCGGGGTCGACGACCACCAAGCGGTCTCCGCCGGCGGCGACGGGCGGCGGCGGCCGGCCGGGGGGCGGGGCAGGCAGCGCGTCGACCGGCCGGAAGCGCACCCGGGTGCCGGGCACCAGCAGCGCCGGCGGGTCGGCCGCCGGGTCGAAGAGGGTCGCCGAGGTCCGACCGAGCAGGTGCCACCCGCCCGGTGACGCCGAGGGGTAGACGGCGCTCCAGCGGTCGGCGACGGCCACTGCCCCGGCGGGCACGACGGGCCGGGGCGACGGCCGTCGGGGCAGGCGCAGGGCGGGCGGCAGGCCGTCGAGGTAGGCGAAGCCGGGGGCGAACCCGGTGAAGCGGGCGGTGAAGGTGGCGCCGGCGTGCAGGGCCACGACCTCGTCGACCGCCAGCCCTGTGCGCGCCGCCACCTCGGCCAGGTCGTCGCCGTCGTAGGCGACGTCGAGCTCGACGGCGGCCGGTCGGCCACCCGGCCGCTGCCGCACCCGGGGCGGGAGCTCCGGGAGCAGCGCTGCCAGGCGGTCGAGGTCGGCGGCGCTGGCAGCGACGGCCAGGACCGTCGACGCCCCCGGCACCACCTCGACCAGCCGGGCGCCCGCGACGCTGGCGGTGGCTCGGATGTCCGCAGCCGTGACGGCCGGGTCGGTCGCCTCGACCAGGGCGGCCCGGCGGCCGGCGGGCCGCCACCTCGCAGGCACGCCGCTCAGGCGAAGGCGGCGACGGTGACCCCGGCCGCCTCGAGGGCGGCGCGGCTGCGACGGGCGGCCTCCACGGCGGCCGGCTCGTCGCCGTGGGTGCACAGCGACCGCACGGCGAGGCGCACGTGGCCCCCGCCCACGGCGGCCACCGGCCGGCCGGCGGCCAGGTCGACCGCCCGGGCGGCGATCTCGTCGGGGTCGTGGAGCACGTCGCCGGGAGCGCCCCTGGGCACCAGCGCCCCCACCGGGGTGTAGCCACGGTCGAGGTAGCCCTCGGCCACCTCGACGAGGCCGGCGGCGCGGGCGGCAGCGCCGAGGGCGCTGCCGGGCAGCGACAGCACCGCCATCGGGCCGGCGCCGGCCATCCCCGAGGCGGCGACAGCGGCGTCCACCACCGCGGCGGCGACTTCCCCGTCGGCGCAGGCGCGGTGGTAGAGGGCGCCGTGCGGCTTGACGTAGGCGACCCTGCTCCCGGCCGCAGCGGCGAACGCGGCCAGCCCGCCGATCTGGTGCAGCACCTCGTCGCGCACCTGGGCAGCGGGCACGTCGATGGCCCGGCGGCCGAAGCCGGCGAGGTCGCGGTAGGCGACGTGGGCGCCGATCGCCACGGCGCGCTCGGCCGCCAGCGCGCAGGTGCGGGCCATGGTGCCGGCGTCGCCGGCGTGGTAGCCGCAGGCGACGTTGGCGCTGGTCACCACCTCGAGCAGGGCGGCGTCGTCGCCCATGCGCCACGCGCCGAACCCCTCCCCCAGGTCGGCGTTGAGGTCGACGGCGCCGTTCACCGGGGTGTCGGCGGGGCGGCGAAGGCCACGAGCTCGGGCGCCAGGCCGACGTAGCCGGCGGGGGTCAGCCGGGCCAGGCGCTCCTCGGCCTCCGGCGGCAGTCCCAGGCTGGCGACGAAGCGCCGCACCTGCTCGGCGTCGACGCTGGCGCCCCGGGTCAGCTCCTTCAGCCGCTCGTAGGGCTCGGGCAGGCCGTGACGGCGCATGACGGTCTGCACCGCCTCGGCCAGCACCTCCCACTCGCCGTCGAGCTCGGCGGCCATGCGGGCGGCGTCGGGGGCGACGCGACCGAGGCCCCGGCGGGCCGCCGTGAGGGCCAGCAGCGAGTGGCCGAAGACGACGCCGACGTTGCGGATGGCCGACGAGTCGGTGAGGTCGCGCTGCATGCGCGACGCCATCAGCTTGGTGGCCAGGTGCTCGGCCAGCGCCGTGGAGATCCCGACGTTGGCCTCGGCGTTCTCGAAGTCGATCGGGTTCACCTTGTGGGGCATGGTCGAGGAGCCCACCTCGCCGGCCACCGCCTGCTGGCGCAGGTAGCCCCGGCTCACGTACTCCCACAGGTCGCGGCAGAAGTCGAGCAGCACGGTGTTGGTGCGCACGACGGCGTGGAGCACCTCGGCGAGGGCGTCGTGCGGCTCGATCTGGGTGGTGAGCGGCGCCCACTGCAGGCCGAAGCCCTCGACGAAGCGGCGGGACACCTCGATCCACGGCACCTCGGGGTAGGCGGCCTGGTGGGCGCCGAAGGTGCCGGTGGCGCCGTTCATCTTCCCGGTCAACGGCACGGCCCGCAGCCCGGCCAGCTGCCGTCGCCACCGGGCGACGAACACCGCCAGCTCCTTGCCGAGGGTGGTGGGGGTGGCCGGCTGGCCGTGGGTGTGGCTCGGCATCGGGAGGGCGGCGTGGGCCTCGGCCAGCGCCCAGACCTCCTCGACCAGCCGGTCGGCGGCGGGCAGCCAGTGGTGCAGCAGGCCGTCGCGCAGGGCCAGGGTGTGCGCCAGGTTGTTGATGTCCTCCGACGTGCACGCGAAGTGCACGAACTCGCCGGTGGCGTCATCGACCCCGGCGGCGGCGAGCTTGGCCTTCAGGTGGTACTCGACGGCCTTGACGTCGTGGTTCGTGCGCGCCTCGATGGCCTTGATGGCGGCCACGTCGTCCGGCCCGAAGTCGTCGACCCACCGGCGCAGCTCGGCCACCACGGTCGGGTGCAGCGGGTCGAGCTCGGTGATCTCGGGGCGGTCGGCCAGGGCCACGAGCCACTCGACCTCGACCGCGAGGCGCTGCTTGAACAGACCGTCCTCGGAGAAGACCTCGGCCAGACCGGCCACGGCGGGGGCGTAGCGGCCGTCGAGGGGCGAGAGCGCGGGCACCGCCCGAGTCTACGAGCAGGGGTGCCACCTGCCCCCGGGGGGTACGTACGGGTCATGGCCCGCACCCCCCACGACGCCGCCATCCCGACGGAGGTCGCCGATCGCGGCCAGACTCCGCAGGTGACCGACGCG
>DASTHS010000028.1:0-4379 GCA_035718085.1 Acidimicrobiales bacterium | reverse complement strand
GTACGCCCGGCACCGGAGCCGACACACCCGCCCCCCGGCCGCCCACCGGGACCCGGCACCCCCACCCGCCCCAGCGGCCACTGCGGCGGTCAGCCGGGCCGGCCCCGGCGCAGTCCCCCTTCAATCCGCCCGCGCCCGAGGCGGCAGCCGCCACAGCATCGCCAGCGGCCCCACCGCCCGCGCCAGCGCGCTGCCCAGCGTCACCACGCCGGGTGGTCGACGAGCCGGGCGGCCAAGTCCCGGCTCCAGATCCCGCTCAGCACGCCCGGACCCCCGCCGGTGACGCCCCGCGACAGGGCGGCCCTCAGGTCGCCTCAGACACGCTCAGGGCGGTCGACGTCAACGCGCACCCGACTGCCGCACCAGGACGGCCGCCTGCCCGACCAGCCGCCAGCGCACCATCATCACCCAGCCAGGGGCTCTCCGACCGCCTCGGCCCTGCCCCGGCCCGGCGCCCAAGTCGACGCCCGCAGATGGCTCCCGGTTCATGCTCGCCCCCGGAGGAGCGACGCGAGCACCGTCATGTCGACCTCTGCAGCGGCGCCGCCCAGCAACCGGCGCCACCGCCCACCTCAACCATCCCGTCGCCGTCGGCCGACACCACCGGCCGGCCAGCCCAGCTGCCTCCCCGTGCGCTCCCCGGCGTTGCCCCCATCCAGGGCGGTACGCCCCTGCCCGCTCCACGACCTGCGAGCACCCACCTCGCTCTGCGCACCTCCTGGATAACCGCCCGGAGCGAAGCGGAGGGTGTCGGCACCCGGTGCCTCACCCCCGGCGAGCCGTCACTGCCCCTAACAGGACCACCGCCGCCTCGCGCATCCGCAGGATGCCTATGTGTACCGGTCGTCGCCGTCCCGGCCGATCCCCCGCACCGCTCATCACCCCGCCGCGACAACTGATCTTTCGATTTCTTCGACTCTGACGTAGCATCGTGTGATGGCCACTGGTGCGCCGACCTCCTATCGGGTAGACGTCGCCCAGCTCGTCTTCCCTCCCCGCGACCTCGGCGAGGTCGTCAACCTCGCCCGCTTCATGGAGGGGCACGCCGAGGCCGGCCTGCTCGTCGGCCCTGATGGAGAACAGACCCGCCTCCCCGCCGAGGTCTACCGGGTTCTCCGGCAGGTCGTCGAGGTCATGCGTGAGGGCAAGGCAATCGCAGTCGCTCCTCACGGCATGCTCCTCACGACCCAGGAAGCGGCCGACTACCTCGGCGTCAGCCGACCGACGCTCGTGAAGCTCCTCGAGGAGGGCGCCATCCCCTTCGACCGGCCGAATCGGCACCGCCGGGTGCGCCTCAACGACGTCGTCGACTACCAGCAGCGCCGACGAACAGAACGTCGGGCGGCCCTCGACGCACTCACGGCCGAGGCGACCGATGCCGGCGTCTACGACGGTGAGCCCGACGACTACACCGAAGCTCTGCAGGCCGCGCGCCGTCGTCGCGGTCGTCCCACCACCCCCGCCTGAGGGTGGCCCGCTACACGGCCGTGCTCGACACCTGCGTCCTCGTGCCGGTCATCCTGGCCGACACGCTCCTCCGCCTCGCAGAGGACGGGCTGTTCCGGCCGCTGTGGTCGAGTCGCATCATCGGCGAGGCGGCAGACGCCATAGCCCGGGTCCACCCTGGCGAGCCAGCGACTCGCGTCGCAGCGCGGCTCGAGGCGATGAACGGCGCCTTCGAGGATGCCCTCGTCGTCGGCTGGGAGACCGTCGAGGACACGATCACCCTCCCCGACCCCGACGACCGGCACGTCGTCGCCGCAGCCGTCGTCGGCCGAGCCGACGCCATCGTCACCGCGAACGTCAACGACTTCCCGGCGGCGGTCGTCGATCCGCTCGGCATCGAGATCATCCATCCCGACGCCTTCCTCCTCGATCAGCTCGACCTCGCCCCCCGCCGGGTCGTCGACGTCATCCGACGCCAGGCGGCCGCCACCCGCCGACCGGCCCTCACCGACGACGACGTCATCGCCCGACTGGCCAGAGCCGGCGTGCCAGCCTTCGCCAGCGAGGTCGCTCGCGTGAAATGAGGCCACGCTGAGGCCAGCGTCGAGCCCGCGTTTAGCCCGCGCACGCTGTCATCCGTCGGTGTTCGCCGGCGACGGCCCACCCATCCTGACCAGCACTTCTGTCTCCCGACGACCCCTCAGAACCCACCCCAATCGAATTCGGGACACTGAGGCCGCGGGTTCGAATCCCGCCTTCCCGACTCACGAAGGTGCAGGGCGGCGGCACTTTCCGCCTCCTCGGCGGAGTCGCCAGACTCGAGCCGCACCATCGGCGAGACGGCAGACGCCATCACCCCGGCAGTCAGGGGAGGTGGCGGTGCGTCGGCCGGCCGCAGTCGTGGGGTGGCGGGTGATCGTGGGCCCCCCGGCGCCGCGGGTGCGTTGCTCGCTGATCGTGGTCGTTCCGGCCCCCTGGTCGACGGCGCCGACGCGAAGCGGGAGGGCAGCGCGCTCGACCGGTCCAGACCGCCTGAACCGAACCGTCAAGGGAAGGAACCCACCATGCCCGAGCCCCGTCCTCGCACTGCCGCCCCCGCCCTCGACGTCGCTGTCGTCGACGGCGAGCGCTTCGTGCTCGCCGATCAGCGGCCCGAGCACTTCATCCTTGTGGTCTTCTACCGGGGCTTGCACTGCCCGATCTGCCGCACCTACCTCACCCAACTCCAGCGGGCGCTGCCCGACCTCAAGGCGCTCGGCACGACGGTGATCGCCGTGTCGGGCGACACCGAGGAGCGGGCACGCCAGACCGTCGACGAGTGGAAGCTCACCGACCTCGTCGTCGGCTACGGCCAGACCCCCGAGTCGATGCGGGAGTGGGGGCTCTACCTCAGCCACGGGCTCAAAGACCCCGAGCCGGCCCTGTTCGGCGAGCCGGGCATCTACCTGATCGACCGCACGGGCGACGTGTACATGGCGGCGCTCAACTCGATGCCGGCCGCCCGGCCGCGCATCGAGGACGTGGTGGGCGCCATCAAGTTCTTCGTGGACGCCGACTACCCCGCACGCGGAGAGGCCTGACGGCCTGCATCTGCCCCGGCCGTTCGCGCCTGCGGAGGTTCCGCCCGCCATGGCCGCCGCCGCTGGTGACCATCTTGCTCGCCATGCCCCTGATCGGAGGGGCCGTCGCCGTGCTCGCCGGGGGATCGGGCGCCCGCCCCCTCGCACCGTCACCCTCCACCGCTGCGTGGGTCGGCGCTCCGTTTCACGCGGTGGGCTCTGGGGGCCGCAGGATGCTGCAGTACCGGTCGCAGGCCGCCGGGTCCTGCTCGGCCGCCCGTCGAGCCAGCTCCCCGAGCCGGCGGCGGGTCTCGGTCAGATCGCGGAGGCGCTGGTCGACATCGTCGAGGTGTCGGCGGACGATCCCGGCGACGTGCCCGCAGGGAGGTCGACCATCGTCGGAGATGGCGAGCACCTGCTTGATCTCTTCGAGGCTGAGGCCGGCGACTTGGGCGTGGCGGATGAACGTCAGGCGCTCGACGGCGCCGAGGTCGTAGTCGCGGTATCCCGACGGCGTCCGGGGCGGGTCGGCGAGGAGGCCGGTGGCCTCCCAGAAGCGGACCGTCTTGGTCGTGACGCCCGCCGCCTCCGCCACCTCCCCGATCTTCATGCCGATGCCTCCCCGACGACCTCCGCGTGCCGGTCAAGCTACCGGCAGCGGCCCATGGCCTTGACCTTCCCCTCGGAGGGAGGGTTTAGCTTCGCAGCATGAAGCTCGAGTTGCTGTACTTCGACGGCTGCCCGAACTGGCAGATCGCCGCCGAACGCCTGGAGACGGTGGCGGCGCGCCGAGGCCTCGTGGTCGAGCGCCGTGCCATCACCGGCCCCGACGAGGCCGCTGCGGCCGGGTTCACCGGGTCGCCGACGGTGCTGGTCGACGGCCGCGACCCGTTCGCGTCGGGTGACGAGACGGTCGGGCTGAGCTGCCGTCTCTACGCCACGCCGGACGGACCGGCCGGGTCACCCACCGTCGAGCAGCTCGAGGGGGTCCTCGACGCGGACGCCGCCACCGGCTCGAGCCTCGCGCTGCGCCCGTCGGGGGCGACCCTGTGAGCGACGCCTACGACCTGATCGTGGTCGGCGCCGGCATGGCCGGCGCCGCTGCTGCGAACAAGTGCGCGTCGGCGGGATGGCGGGTGGCGATCGTCGACGAGCTCCCCTACGGGGGCACCTGCGCCCTACGGGGCTGCGACCCCAAGAAGATCCTCCGCCGAGGCGCCGAGATCATCGACAGCGCCCGGCTCATGCGGGGCAAGGGCATCGACGACGACGGGCTGTCGATCAACTGGGCCGACCTCATGCGCCACAAGCACGGCTTCACCGACCCCGTCCCCCACAGCATGGAGGCCGGACTGCAGCGCAACGGAGTCGACA
>DASTHS010000027.1:0-9051 GCA_035718085.1 Acidimicrobiales bacterium | reverse complement strand
GCCACCTGGCCGAGGCGGCGTCGCTCGGCGTGCCGGTGCGGGTCGTCGAGCGGCCCGAGCTGGCATGGGACGTCGACGTGCCCGCCGACCTCAGCGCCCTTCCGGGCTGACCGGGTCGCGGCCGGGCGCGTCGGGAGCCGGCCACCCGTGGCAGCCGGCCCCCGACGATGGTGCGCCCGAGAGCGGGCGCAGGATCACTTCTTGGTGGCCCTGGTGGCCTTCGTCGCTGCGGCCTTCTTCGCCGGGGCGGTCGCCTTCGCCGGGGCGGTCGCCTTCGCCGTGGTGGCCTTCTTGGCGGGTGCGGCGGCAGCCTTCTTGGCCGACGCCCCGGCAGCCTTGGCGGCGGCGGGCGCCTTCTTCGTCGACGCCTTCTTCGACGACTTGGCGTTGAGCGCCGCCTTGAAGGCGGACGATGCGGTGAAGCCGACGCCAGTGCTGGCGGCGATCTTGACGGGCTCGCCGGTGCGCGGGTTGCGGCCCTGGCGGGCGCCGCGCGCCTTGGGCGTGAAGCTGCCGAAGCCGAAGATCGAGATCTTCTCCCCGGACTTGACGCCGTCGATCACGGCGTCGACGAAGGCGGCCACCGCGGACTCCGCAGCCTTCCTGTCGAGGCTCGCCGACTCGGCGACCTTCTCGATGAGCTCTTTGCGGTTCACCGCGACCTCCTGGGTCTGGTTGGGGAAGTTGTTGCAATCAAAGGAGATCTGCGAGCCAGAGTCAAGCATCTCGTTGCAGGGGCAGGAAATTTGAAGGGGCTGGAGCGCGGAACCCAGTGACGGCAACGCCTTCTCAGGCGGGGGTGAGGGCGTGGCGGAGCACGTCGGTGACGTCGGTGGCCAGGTGGAAGGTCATCGCGGCGCGCACCGCCTCGGGGACATCATCGAGGTCGGGCTCGTTGCGCGCCGGCAGGATGACCTCGGTCAGGCCGGCCTGGTGGGCGGCCAGCACCTTCTGCTTGACACCGCCGATCGGCAGCACCCGGCCCTGCAGGGTCACCTCCCCGGTCATGCCGACCTCCGGGCGCACGCCGCGCCCGGTGAGGAGGCTGACGAGGGCGGTCGTCATCGTGACCCCGGCCGACGGGCCGTCCTTGGGCACTGCGCCGGCGGGCACGTGCAGGTGGATGCGGCGCCGGTCGAACGCGCCGCTGCCGATGCCGACCTCGTGGGCGTGGCTGCGGGTGTACGACAGGGCGATCTGCGCCGACTCCTGCATCACCTCACCGAGCTGGCCGGTGACGGTCAGGCCCGGCTCGCCGTCGGAGGCGCTCGCTTCCACGAAGAGCACATCGCCGCCGACCCCGGTCACGGCCAACCCCGTGGCCACGCCGGCCACGGCGGTGCGCTCGGCCACCTCCGGCACGAATCGCCTGCGGCCGAGCCACTCACCCACCTGCGCCTCGTCGACGGTCACCGGGACGGCGGCGGGGTCGTCGACCACCGCGGCGGCGGCCTTGCGCATGAGGCGACCGATCTGTCGCTCGAGGGCCCGCACCCCGGCTTCGCGGGTGTAGCCGGTGACGAGGAGGCGCAGGGCGCCCTCGTCGATCGCCACCTCGCCGTCGAGCAGGCCGGCTGCGGCCGACTGCCTCCCGACGAGGTGGTCGCGGGCGATGGTGACCTTCTCCTCGTCGGTGTAGCCGTCGATGCGCACCAGTTCCATGCGGTCGAGCAGCGGCCCGGGGATCTGCTCGGCGACGTTGGCGGTGGCGATGAACAGCACATCGGACAGGTCGAGGTCCACGTCGAGGTAGTGGTCGCGGAAGGTGTGGTTCTGTGCCGGGTCGAGCACCTCGAGCAGGGCGGCGGCGGGGTCGCCGCGGTAGTCGCTGCCGAGCTTGTCGACCTCGTCGAGCAGCACGACCGGGTTCATGGTGCCGGCCTCCTTCAGTGCCCGCACGATGCGACCGGCCATGGCACCGACGTAGGTGCGCCGGTGCCCCCGGATCTCGGCCTCGTCGCGCACGCCGCCCAGGGCGACCCGAACGAAGCGCCGCTGCATCGCGCGCGCCACCGACTCGCCCAGCGAGGTCTTGCCGACGCCGGGCGGGCCGACCAGCGCGAGGATCATGCCGCCCCCCCGCCGCCCCGACGTCCCGTCGGCGTCGAGGCCGCGCTCCGCCCGCAGCCGCCGCACGGCGAGGTGCTCGGCGATGCGGGCCTTCACCTCGTCGAGGCCGGTGTGGTCGGCGTCGAGCACGGCCCGGGCGGCGGCCACGTCGAGGCGGTCGTCGGAGCGGTGTCCCCATGGCAGGTCGAGCACCGTGTCGAGCCACGTGCGGATCCACCCCGCCTCGGGGCTCTGGTCACCGGTGCGCTCGAGCCGGTCGATCTCCTTGGCCACCGCGGCGCGCACCTCCCCGGGTGCGGCGAGCTCCTCGAGGCGGCCCCGGTAACCGCCGTCGGCGTCGTCGGACGAGCCCTCGCCGAGCTCCTTCCGGATGGCTGCGAGCTGCTGGCGCAGCAGGTAGTCGCGCTGCGTGCGCTCCATGCCCTCGGCCACGTCGGTGCGGATGCGCTCGCGCAGCTGCAGCTCGGCGAGGGCCTCGCGCGCCCAGCCGGCGACCTTGGCCACCCGCTCCGCGACCTCGACCGCCTCGAGCAGCTCGATCTTGCGCTCGATCGCCAGGTCGGGCCACCAGCCGGCGAGGTCGGCCAGCGCCCCGGGGTCGCTGACGCCGCGCAGGGCCTCCCCGAACCGGGCGCCGCCGTGGTCGGCGATGGCCTCGAGGAGCGCCCGCAGCTCGCGCGCCGCCTCGCTGTCGGCGGGCGTGGGCTCGTCGGCCACCTCCTCGATGGCGACCCACACGGCGGTCCCGGTGGCGGCCGTGGGCGCACCGATCAGGGCGCGGCCCCGGCCGCGCACCACCACTGCCGGCGTGCCGCCGGGGAGGGCGCCGCTGCGCTCGATGGTGGCCACGGTGCCCACCCGGGCGACCCGGCCCGGGGCGGCGTCGGGCCCGTCGCTGCGCCCCAGGCGCGGGGCGAGCAGCAGGCGGCCGCCGTCACCGCCGGCGGCGTCGACGGCGGCGCGGGCCTCGGGGGTCTCGAGGGCGAGGGTGATGGTCATCCCGGGGAGCACGACGCCGGCGTCGAGCGGCAACAGCGGGAGGGCGGAGGTGGTCAGGGGGGACATGGGATGGGCCTCCAAGCGGAGCGGCACCCGAGCTGTAATCGGGTAAGTGTGAGCCTGACAACCTCGTTGCGGGGTTTGTTGTTCCCACATGGCCCAATGTGGGTCGGTCAGGCTCTGGTCATGGCCGACGCCGCCCCGCCCACCCCCGAGCGGCGCGGAGCCGAGCGTGAGCGCCTGGCCGCCGCCGACCGCCGGGAGGAGCCATGGCGCCGGTGGGGCCCCTACCTCGCCGAGCGGGCATGGGGCACCGTGCGCGAGGACTACAGCGCCACCGGTGACGCCTGGGCGTCGTTCCCCTTCGACCAGGCGGTCGCCCGCGCCTACCGCTGGAACGAGGACGGCATGGCGGGTGTCTGCGACGACCAGCAGCGGCTGTGCCTGGCGCTGTCGCTCTGGAACGGTCGCGACCCGGTGCTCAAAGAGCGGATGTTCGGCCTCACCGGCGAGGAGGGCAACCACGGCGAAGACGTCAAGGAGTACTGGTGGTACGTCGACGCCACCCCCACATCGTCGTACCTGGCGTGGCGCTACCACTACCCGCAGGGCCCGTTCCCCTACGACGATCTCCGGTCGACCAACCGGGCCCGGTCGCGTCTCGACCCCGAGTACGAGCTGCTCGACACCGGCGTCTTCGACGACGACCGGTTCTGGGTGGTCGACGTGCGCTGGGCGAAGGCGTCACCCGACGACCTGTGCTGGGAGATCGAGGTCACCAACGCCGGCCCCGACGACGCCGTGCTCGACGTGTTGCCCACGATCTGGTGGCGCAATCGCTGGACCTGGGAGCCGGGCCGACCCGCGCCGCGGCTGACCGCCCGTGACGATCGCGGCGTGGACGGGGCCGTGGTCCAGGCCGTCGACGACGAGCTCGGCGCGTACGAGTTGGTGGCCGCCGACGGTCCTGGCGGTCGGCCGCAGCTGCTGTTCTGCGACAACGAGACCGACACCTCCTGGCTGTGGGGGGCCATCGACGGGCCGGCGTTCCCGAAGAACGGCATCGACCGTCACGTGCGCCTCGGTGCGGCCACGGTGAACCAGGGGCGCACGGGCACGAAGGCGGCCGTCTGGCACCACCTCGCCGTCGCGGCCGGTGCCACGGCGATCGTGACCCTCCGGTTCCGGCGCGTGGGCACCACCGGCCCGGCGCACGCCGAGGTGATCGCCACCCGCCGCGCCGAGGCCGACGAGTTCGCCGCGTCGCTGTGCCCGGCGGGGATCGCCGACGACGAGCGTCGACTGTTGCGCCAGGCCTCCGCCGGGATGCTGTGGGGCAAGCAGTTCTTCCACTACGACGTCGCCACCTGGCTGGCCGGCGACCCCGGGCAGCCGCCGCCGCCGGCCGAACGCCGCGCCGGGCGCAACGCCGAGTGGGTGCACCTGAACGCCCGTGACGTGATCTCGATGCCCGATCCGTGGGAGTACCCGTGGTTCGCGGCATGGGATCTCGCGTTCCACTGCGTGGCGCTCGCCCACCTCGACGCCGAGTTCGCCAAACGCCAGCTGGTGCTGCTGTGCCGGGAGTGGTACATGCACCCCAACGGCCAGCTCCCCGCCTACGAGTGGGAGTTCTCCGACGTCAACCCTCCGGTGCACGCCTGGGCGGCCCTCCAGGTCCTCGAGATCGACTGGCGCACCCGGCTGCGCTTCGACCCCGCCGCCGAGCCGGACCTCGACTTCCTCGAACGGGTCTTCCACAAGCTGCTGCTCAACTTCACCTGGTGGGTGAACCGCAAGGACGCCAACGGTTCGAACGTCTTCGAGGGCGGGTTCCTCGGGCTCGACAACATCGGGCTGTTCGACCGCTCCAAGCCCCTACCGGTGCACGGGCGCCTCGAACAGTCGGACGCCACGGCGTGGATGGCCATGTACTGCCTGGACCTGCTGCAGGCGGCACTGGTGCTCGGCCGGCGCAACCGCGCCTACGAGGACGTCGCGTCGAAGTTCTTCGAGCACTTCACCTACATCGCCGCGGCGATGGCCGAGCAGGGGCTCTGGGACGACGCCGACGGCTTCTTCTACGACGTCATCGCCCTCGAGTCGGGCGGGCTGGTGCCGGTCCGGGTGTGCTCGATGGTGGGGGTGGTGCCCCTCTTCGCGGCGACGCTGCTCGAGGCGGACGTCGCCGAGGTGGCACCCGACTTCACCCGGCGGGTCGAGTGGTTCTGCGCCAACCGACCGCAGTACGCCATGCACGTCGGCCACATCCACCACCCGGGCTGCGACGACCGGCAGCTGCTGTCGGTGCTCACCGGTGACCAACTCCGGCGCCTCCTCGGCCACGTGCTCGACAGCGACGAGCTGCTGTCGGATCACGGCCTGCGCTCGCTCACCGAGCGGCTGGCTCACCAGCCCTACACCCTCGACCTCGAGGGCGTGCACCTGGGCATCGACTACGAGCCGGCCGAGTCGACCAACGCCCTCTTCGGCGGCACCTCGAACTGGCGTGGCCCGGTCTGGATGCCGCTGAACTACCTCGCGGTCAGCGCGCTGCGCACCTACGCCGGCTACTACGGCGACGACCTGCGGGTCGAGCTGCCGACCGGCTCCGGGAGGTCGTGCACCCTCGGCGAGGTCGCCGACGACCTCGAGCGGCGGCTGCTGTCGCTGTGGCTCCCCGGCGCCGACGGCCGCCGCCCCGTCTTCGGCGGCGTCGAGCGCCTCCAACACGACCCGCGATGGAACGACCTGCTGGTGTTCCCCGAGTACTTCCACGGCGACAACGGCGCCGGGCTCGGGGCGAGCCACCAGACCGGCTGGACCGGCCTGGTGGTCGACCTCCTCGCCCGGCGCCGCCTGCGCGCTCGCTGAGCGCGCCGGCCGCCGGGGGGATCAGCGGGCCACGGTGCCCCGACGGGCGACGGCGTCGACGGTGACGGCGGCGAGCAGCACCAGTGCGATCACCATGTCCTGGGCCGCGGCGCTGAGGTCGAGCAACCCCATGCCGTTGTAGATGGTGGCCACGACCACCCCGCCGAGCAGAGCGTGCAGCATGCGCCCCCGCCCACCGAACAGGCTGGTGCCGCCGATGACGGCGGCGGCCACGGCGTAGAGCACCAGCTGGCCGCCGGGGATGTTGTTCGATGCCGAGCCGAGGAAGGAGGCGTAGACGATGCCCGCCAGTCCGGCGGTCGTGCCGGCCAGGGCGAACGCCCCGAGGCGGATGCGGTCGGTGCGCACGCCGGCCCGACGGGCGGCCTCGGCGTTGCCCCCGACGGCATAGACGTAACGGCCGTAGCGGGTGCGGGTCAGCATGAAGCTCCAGACCACCAGCACACCGAGCACGATCAGCACCGACCACGGGACGCCGCGCACCGGCACCCGGAGGCCACGGTTGATGTTGCACACGGCCACGACGGCGACGCCGGCAGCGGCCACGGCGGCGATCCGCAGCGCGGTGAGGGCCACCGGCGGGGCGACCAGGCCGGCCGCCGCCCGGCGCCGGTCGCGGAAGGCGGTGGCGACGGCGAAGACGGCGACGCCCACGGCGAGCACGACCCACCCCGCCGCGGGGCTGAGGTTGCCCGTGGAGTCGAAGTCGCGCAGGATGCTCGACAGCGGGATGGCGATGGTGCCGCCGCTGCTCGCCCCGCCGAGCCGGTCGACGAGGAACAGCAGCACGCCTTCGAGGCCGAGGTACCCGGCGAGGGTGACGACGAACGACGGCAGACGCAGGCGGGTGATGAGCAGGCCCTGCACGGCACCGATCGCCGTGGTCACCGCCAGGGCGGCCACGCAGGAGATGAACCACCCGTGGTTGCGCGGCGGGGCGTTGAGGGCCACGGCGATGATGGCGCCGATCCCGGCGGAGTAGCCGATCGACAGGTCGATCTCGCCCAGCAGCAGCACGAAGACCTCGGCCATGCCGAGCAGCACGTACGGGGCGCCCTGCACGGTCAGGTTGGCCAGGTTCCCCGCGGAGAGGAACTTCGACGACTGCGACTGGAAGATGATGACGATCAACACCAGCCCGGCGACGACCGGCAGCATCCCGCTCTCACCCGAGCGCACCCGCTTGCCCCACGCCCGAAGGTACTCACCGAGGTTGGTGGCGACCACCTCCGGGCTGGCGACCAGCGCAGCGGTGGCGGGACGCGGCCCCGGCGGCGGCTCGGGTGACGACCCAGCGACCGGGCCCGTCGACGGCGGCGAGGTAGACGACATCAGACCTCCCTGGCGCCGACGGCGTCGGCGTGGGCCGTGGGGGCCCCCCGAGCGGCCCCCGTGGTGATCAGCTCGACCGCCCGTTGGGTGTCGAACTCCGACAGCGGCCCCTGGGCCGCCAGCTTGCCGAGGTAGAGCACGGCGATGCGGTCGGCAACCGCGAAGACGTCGTTGAGGTTGTGGGAGATGACCAGCACTGCGACCCCACGTGCGGACAGCGTCTCGATGAGGTTGAGCACCATCGCCGTCTGGGACACGCCGAGCGCCGCGGTCGGCTCGTCCATGATCACGAGCTTGGCGTCGGCCATCACCGCCCGGGCCACGGCGACCGACTGGCGCTGGCCGCCCGAGAGGGAGCCGACCGGCTGGCGGATCGACCGCACGGTCGTCACCGACAGGTCCTTGAGCGTCGCGCGCGCCTTGACCTCCATGGCGTCCTCGTCGAGCAGCCGGCCCCGCAGCAGCTCGTGGCCGAGGAACATGTTCTGGACGATGTCGAGGTTGTCGCAGAGGGCCAGGTCCTGGTAGACGGTCGCGATGCCGAGGGCGGCGGTGTCGCGGGGCCCACGCACGGTCACGGGCCGGCCGTCCCAGAGGAACTCGCCCCCGTCGGCCTGGTGGATCCCGGAGATCACCTTGATCAGGGTCGACTTGCCGGCCCCGTTGTCACCCACGAGTGCGGTCACCGACCCGGCCGGCACGTCGAGGTCGACGCCCCCGAGCGCTTGCACCGGGCCGAAGTTCTTCACGATCCCCCGCAGGCGCAGCAGGGGCTCGCCGGTCGCCCGGCCCGCGTCGGCGGGCCGGGCGGCGGTGCCGGCCGGGTCGGTGGCGGGCACTAGCCCTGGATGCCGGCGGCCGAGCAGGCCGCGGCGTACTGCGACGTGCAGAGCTGCGACGCCTGCACGAACCCGTCGGCGATCACCGTGCTGTTGATGTTCGACGACGTCACCCACTCGGGGGTGAGCAGCACCGACGGCACCGAGACGTTGGCCTTGGTGTCTTGCACCGACCCGTTCACCAGCGACGCCGGCGGGTTGGTGCCGCTGGTGCGCAGGTAGATGGCCAGGGCGGCGGCGGCCTGGGCCTCCAGGTAGATCGGCTTGTAGACCGTGCCGCACTGGTAGCCGGCCAGGATGTTCTGCAGCCCGACGAGGCTGGCGTCCTGCCCGGTGGTCGGGAACGTCTTCGGCTGGACGTGCTGGCTCTGCAGGTAGGTGATGATCGGCGCGGCGTTGCCGTCGTTGGGCGTCAGCGCCGCGTTGATCTTCGGGTTCTGGGTGAGCGCCTGCTGGAACTCGGTCTCGGCGGTCGAGGGTGTCCAGGTGCCCGGCGGCGTTGCGCCCTGCGTCCACCCGCCGCCGTTGAACTTGGCGGCCAGCACGGCGTCGTACCCCTGCGCGAACAGGGTGGCGTTGTTGTCGGTGGGATCACCCTTCATCACCACCACGTCGGGGTTGGCCACGTTCCAGGAGCTGACGCACGACACGAGGCCCTGCCCCATGAGGGTGCCGACCTTCACGTTGTCGAAGCTGACGTAGTACTGCCGCGTGCCGCCGAGGGTGAGGCGGTCGTAGTCGACGACGGCGACGCCCTTCGACTTCGCCAGCTGCTCGATCTGCGCCCCGACGCCCGAGTCGAGGGGGTCGACCACCAGCACCGAGGCGCCGTTGGTGATGTCGGACTGGGCGTCGGACAGCTCGGTGGCCGAGCTGCCCTGGGCGTTCTGGATGTTGAACTGCGAGGCGTCCAGCC
>DASTHS010000026.1:0-7233 GCA_035718085.1 Acidimicrobiales bacterium | reverse complement strand
CAGGGCGCGCCACAGCCGCCTCGGCCGCCGATGAGAGCCGCTGACGCCTCACCAACCCCGGGCCCACGGCGTTGGCCTGCAGGGAGAAGCCCAGCCGGGTCAGCGTGATGCACGAGGCGACCCAGGCTTTGATCAGTCCGGCTCACAGTCGACGGCGATGGCCAGCGCGCGGCAGAGACGGGACATCGTGTCGGGGGTGGCCTGCCCGACGCGCCGGACGAGACGGGCCCTGGCGACGAGTTGCGTGTTGTCCAGGTTGGCGACCGATTCGACACGGATGCCATCGGCGGGACCGACGGGCACCTCGGTCGAGACGTCTCGCACCGTCGAGGTGACCGGAGCGACCAGCACAGCATTGAGGTACCGGCCCATGGGATTGCGGGTGAGCACGATGACGGGACGGGTCTTGTCGACCTCGGCGAGCCACACCTCACCCCTTCGCGGGATGGCGGTCACGGTTCGCTGTAGAGGGCATCCCAGTCGGTGTCGTCGTCGAGGAGCCCCCCGCCGGCGAGCTCGGCCAGGGCTATCTCGTCGTCGGTGGGGGGCGTGGCCCGGTAGGCGGAGATGTCGCGTCGAAGGCGCTCGAGGCGGATGAGCTGGTCGAGGGCGACATCGACCACTGCCGATGTCGACTCGGCGCCGACGAGGGCTCGCGCCTCCTCCGCCTTGCGGCGATCAAGGGTTATCGTCGCCTTCTCCTTCGCCATAGCGCACATACTGCCAGACGGTGGTATCGAGGCCCCCCGGCGGCGACCCGTCATCAGACCCACATGCGGGAGCGACCTCCGGCCCGTGCACGAGCAGGGAGAGGGTGCGCGAGCCCTCTCCGCCGACTGGTGCGCGGGCACGAGCAGCAGGTGCAGCGCACCGCTGGAGCCAGCGCCTACGCCACGAGGTGCGGTCGCAGGAGCGGGCCAGGCCGGGCGGCTACGAGTTGGTCACGGTGGCAGCCCGCAGCTGCGAGGCGCTGCCGGAGCTGACTGCGGTGGTGATGGTGATCTGGGCGCCGAGGACCGGCGCCGACGACACGGTGGCCTGCAGGTAGAGGGTGGCCGTCGGGTCGGCGGGCACCGCAGGCGACGAGACCGACGCGCCCGACGCCAGATCGCCGGAAGGGACTGGGACGGCGGCCGACCACGTGCCGATGGCGGTCTCGGTGGCCATGCACTTGCTGTTGCCGGTCTGCTTCCAGGGCTGCGTGCACGCCTCGAGGCTGACGGTGGTGCCGACGCCCACCACCGTCACCGACCAGGTCATCGCCTGCAGGCTGACGGTGCCGACGTTGACCGCCTGGAAGAAGAGGGCCTCGTTGCTGGTGGCGGTGAGGGTGAGGGCGCCGTCCGGCGGCGGGGTCGCCGTCGACTGGGTGGCGACCACGCCCCACGAGCCCGTCGCCGCCGATCCGGTGCCGACGGCCGCCGCCCCGACGCCGTTGGCGCCGGCGTGGGGCAGGAGCATCGACGACAGGGCGCCGAAGAGGGCGGCCACGACGGCCGCCCTCCTGGCCAGCCCAGTGGTGACGACGGGCACCGGGCTCGGGGCCGCTAGCTGTTGGTGGTGGTCGCCGTGCGCTGCACCTCGTTGAACGTGTAGTTCAGTGCCAGCGTCTGCCCCTGGATGCTCGACGAGGGCGTCGTGCCGTTGGTGGTGGTCTCGTTCAGCGACGACGGCAGGATCAGCTGCACCTGCAGGCGGTAGACGGCGCCGGGGGCGACGGTGCCGGAGACGAGCGGGCCCGGCGTGGTCGCCAGGGTGGCCACCGGGGTGGCGGCCAGCAGGGGCGTGGTCGTGCCGCCGCAGGTGGCGGTGTTGGCCGTGGGGCTCACGACCCAGGCCACGCTGCACCCGTTGACGGCCACCTCGATCCCGGTGGTGCCGTCGGCGGCGGGCGGGGTGATCAGGGTGCTGTTGGCCGGGGTGCCGGCCACCTGGAGGGTGAGGTCTTGGGCGGTGATGTCGCTGCTCGACCCGTTGGTCAGGGTGACGTAGGTGTTGTCGATGTCGCCGGGCACCATTCCGGTGACCGTCTGCGGGAAGCCGGCGCTCCCGCCTTCGGCGCCCACGGTGAGGGAGATGGTCCCGCTGGCGACGCTGCCGGTGCCGGTGGCGACGGCGTTGAGGCCGGCGTACACGCCGGCGCCGGTGAGGGCCAGCCCGCCGAGGGTGACCCCGGCGGCGACCGCAGCGGCCTTGAACTTGTGGCGGCCCAGGCTCGAGGTGGGAGCGGACACGGGCACGGTGGACATGGGGGGCACCTTCCTTTGGCTGGGTTGACGGGGGGGACGGTTGGTCAGTGGGGCAGCGGGGAGGCGGCGGGGCCGCTCGGCCCGGCCGTCCGGAACGTGCGCGCCAACAGGCGGAGGCCGAGCCCGGTGGAGCACGTGCCGATGAGCAGGAGGAGGCCGGCGACGGCGCCGGCACGGTGCACGGCGACGAGGACCCAGCCGGCGCGGGGCACCACGCCGACCACCTCAGCGACGCGAGGGCCGGCCAGGTCGGTCTGCCAGGCGTCGGCGACCGGGTTGGCGTCACCCTTGGTGGAGATCACCGGTTCGCCGCCGGCGTGGCGCACGGCGACGACCCGGTGGGCGTAGGGGGCCGACTGGCCCGGCGGCGTGACCACCACGATCATCCCGGGGTGCACAGCGCCCACCGGCACCGGCCGGGTGACGACGGCATCGCCGGGCCCGTAGGTGGGCCGCATGCTGCCGGTGAGCACGGGCGTCAGGCGGTAGCCGAGCACGCCGGCCAGGGCCAGGGTGATGATTGACACTCCGGCCACAGCACCGGCCACCCACAGGGCGGTGGTGCGGGCGACGGACCACAGCGACGGCCGGCTGAGCGTGGACATCACGTCGGTGTGTTCGTCCATGCACCACGAACGCTGAGGCGACGGGGCCATTGCCGAGGAGAATGACTAGAGCGGGCTAGCAACCTCTGCCAAAGCGCGGCAACCGCGGCTTGGCCGAGCGAACCGCCCCTTCGTCCGAGTGGAATCCCCCCTGCAGGCCGGCGGCGCGGCCGGCGGACGGCGGCCGCCGGGGAGGGGCCTGGCAGACTCGGGCGGGTGAGCGACGCCGCCCCCTCCCCCACCCGCGGCCGGCTGTTCGGGCGCAACGTGCTCGAGGCGGTGTTCCGGGCGGCCCCCGACGAAGACCTCTTCCTCGGCGAGCTGCTCGTCGGCGTCGACGCCGGCACCGACCGGCGCTACCTGTTCCGGGTGGTCGACGTCACCTACGGCACCGAGCACCGCGAGCCGGGGTGGGCCGAGCGCATCGCCGGCACCCTGCTGGCCGACGACGCACGCGGCGAGCCCGGCGCCCACCCGGTGCACGAGGCCGACCGGCGCACCTACCGGGTGGCCACCTGCCGCTGCCTCGGCTACCTGGCGGCACCCGAGCGGCCCGGCGGGCCGCGACGCGACTTCCGCAAACCCAAGAGCCTGCCGACGCAGTTCTCGCGCGTGGTGGCCCCCGAAGCCGAGGACTTCGCCTTCCTCGCCGAGCGCATGGGCGACCTGCCCGTCGGCCAGCTGCGCTCGGGTGAGACGGTGGTCGACTTCAGCGTCGGCATCCCCGGCGCCAGCCTGGCCACCCACGTCGGCGTCTTCGCCACCACGGGCATGGGCAAGTCGAACCTCATGCAGGTGCTGGCGGCGGGGGCCATGGCCGCCAACGGCCGCTACGGGCTGCTCGTGGTCGACCCCCACGGCGAATACCGCGCCGCCCTCGGCCGGCACCCGTGGGCGGCGAGCGCCCTGCGGGTCTACGCCAACCGGTCGCTGCCGGGCAGCTCGGCGCTCAAGATCGGCCTGGCCGAGCTCACCGTCGACGACCTGCGCACCGCGTACGAGTGGAGCCGCCCGCAGGAGGAGGCCCTCCACGAGCTCGAGCGCCACTACTCCCGGGGGGCGGGCGGCGACGGCCTGGCGTGGCTGGCGGAGTTCGCCCGGGTGGAAGACCTGGCCGGCTTCCGCGACGTCGAGCTGTCGGCGCGCGTCGCCCTCTCGACGCTGCAGGTGGTGCACCGCCGCGCCCGGCGCATCATCGACCTGCGCTGCATCGCCGTCGACCCGTCGGTGTCCTGCGGCGGGCGCATCGTCGCCGACCTGCTGGCCGGCCAGGTGGTGCTGGTCGACGTCAGCGGCCTCGGCAGCACCGAGGAGGTGCTGGTCGCGTCGTTCCTGGCCCGGCGCATCCTCGACGAGTGGCAGGGCGCCTACCTCGACGACCCCGACCGCCACGAGCGCATGCCCGTGGTGGCCATCGCCCTCGAAGAGGCCCAGCGGGTGCTGTCGGGGGGCGCCGACCGGGAGTCGAACGTGTTCCCGCGCCTGGCCCGCGAGGGGCGCAAGTTCAAGGTGGGGCTGTGCGCGGTGACCCAGCAGCCCAAGCTGCTCGACGGCGAGCTGCTCAGCCAGTTCAACACCTTCTTCATCCTCGGCCTGGCCGACGAGCGTGACCGCACCATCCTGCGCTCGACGGCCAAGCAGGACATCTCCGCCCAGGGCGCCGAGATCCAGACCCTGATGCCCGGCGAGTGCCTGATCGTCAACCTGACCGCCCCGTTCGCGGTGCCGGCCAAGGTGCACCTCTACCGCGACGTGGTGGCCGCCGCCCCGCCGCCGCCCACCCCGCGGCCGGCGGCCAAGGCCAACGTGGCCGCCCTGGTCGACTGAGCTAGGCGACCCCCGGCGCCTGCAGCGCAGGGACGACCGTCCGCCTCGGGGCGACGCTCACGAGGCAGAGGCACCTGTGCGCCGGCCGCCCCGGGCGGCGCGTGCGGCGAGGAAGCTCCCGACGCCGGCCTGGAACGCCCCCGGGTCGACGCTGTGGGGCTCCGGCGGCCCCGGCCGGCAGGAGGTCGCCGCCTTGGCGGCCCGCACGCTGCTCGGGGGCAGGGCGACGATCTGGGCGACGATCGCCTCGGTGGTCGCATCGACCTCGGCCGGGTCGACGCAGCGCTCGACCAGCCCGTGGGCGAAGGCGTCCGCACCGCTGAGCAGCCTGCCGGTGTAGAACAGGTCGCGGGCGAGCCCGGCCCCGGCCAGGCAGCTCACCCGGTCCGCGAACGCCCGGGTCACGAGCACCCCCAGCCGGGCGATGGGCATGCCGATCCGGGCGTCGGTGGCCGCCACCCGCAGGTCGCACGCCAACGCCAGCTGCAGCCCGGCGCCGGTCGCCACCCCCCGGAGGGCGGCCACCACCGGCACCGGGAGCGCCTCGACGGCCTGGAACGCCCGTTCCATCTGGCGGAACGACTCGTCGGCGAACTCCACCGAGGCGCCGTCCCACTCGGCGATGTCGGACCCGGCGCTGAAGGTGGGGCCACCGCCGCGCACGGTCACGCACCGGAGGGTGTCGTCGTCGGCCAGCACCTCGAAGGTCCGGGCCAGCTCGCACCAGTCGTGCTGGCGCATGGCGTTGTGGCGGGTCCCGTCGCCGAGGGTGATCCCGGCCACGGCGCCCGCCCGCTCCAAGTGCACGATGCCGGACCCGACGGCGCTCATCGCACCGCTCCGCTGGCCCGCAGCGAGGCCACCTCGGCGCTGGAGAGCCCGAGCTCGGCGAGCACCTCGTCGGTGTGCTGCCCGAGCAGCGGCGGCGGGAGCCGCACCGTGGCGGTGTGGCCGGCCATCTTGACCGGGTTGCCCACCATCTGCAGCGTCCCGGCGGTCGGGTGCTCGACGGAGAGCACCATGTCGCGGGCGACGACCTGGGGATGGGCCAGCGCGGCGGGCACGTCGTTGATGGGCGCGGCCGGGACCGAGGCGGCGGCCAGGGCCTCCACCCAGTGCTGGGTGCTGTGGCCGCCCATCACCTCGGCGATGAGCTCCAGCAACCCGTCGCGGTTGACCACCCGGTCGGGGTTGGTGGCGTAGCGGTCGTCGTCGGCCAGCTCGGGGCGCCCGAGCGCCCCGGCCAGCCGGCGGAACAGGTCGTCGTTGCCGGCGGCCACCATGACGTGCCCGTCGCTGCTGGGGAACGCCTGGTAGGGCACGATCGTCGGGTGGGCCGAGCCGTAGCGGGGGGGCACCGCGCCGGTGGCGAAGAACCCGCCGGCGACGTAGGTCAGCCACGCCACCTGCCCGTCGAGCAGCGACACGTCGACCATGTCGCCGCGGCCGGTGATCTCCCGGTGGCGCAGGGCGGCCAGGATGCCGATCAGCGCCCACATCCCCGCCCCCAGGTCGGCGCTCGACACCCCGACCCGGCAGGGCTCACCGCCGGCGGGCCCGGTGACGCTCATCATCCCCGACAGCGCCTGGGCGATGGCGTCGTAGCCGGGCTCGTGGGCCATGGGGCCGGTGGCCCCGTACCCGCTGATCGACGCGTAGACCAGCCCGGGGTTGCGGGCCGAGAGCTGCTCGTAGCCGAGGCCGAGCCGCTCGGCGGCGCCGGGCCGGAAGTTCTGCACCACCACGTCGGCACGGTCGGCCAGCTTCAGGGCCACCTCCCGGCCGGCGGAGGACTTGAGGTCCAAGCTGAGCGACCGCTTGTTGCGGTTGACGGCGAGGAAGTAGGCGGACTGGTCGCCCTGGAACGGGGGCGCCCACTCCCGGGTGTCGTCGCCGGAGCCGGTGTCCTCGATCTTGACGACGTCCGCGCCCAGGTCGGCCATGATCATGGTGGCGAAGGGACCGGAGAGGATGCGTGACAGGTCGAGCACCCGCACGCCGGCGAGCACCCCGCCGCCGGAGGGCCGGGCCTCGCCGTCGTCTGCCGTGTTCGGTTGGCCGGACCCGCTCATCGCTCTCCTTCGTCGCACCGTCGTCGCCGACCGATCGTAGAGTTGGCTCAACCACTTGTCCAGCAGTCCGGTCAGCCACGGGGCCACCGCGCCGTTCGGGGGCGGGTGCTCCCCGCCGCCGGTTAGGGTCAGGCCATGGGGAGCGTGGGGGAACCGGGGACACCGATGGGGGCGCTGCGCCCCGTCGTGCGGTCCCGGCTGTACGAACAGCTCGTCGATCGTCTGATCGAGCACATCCGCGACGAGAAGATGGAGCCGGGCAGCCGCCTGCCGAGCGAGCGCACCCTGTCGGTGGCGCTCGGGGTCAGCCGCAACACCCTCAAGCAGGCGCTGCTGGTGCTGGAGGTGCAGGGCATCATCGCCGTGCGCCAGGGCGGGGGCATGTACCTGGTCCGGTCGGCCGACGACGTGGAGCCGCTGAAGGTGCTCGTCGATCGCCGGGGGCGGCTGCCCGACATCCTCGACGCCCGTGAGGCGGTC
>DASTHS010000025.1:0-5961 GCA_035718085.1 Acidimicrobiales bacterium | reverse complement strand
CACCATCACGCGGGCCTCGATCGCCGAGCGAGCAGTGATCAGGGTCGCCCACTCTCCGTGGATGAGGTGGCGCAGCTCGGCGAGCTCGGGGCTGACCTCGCAGAAGAACTCGGGCTGCAGCTCCGAGAGGTACGGCAGCGTGCGGCTCATGCCGCCGGCCGTGTGGTGCTCGGTCAGCCGGTAGGTGAAGAAGACGAACGGGTAGCCGGGGTTCGCCGGCGGGCTCGAGAAGTTCCACTTGTGGTCGAGCACCTGGCGCGTCGGGTTCGCCTGCTGCGGGTACAGCGGGTTGTCGACCGGCGACTCGTGGGGCTCGTAGTGGGTGGGCATCGGCCCGTCGGTCAGGCCGTTGGGGGCGTAGAGCCAGCCGAGGCCGTCGGACTGCATGACGAACGGTGCGGTGCCCGGCAGCCGGTCTTCGGCCTTGGCGTCGGGCCCCGGCTGGTAGTCGGGTCGCATCGTCTTCTTGAAGTCGGGCACGTCGTAGCCGGTCCATTCACCGGCCTCCTCGTCCCACCAGACGTACTTCTTGCGCTCCGACCACGGCGACCCGTCGGGCCGGGCCGACGCCCGGTTGTAGATGATCCGGCGGTTGGCCGGCCACGCCCACCCCCACTCGGGGGCGACCCAGGTCTGCTCGGACGCCGGCTTGCGCCGGTTGGGCTGGTTGACCCCGTCGGCGTAGACGCCGCAGTAGATCCAGCACCCGCTGGCGGTGGAGCCGTCGGCCTTCAGCTCCAGGTACGACGACACCGGCGTCTTGCCGGCCATGCGGCTGGCGTCGCCGTCGGGGCTGTCGGCCTTGCCGGCAGCCTTCGACGAGTCGTCGTCGGTCTCGAGCACGTAGCCGTTGATCTCGGCGAGCACGGCGTCGGCCACCGGGTCGTCGTAGGGCCCTTCGACCGGGTAGTCCCAGGTCAGCTTGAGCAGCGGGAGGTCCCGGGGGTCGGTCGACCCTTGCAGCTTCTCGCGGATGATGCGCCCGAGGTGGAAGTAGAACCACAGGTCGGAGCGGGTGTCGCCCTCGGGCTCGACCGCCTTGTTGTGCCACTGCAGCAGCCGCTGGGTGTTGGTGAAGCTGCCGCTCTTCTCGGTGTGGGCGGCGGCCGGCATCAAGAACACCTCGGTCTTGATGTCTTCGGTGCGCAGCTCGCCGTTCTCGATCTCGGGGCTGTCGAACCAGAACGCCGCCGACTCGATGTCGGAGAAGTCGCGCACCACGAGCCAGTCGAGGTTGACCAGACCCATGCGGTTCAGCTTGGCGTTGCCGCTGCCGATCGCCGGGTTCTCGCCGACGATGAAGTAGCCCTTCACGTCGCCGGCGATCTGCCCGAGCACCGTCTGGTACGTCGAGTGGTCGCCGTTCATGGCGGGCAGCCAGTCGTAGCAGTAGTCGTTGGCGTGCACGGCCTCGTCGCCCCACCACGCCTTGAGCAGCGAGACGATGTAGGTGTCCATGTACGCCCAGTAGCCGGCGTCGGAACGGCTGTTCTCGATGTAGGTGGCCAGGTCGCTGTCCTGGCCGGCGTGCGGCATCGGCAGGTAGCCGGGCAGCAGGTTGTAGAGCGTCGGGATGTCGGTGGAGCCCTGGATGCTGGCATGGCCGCGCAGGGCGAGGATCCCGCCCCCCGGGCGGCCCATGTTGCCGAGCAGCAGCTGCAGGATCGACGCCGTGCGGATGTACTGCACGCCGACGGTGTGGTGGGTCCAGCCGACGCTGTAGACGAAGGCGCTGGTGCGCTCGGGGCCGGAGTTGGCCACCAGCGCCTCGGCCACCTCGAGGAACTGCTCGCGGGGGATGCCGCACACCCGCTCGACCATCTCGGGGGTGTAGCGGGCGAAGTGGCGGCGCAGCACCTGGAACACGCAGCGGGGGTGCTGCAGGGTCGGGTCGGTGATCGGGTCGCCGCCCTCGCCGGCCGAGGGGCCGCCCGAGCCGTGCTGGTAACCGGCCGACGGCGGGTTGTCGCGCTTGCCGGCGGCGGCAGGGGCGGTGCGGCCCTCGTACTGCCACGTGTCCTTCTGGTACTGGCGCTTCTCCTCGTCGTAGCCGGAGAACAGCCCGTCGAGGTCTTCGGTGTCCTTGAAGTCTTCGCCGACGAGCACCGACGCGTTCGTGTAGTTGAGCACGTACTCGCGGAAGTCGTGGCCGCCTTCGATCACGTAGCTGATCAACGCGCCCAGGAAGGCGATGTCGCTGCCGGAACGGATCGGCACGTGCAGGTCGCTGACCGCGCTGGTGCGCGTGAAGCGCGGGTCGATGTGGATGACCTTGGCCCCCCGCTGCTTGGCCTCCATCACCCACTGGAAGCCCACCGGGTGGCACTCGGCCATGTTCGAACCCTCGATCACGATGCAATCGGAGTTCTGCAGGTCCTGCTGGAAGGTGGTGGCGGCACCCCTACCGAACGATGTGCCCAAACTGGGCACGGAGGCGGAGTGTCATATGCGGGCCTGGTTCTCGACCTGGATGGCGCCCAGGGCGGTGTAGAGCTTCTTCATGAGGTAGTTCTCCTCGTTGTCGAGGGTGGCTCCTCCGAGGCTCGCGATGCCCATGGTGCGACGCAGGGCGTTGCCGTCCTCGTCGTGGTCCTGCCAGGTCTCGGCGCGGGTCTTGATCACCCGGTCGGCGATCATCTCCATCGCCGTGTCGAGGTCGAGGTCTTCCCACTCGGTGCCGTGGGGCCGGCGGTAGCGCACCTTCTGCAGCCGGTTCTCGGTGACCAGCTGGCGGCTGGCCGAGCCCTTCGGGCACAGCCGGCCCCGGGAGATCGGCGACGCCGGGTCGCCCTCGATCTGGACGACCTTCTCGTCTTTCACGTAGACGAGTTGGCCGCAGCCGACGGCGCAGTACGGGCACACGCTGCGCACCACCCGGTCGGCGTCGTCGATGCGCGCCTCCAGGTGCTTCGAACGCGGCGACTGCACCGCCCGGCCCAGGCCGAGGTGGTCAGCGGAGGTGGTGGCCTGGCGGAAGGCCGGCCACGAGGCGATCAGCTTGCGCGCTCCCATGCGCCGGCGACTCTACCCCGCCCCCTGCGGTGAAACGTCGCCCTGCGACCCAGCGGCGGCCGGCGGCCGCGCTCGCCGGTGGCGGCGGCGACCCGCTACGCTCTCCCCCCGGCCCGACGGTCGGTCGCGCCCATTGATCTCCCGAGGACTCCCCGCCGTGCGCACCTTCACCCCCAAGCCCGCCGACATCGAGCGCGTCTGGTTCGAGGTCGACGCCGACGGCGCCGTGCTCGGCCGCCTCGCCACCGAGGTGGCGCGGGTGCTGCGCGGCAAGCACAAGGCGATCTTCGCCCCGCACGTCGACACGGGCGACCACGTCATCGTCGTGAACGCCGCCAAGGTCGTCATGACCTCCAACAAGGCCGACCGCCTCTTCGTGCACCGCCACTCGGGCTACCCGGGCGGCCTGCGCACCCAGAGCTACCGGCAGCTGATCGACACCAAGCCGGAGGAGGCCATCCGCCGGGCGGTGCGCGGCATGCTGCCCAAGGGCCCCCTCGGCCGGCAGATGCTCGGCAAGCTCAAGGTCTACGCCGGCCCGACGCACCCCCACGCCGCCCAGTCGCCCACGCCCCTCACCGTCGACCCCCGCACCCACCGGGCGTCGTGACCGCCGCCTCGCCCGCAGGAGCCCGCTGACCATGCCCAAGCCGCTCATCCAGTCAACCGGTCGCCGCAAGGCCGCCGTCGCCCGTGTCCGGCTCCGGCCCGGCGGGGGCACCGTCACGATCAACAAGCGCCCGATCGCCGACTACTTCCCCTCGGCCACCCACCGGATGCTGGTGACCGAACCGCTGCGCCTGGTCGACAAGGAAGAGGCCTACGACGTCGACGCCACCATGGGTGGCGGCGGCGTGTCGGGGCAGGCCGGCGCCCTCCGCCTCGGCATCGCCCGGGCCCTGGCCGAGCTCGACCCCGACGCCCGGCCCCCGCTCAAGCGGGCCGGCTTCCTCACCCGTGACGCCCGGGAGAAGGAATCGAAGAAGTACGGCCTCAAGAAGGCCCGCAAGGCGCCGCAGTACTCCAAGCGCTAGCGGCGACGCCGTGCTCCGCTTCGGCACCGACGGGGTGCGCGGCGTTGCCGGCACCGAGCTGACGGTCGAGCTCGTGACGGGCCTCGGGCGGGTCGCCGCCCGGGGCCTCGTAGCGCCCGGGGCGCAGGTGGTCGTCGGGCGCGACACCCGCCGCTCGGGCCCCCTGCTCGTGGCCGCCCTGGCTGCCGGGCTGGCCTCCGAGGGGGTCGACGTCGTCGACGTGGGCGTGCTGCCGACCCCCGGCGTGGCCGCCCTGTGCGCGGCGCGCGGCGCGGCCGGGGCGGTGGTGTCCGCCTCGCACAACCCCTTCGCCGACAACGGCGTGAAGTTGCTCGCACCTGGCGGGCTCAAGCTGTCCGACGACGCCGAGGCCGCCATCGAGGCCGAGCTGCTGGCGGCGGCGCCGGCGCAGCCGGGCCGGTCGGGGCTCGACCTCGGGGTGGTGGGCAGCGACCCCGCCGCCGCCGGTTGGTACGCCGACCACCTGGTGGCGCAGCTCGGTGGGCGCTCGCTCGGCGGGCTGCGCGTCGCCCTCGACTGCGGCCACGGCGCCGCCGCCGGGCTGGCGGCGCGCGTCTTCCAGGCGGCCGGCGCCGAGGTGGTCGCCGTGCTCGGCTCCGCCCCCGACGGCACCAACATCAACGCCGGTTGCGGCGCCACCGACCCGGGCGGCCTGGCCGCCACCGTCGTGGCCTCCGAGGCCGACCTCGGCCTCGCCTTCGACGGTGACGCCGACCGGGTGATCGCCGTGGCCGCCGACGGTGCCGTGGTCGACGGCGACCGTCTGCTGGCCCTCTTCGCCCTCGACCTGCGTGCCGCCGGCCGCCTGGCCGGCGACACCGTGGTGGTCACCGTGATGACCAACCTGGGCTTCCACCGGGCCATGGAGGCCGCCGGCATCGACGTGGCGACCGTGGCCGTCGGTGACCGCAACGTGCTCGCCGAGCTCGACGCCCATGGCTGGTCGCTCGGCGGCGAGCAGTCGGGGCACGTGGTCTTCCGCGACCTGGCGACCACCGGCGACGGCATGCTGTCGGGCCTCATGCTCGCCGATCTGGTGGTCCGCTCGGGTGTGCCCCTGGCCCGGGCTGCGGCTGCGGTGATGACCCGCATGCCCCAGGTGCTGCGCAACGTGCGCGTCGCCGACCGCCAGGGCCTCGAGGCGGCCGAGGAGGTGTGGGACGCCGTCGACTCGGCGTCGGCCGCCCTCGCCGGGCGCGGCCGGGTGCTGCTGCGCCCGAGCGGCACCGAGAAGCTGGTGCGGGTGATGGTGGAGGCGCCGTCCGAGCAGGAGGCGTCGGCGGTGGCCGCCGCCCTCGTCGAGGTGGTCGAAGGCACCCTGGGCGCCCCCTGAGGGCACCCGCACACCGCCTCGCCGGCACCCCGCCGGCCCGCCGCCGTCGGCCCAGCCGGTACGGTGGGCACTGCGAAGGGGAGTAGCCCCCAACCGCCCGGTCGACATCCTGGTGCCTCGGCGCCCGGCCGGCGGGCCCCGGCGACGGCACGCTCCGGCGGGTCGGGCGCAGAGGCGGGCGAGACCTTCCGGATCCGACCACCGACGTGGCCGGGCCGGGAGGCGTGCCGCCCGGGCCCGGCCGAGGAGCCCGTGCAGATCACCGACGTGGCTGCGGTCTTCCCCGTGATCTTCCTCGGGGAGCTGCCCGACAAGACGATGTTCGCCTCGCTGGCGTTGGCGTCACGTGGCCGTCCGCTGGCGGTGTGGGTCGGGGCCAGCGTCGCGTTCGTGGTGCACGTCGCCATCGCCGTGACCGTCGGCGGGCTGCTCGTCGCCGTGGTGCCCCACCGGGCGCTGCAGCTGGCCGTCGCCGCCGGCTTCCTGGCCGGCGCCGGGTGGTCATGGCACAGCCGGGGCGGCGACGACCACCGCCAGCAGGTGCCCGCGCCACCCCCCTCG
>DASTHS010000024.1:0-4289 GCA_035718085.1 Acidimicrobiales bacterium | reverse complement strand
CCCCAGGTGCGCGCCGCCCTGGCCGACGCCGAGCTGGCGGCGGCCGGCGCCGACGCCGAGCTGCAGGCGCTGCGCGACAAGGTGCGCTCGCTCGGCTTCGACGCCGCCGCCCTGGCCGACGCCCGCCGGCGGGCCGACGAGGCGAGCGCCGCCGCCCGCGGCGCCGCCCGCCAGGCCGAGGCGGCCCGGGTGGCCGAGGCCGCCGCCCGCTCGACCGCCGACGGGGCCCGCCAGCGCGTCGCCGACGCCCGCGCCCAGCACGCCACCCTGGGCCAGCTGGCCGCCGACAGCCTGCACCTGGCCCGGGTGGCCGACCTGCTGGCCGACTTCCGCAACACCGTCGTGGCGTCGGTCGGGCCCCGCCTGGCCGTGCAGGCCGCCGAGCTGTTCGGCGAGCTGACCGACCACGAGTACGACGAGCTGCAGGTCGACCCCGAGACCTACGGGCTGCGCATCAGCGACGCCGGCCGGAGCTACGGCCTCGAGCGGTTCTCCGGCTCCGAGGTCGACCTGGCCAACCTGGCGCTGCGCGTCGCCATCAGCGAGCACATCCGCTTCCAGTCGGGCGGGTCGGTGGGCCTGCTGGTGCTCGACGAGGTGTTCGGCCCCCTCGACGACGAGCGCAAGGAGCGCATGCTCGCCGCCCTCGAACGCCTCCGCGGCCGGTTCCGCCAGGTGCTGGTCGTCACCCACGACAGCGCCATCAAAGAGCAGCTGCCGCACGCCATCGAGGTGGTCAAGCTGCCCGGCCGGCGCGCCGCCGCCCGCCTGCTCACCGGCGGCTGACCGGCGGCTGACCGGCGGTCGTTCAGCCGGTTCCGGCGGTTCGACGGTCGGGTGATCAGCCGTCGGGTGATCAGGCGGTCGGGTGATCAGGCGGCGGCGTGGCTGGCCCAGGTGCCGTACATCTCGGCGTAGCGCCCGCCGCGGGCCACCAGCTCGTCGTGGGAGCCGGCCTCCACGATGCGCCCGTCGTCGACCACGACGATCCGGTCGGCGCGCATGGCCGTCGACAGCCGGTGGGCGATGAGCACCGCGGTGCGGCCCTGCAGCAGCACGTCGAGGGCCGCCTCGATCTTGGTCTCCGACGCCAGGTCGAGGTTGGAGGTGGCCTCGTCGAGCACCAGCACCCGCGGCCGGGCCATGAACGCCCGGGCCAGGGCGAGCAGCTGGCGCTCGCCCGACGACAGCGACTGCCCGCGCTCGTGCACGACGGTGTCGAGCCCGGCGGGCATGCGCTCGACCACGTCGGTGAGCCCCACGGCGCGCACCGCCTCCCACACCTCCTCGTCGGTGGCGTCGGGGGCGGCGAACGCCACGTTGTCGCGGACGCTGCCGGCGAAGAGGAACGGCTCCTGGGGCACCACGCCGAGCTGGCGGCGCAGCGACCCAACGGCCACGTCGCGCAGGTCGTGGCCGTCGATGGCCACGGTGCCGGCCGTCGGGTCGTAGAAGCGCGTCACCAGCTTGGCCAGCGTCGACTTGCCGGCGCCGGTCGGCCCGACGAAGGCCACCGTCTCGCCGGCGGCGATGGTCAGGTCGACGTCGCGGATCACCGGGGCCGCCGGGTCGTAGCCGAAGCTCACCCCCCGGAAGGTGATCTCGCCCTCGATGGGGGCCAGCACCTCGGCGTCGGGCCGCTCGGTCACCGACGGGCCGGTGGCCAGCAGGGTGCGCAGCTTGGTCAGCGACGCCTGCGACTGCTGGAACGTCGTGTACTGCTGCACGAGCAGCTGGATCGGGGCGGTGAAGCGGTTGAGGTAGAGGAAGAAGGCGGTGAGGGCACCGACGCTGAGCGAGCGGTGCAGCACCATGGTGCCGCCGATCGCGAGCATGCCGCCCTGGGCCAGGTAGCCGAGCATCTGGGTGCCCGGGCCGTAGACGGCGTTGAGGCGGGCGGTGGCGTAGTTGGCGTCGCGGTAGGCGCCGACCACGTTGCGGTGGTGCACCACGTTGGCCGCCTGGCGGTTGTGGGCGGCCACCACCCGCACCCCGTGCAGGGTCTCCGACAGGTCGGCGAGCACGTTGGCGATGCCGTCGCGCACCCGGTCGTAGGCCCGCGTCGACGACCGCTGGAACCACACCGACCCCGCCGCCAGCACCGGGGCGACCAGCCCGACGGCGAAGAGCGCCAGCCACACGTTGGTGGCGAAGAGGATCGCGGTGATCACCACCATGGTGAGGGCCTGCACCGCCAGCTGGGCCAGGCCGTCCTGCAGCAGCTGCTGCAGGTTCTCGATGTCGCTGGTCATGCGGGTCATCACCACCCCCGCCTTCTCCGAGGTGAAGAAGTCGAGGCCGAGGCGCTGGAGGTGGGCGAACACCCGCACCCGCAGGTCGTGCATCACCCCCGCCGCCAGCCGCCCGGTGACCCGCACCATGGCCCGCTGGGCGACGGCGGTCACCGCGATCGATGCCAGGTAGGCCACCCCGACGGTCACCACCACCGACATGCGCCGGGGGATCATGCCGTGGTTGATGCCGTAGCTGATCAGCTCGGGGCCGGCCTGGTTGACCACGCTGACCACCAGCACGAACGCCACCGCGGCGGCGGCCAGGCGCCAGTGGCGCCCCACCAGGTGGCGGAGGGTGAGCGGGGTGGCCGCCTCGGCGTCGGCCCGGTAGCTGAAGGGCACCGGCGCCGCCGGGTGCTCGGGTTCGACGGCCAGCAGCTCGTCGACGCCGGCCTGCATCTCGGGGGGCACCCCGGCGAAGGGCAGCCCGCCGCCGGGGTTGGCCGCCGAGCGCGACCCGCCGCCGAACATGGCGCCGCCCCCGCCGCCCATCGACATCATCGGGCGCCCTCCGCGCTCAGGGCGTCGCCGGCGCCGGCGGTGTCGTCGGCCTGGGCCAGCACCTCGGCGTAGAGGGGCACGGTGGCCAGCAGCTCGGCGTGGGTGCCGTCGGCCACCACCCGGCCGCCGTCGACGAGCACCACCCGGTCGGCCAGGTTGATCGTCGAGAGGCGGTGGGCGACGATGATCGTGGTGCGGCCGGCCATGAGCCGGCGCAGGCTGGAGTGGATCTCCAGCTCCACCTGCACGTCGATGGCGCTGGTCGCGTCGTCGAGCACCAGCACCGGGGGGTTGACCAGCAGGGTGCGGGCGATGGCGATGCGCTGGCGCTGGCCGCCCGAGAGGGTGTAGCCCCGCTCGCCGACCACCGTGTCGTAGCCGGCGGCCAGCTCCCGGATGAACCCGTCGGCCCCCGCCGCCCGGGCCGCCGCCTCGATGTCGGCGAAGTCGGCGTCGGGGCGGCCGTAGGCGATGTTGTCGCGCACCGACATCGAGAAGAGGAACGGCTCGTCGAGGACGATGCCCACGTTGGCCCGCAGGCTGGCCAGGGTCAGGCGGCGCACGTCGGTGCCGTCGACGCGCACCGCCCCCGCCTCGACGTCGTAGAACCGGTCGAGCAGGCGGGCGATGGTCGACTTGCCCGACCCGGTGCGCCCGACCACCGCCACCGTCTGGCCCGCCGGCACGTGCAGGCTGAAGCCGTCGAGCACCGCCGGGCCGTCGGCGCTGTAGCGGAAGGTGACGGCGTCGAAGTCGACGTCCCCGGCGCAGGCGGTCAGGTCGACGGCGTCGTCGGCGTCGGTGACCGACGGGGCCCGGTCGAGCACCTCGTAGATGCGCTGGGCCGACGCCGACGCCCGCTGGCCGAGCATGATCATCATGCCGAGCATCTGGAACGGCGCCTGCAGCATGGCGATCCAGAAGCTGAAGGTGAGGATGGTGCCGACCTGCAGCCGGTCGTGGACCACCAGGTAGCCGCCGACCAGCACGACCAGGGCCAGGCCCAGCTGGGAGAGGTTCTGCACCAGGGGGGTGAACTGCGCCCGGATGTCGGCGTCTTTCACGTACGCCCACCGCACCCGCTCCGCCGCCCGGGCCAGCAGGTCGAGCTGGCGGCCCTCGGCGGCGAAGGACTTCACCACCCGCACCCCGTTGACGTTCTCGTCGACGATGGTGGCGACCTCGGCCAGGCGCGACTGGATGAGCCACGACACCGGGAACAGCCGGCGGCGCATCCGCACGCTGGCCACGTAGATGAACGGCATGGCGCCCATGGCCACCACGGCCAGCAGGGCGTCGGTGCGCAGCATGTAGCCGAAGGCCACCAGGGCGACCAGGCACTGCACCAGGATCGACGGGCCGAAGGTGAGGTACATCTGCACCGAGCGGATGTCGGAGTTGGCTCGTGAGATCAGCTGCCCGGTCTGCACCCGGTCGTAGAAGTCGAACGACATGCGCGACAGGTGGGTGTAGATCATGTTCCGCAGGTCGAAC
>DASTHS010000023.1:0-4206 GCA_035718085.1 Acidimicrobiales bacterium | reverse complement strand
CGTTGCTGGTGCTGACCCTCAACCTGCTCGTCGGCTACGGGGGGCAGATCTCGATCGGCCACGCCGGCCTGCTGGGCGTCGGGGGGTACTCCGCGGCGCTGCTGGCCCAGCACCTGCCCAGCCTGGCGTTCCCGCTGGAGGTGCTGCTCGCCGGCCTGGCGACGGCGCTGGTCGGCTTCCTGCTCGGCCTGCCCACCGGCCGGCTCCGGGGCAGCTACCTGGCGGTCGTGACCATCGGCTTTGGCGTGGCGGTGCCCCAGATCGCCAACGACATGACCTCGATCACCGGCGGCTACACCGGCCTGGTGGTCGGGCCCGCGCACATCAACTCGCTCACCTTCAGCTCGCCGGTGTCGTTCTACTACGTGGCGTTGATCGTCGTGGCACTGTGCTTCCTGTTGATCATCGCCATGCTGCGTTCGAGCACCGGCCGGGCGTTCCAGGCGGTGCGCGACAGCGAGGCCGGGGCGGCGGCGATGGGCGTCAACGTCGCCCGGGCCAAGGTGCTGCTGTTCACCGTGAGTGCCTTCTACGCCGGCGTGGCCGGCGACCTCTTCGCCCACTACCAGGGCATCGTGTCACCCGACTCGTTCCCTTTCTCGCTGTCGCTGCTGCTGCTGGCGGTCGTGATGGTGGGGGGCGCGGCGTCGGTGTGGGGCTCGATCATCGGGGCCGCCGTGCTGGTGCTGGTGCAGAACGCCACCTCGAGCCTGCCGGGCGAGTCGACCACCATCGTCGGCGGTGTGGTCGTCGCGCTGTTGGTGCTCAGCCCCGGCGGGCTCGTCTCGATACCGGGCGCCATCCGGCGCCGGCGGGCGGGCAACAGGGACGAGGCCTCGGCGCAGGGGCCCGCCGCCGTTGCCGCCTCCCCGTCGCCCGTCACCGTCGCAGGCGCAGAGGAAGTCGAATAGATGCTCGAGCTGTCCGGTGTGACGTTGTCGTTCGGTGGTGTCTACGCCATCAACGGCCTGGACCTGACCGTGAAAGACGGCGAGATCACCGCGCTCATCGGCCCGAACGGGGCGGGGAAGACATCGGCGCTCAACGTCGTCAGCCGCTTCTACCAGCCGCAGGAGGGGTCGGTGACCTACCGGGGCACCGACCTGCTGTCGCTGCCCCCGCACCGCCTGGTGGGGTTGGGGGTGGCCCGCAGCTTCCAGAACGTGGCGCTGTTCGCCAACCTCACCGTGCTGGAGAACCTGATGATCGGCGCCGACCACGTGCGGCCCGCCGGGCTGTTCGCCAACAGCTTCCGGTTGCCCAGGCACCGGCGCCACGAGCGCCTGGCCAAGGAACGGGCGCGCGACGCCCTGGAGTTCATGCGGATCGACGCCCTGCGCGACCGCCTGGCGGGCGAGCTGTCCTTCGGCGACCAGAAGCTGGTCGACATGGCCCGGGCCCTCACCGCGGCGCCGACGCTGGTGCTCTTGGACGAGCCGGCCGCCGGCCTGGCCGACGGGCAGCGGGAGTGGCTCTCCACCGCCATCGCCGAGGTGCCGCGCGCCTATGACGCCAGCGTGGTGCTGATCGACCACGACATGGAGCTGGTGCTCGGCGTGTCGAGCCACGTGGTCGTGATGGACTTCGGTCGCAAGATCGCCGAAGGCACCCCGCAGGAGGTTCGCGAGAACCCCCGGGTCCTGGCCGCCTACCTGGGGGAGGAGTAGCCGTGCTCGAACTTCGAGGCCTCTCCTGTTCCTACGGCGCCGTGCGGGCGGTGCGCGACGTGAGCCTGACCGCCGCCGAGGGCTCGATCACCTGCATCATGGGGGCGAACGGGGCGGGCAAGAGCACCACGCTCAAGGCGATCGCCGGCACCGTGCGCGCCACCCGGGGCAGCGTGCACTACCGCGGCACCGACATCACCCGCCTGGCGCCGTCGCAGCGGTTGGCGCTGGGCATCGCCCTCAGCCCGGAGGGCCGGCAGGTGTTCCCCGACTTCACCGTCCGGGAGAACCTCCTCGTCGGGTGCCACCTGTTGAAGCGCAGCGAGGCGATGGAGCGGATCGAAGAGGCGTACGTGCGCTTCCCCGTGCTCGGGGAGCGGGCCACCCAAGCGGCCGGGAACCTCTCCGGCGGGGAGCAGCAGATGCTCGCCATCGCCCGCGCCGCCATGACCCGACCCTCGCTGCTCCTCCTCGACGAGCCCACCCTCGGCCTCGCGCCCATCATCATCAAGCAGGTGCTCGACGCCGTCCGGGCCATCGGCTCGACGGGCACCACGGTGGTCATCGTCGAGCAGAACCGGGCCGCCCTGCGCCTGGCCGACCGCGCCGTCGTCCTCGCCAACGGGCGGGTCATCCTCAGCGGCGAGGCCGCCGAGGTGGCCGAGGACCCGAGGCTGGCGAGCGCCTACCTCGGGGGCTGACCGCGACGCGGGCAGCCCGGCCACGGGCCGCCCGGCCGGCCCAGTGCGGGGCGCTCGGGGCGTCGCCGTGCGGTCACAGACCCGGGGGGAAGGGGGCCACCTCGGCCTCGTCGAAGGCGCCCTCGATCGCCAGCAGGTCGGCGAGGAAGGCAGCGTCGTCGCCGCCGGGTGCGATGGCCTGCACGCCGACGGGGAGCCCGTCGGCCCGGCGCACGTAGGGCAGGTTGGCGGCGGGCAGGCCCAGGGCCGTGGCCGCCCGGCACATCACCGGGTCGCCGGTGGCGTCGAGGCCCAGGGGCGCCGCGCTGGGCGCGCTCGGGCACACGATGACGTCGACGACCGGCGCGGTCGCTCCCAGCGCCCGGCGGGCGTCGGCGACGGCGGCCAACGCGTCGTGGTAGGCGGCTGGGGGGGTCTGGTCACCCCGGGCGACCACGGCGAGGGCAGCCGGTGATGCGGAGGCGAGTCGGTCGCCGAGGGCCGCTCGCAGGTTGCGGGCCACCTCGACGGCCATGATCGTCTCGTGGGCCTCCGGGAGGTGCAGCCACGTGGACGGCATGGCCAGCCCTTCCACCGCCCACCCCGCATCGGCGAGTCGGTCGGCGACCCTGCGCACCGCGGCGTCGACGTCGCCGGTGACCGGGCCCCAGGGGGTCGTGTCGAGCACGGCGACCGCGCCGGGAGCGGGGCGGCCCCGGCCCGGTCGCGGCCGGGCCCCGGCCGCCGTGGCAAGGGCGGCGGCACCGTGCAGCAGCGCCAGGTCGGCGGCCCGGCGGGCGAAGAGCCCGACGGTGTCGAGGTGCTCGGCCAGGCGCCAGATGCCCTCCGTCGACGCCCAGCCGATGGCCGGCTTGTAGCCGTAGACCCCGCAGTAGGCGGCGGGGCGCACCACCGAGCCGGCGGTCTGGGTGCCGAGGGCCACCTGGGCCATGCCGGCGGCCACGGCGGCCGCCGAGCCGCTGGAGGACCCGCCCGGGGTGCGGGCCGGGTCGACCGGGTTGCGCGTCCGCGTCGGCCGGAACAGGGCGAACTCCGTCGACTCGGTCTTGCCCAGCACCGTGACCGCGGCGGCCCGCAGGGCGGCCACCACGGGCGCATCGACGGCCGGGCGGTGGCCGTCGAAGAGCTCGGAGCCGTAGCCGGTGGGCAGGTCGGCGGTGTCGATGAGGTCTTTGACGCCGGCCATCACGCCGGTGAGCGGACCGGGCGCGCTGCGGTCCAGGTCGGCGGCCCGGGCCAGCACCGCGTCGTCGTCACGGCAGCGCCAGGCGCGCACGGCGGGGTCGTGGGCCGCGGCGTGGGCGATGAGCGACGCGGCGATGTCGCTCACCGACGCCCGCCCCGAGGCGACCGCCTGCACCGCCTCGGTGGCCGTCAGCTTCCAGAGGGGATCCGTGGTGGGCCTCCCTGTCGTCAGTCGGTCTCGTCGGGGTCCCAGTCGAGGAGCCGCACCTTGCGCACGGTCTCGACGTGGTGGCGCGCCGCCCTGGCCGCCTGCTCGGTGTCACCGGAGCGCACGGCGTCGGCGATGCCCCGGTGCTGGGCCAGCGATTTCGGCGGCCGGCCGGGCTGGCGAAGCGACTCGATGCGGCTCTCCTTGATCATCCCGGCGATGTGGCCGTAGAGGCTGGCCAGCACGGGGCTGTGGGCGGCCTGCACCAACGCCTGGTGGAACAGCTCGTCGCCGGAGGCACCGTCGAGGCCCTCGTCGATGTCGCGGCCCATGCGGGCCAGGGCGGCGTCGAGCGCGGCCAGGTCGTCGGCAGTGCGGCGTCGAGCGGCGAGCTCGGCCACCTTGGTGTCGACCGCCTCACGGGCGTCGAGGATGTCGGGCAGCC
>DASTHS010000022.1:0-22084 GCA_035718085.1 Acidimicrobiales bacterium | reverse complement strand
CCGAGGAGGACTGGGACGGCTGGGCCGCGCTCACGGCGTCGCTCGGCGACCGGGTGCAGTTGGTGGGCGACGACCTGTTCGTCACCAACACGGTCCGCCTCGCCCGCGGCATCGAGGAAGGGGTGGCCAACGCCATCCTGGTGAAGGTCAACCAGATCGGCACCCTCACCGAGACGCTCGACACCATGGCCCTCGCCGCCAGGGCCGGGTACGCCGCGGTCATGTCGCACCGGTCGGGGGAGACCGAGGACACCACGATCGCCGACCTGGCCGTCGCCACCGGCTGCGGCCAGATCAAGACCGGCTCGTTGGCGCGCTCCGACCGCATCGCCAAGTACAACCAGCTGCTGCGGATCGAGGACGGTCTGGGTGACGCCGCCCGCTATCCGGGGTCGGCGGCGTTCCGCTGGGCGCGGTGAGGCCGTGAGACGCCACCCGGCGTCCGGGGGCCGCGACCCCGCGGCGGTGCGCCGCCGGGCGGTCTGGCTGGTTGCCGGCGTCAGCGCGGTCGCCGTGGTCGTGCTGTTCGTGCTGCCCGGCCGGACGTGGCTCGAGCAGCGCACCGCGCTGGCGTCGACCTCCCGGCAGCTGCAGGTGCTCTCCACCGAGAACGCCAAGCTGGCGCGCGCCGCCGCCGACCTGCGGACCGACGCCGAGATCGAACGGCTGGCCCGTGAGCGCTACGGCCTGGTGATGCCCGGCCAGCAGGCCTACGTGGTGCTGCCGCCGGCACCCGGCGTGCCCGCCGGGGAGGCCGACCCCCCGTCGACGACCGTGCCGGCGCTGGCCTCGAGCGGCTCCGCCCGCAGCACCCCCGCAAGCCGCAGCTCCACCACGAGCCGCAGCTCCACCACCAGCCGCGCCGGCGCTTCGGGCCACCCGGCCGGCAGCGCCACCACGAGCACCACGACGTCGGGCCGGGGCTGACCTAGTGTCGCCGGGGTGAGCATCCTCGGCACCAGGGTCACCCGGCGGGAAGACCCGAAGTTCCTGACCACCGGCGGCGTCTACGGCGACGACCTGGACTACGACGGGGCCCTGTGGGTGACCTTCGTGCGCTCCACGATCGCCCACGCCGCCATCACGTCGGTCGACGTGGCCGAAGCGGCGACCATGCCCGGCGTCGTCGCCGTGGTGACCGGCGCCGACGTCGACCTGCCGCTGCTGCCGGCCGGCATGGCCCCTCCCGCGTTCGGCCGCCCCCTGATCGCCACCGATCGGGTGCGCTTCGTCGGCGAGGTCGTGGCCGCGGTGCTCACCGAAGAGCGCTACCAGGGCGAAGACGCGGCCGAGGCGGTGCTGGTCGACTACGAGCCGCTCCCTGCCGTGGTCGACCCCGTGAGCGCCCTCACCGCCGAGACGCTGCTGTTCCCCGACGCCGGCTCCAACGTGTGCATCCCCATGCCCGAGGCCGAGCCCGACGACTTCTTCGCCGGCTGCGACGTGGTGGTGCGCCACCGCATCGTGAACCAGCGGGTGGCGCCCTGCCCGCTCGAGGTGCGCAGCGGGGCGGCCCGCTGGGGCGACGACGGCCGGCTGACCCAGTGGGCCAGCAACCAGCACCCCCACGGCGCCCGGGACGCCCTCGTCGCCCTCTACGGGCTCGACGCCACCCAGGTGCGGGTCGTGGCCCCCGACGTCGGCGGTGGCTTCGGCGCCAAGATCGGCCTCTACGCCGAAGACCTGGTGCTGCCGTTCCTGGCCAAGCGAACCGGCCGGCCGGTGCGCTGGACCGAGACCCGCTCGGAGAGCATGCTCAGCCTCGGCCACGGGCGGGGGCAGGTGCAACACGTCGCCATCGGCGGCACGCGCGACGGGCGCGTGCTGGCCTACCGCCTCGAGGTGGTGCAGGACGCGGGCGCCTACCCCTCGCTCGGGGCCGTGCTGCCGTTCCTCACCCGCATGATGGCCTCGGGCACCTACGACATCGCCAAGGTCGGCTTCTCCTCGTCGTCGGTGGTCACCAACACCAACCCGACCGTCGCCTACCGGGGCGCCGGCCGCCCCGAGGCGACCGCCGCGATCGAGCGGTCGATCGACCTCTTCGCCGCCGAGATCGGCCTCGACCCCGCCGAGGCCCGCCGGCGCAACCTGGTCAAGCCCGAGGCGTTCCCCTTCACCACCCCGACGGGGACGACCTACGACATCGGCGCCTACGAGGCCAGCCTCGACCAGGCCCTGGCCGCCAGCGGCTACGAGGCGCTGCGCGCCGAGCAGGCCCGCCGGCGGCAGGCCGGCGACCACCGGCTGCTCGGCATCGGCGTCTCGAGCTACGTCGAGGTCACCAACGGCGCCGGGCCGCCCGGCGAGTTCGGTCGGGTGGAGATCCTCAAGGGCGGACGGGCCCGCATCTACACGGGGAGCTCCCCGCACGGGCAGGGCCACGAGACGGCGTGGGTGATGCTCGCCTCCGAGCAGCTCGGCATCCCGATGGACGACATCGAGTTCGTGGCCAACGACACCGACCTGGTGCCCGAGGGCGGCGGCACCATGGGCAGCCGCTCGCTCCAAGCCGGCGGGCTGGCGGTGCACCAGGCCTCCGCCGAGGTCGTCGAGCGGGCCAAGGCGCTCGCCGCCGAGCTGCTCGAGGCCAACGCGGACGACGTCGTGCTCGACCGTGACAAGGGCGCGTTCCACGTTGCCGGCACCCCGTCGGTGGCCCGCAGCTGGTCCGAGCTGCACGACGCCGCCGCAGAGCGGGGCGCGCCGCTCGACGTCGAGCACCGGTCGGCCCCCCCGGGCGGCACCTTCCCCTTCGGCGCCCACGTGGCGGTCGTCGAGGTCGACGCCGAGACCGGCAAGGTCATCCTCGAGCGCCTCGTCGCGTGCGACGACGCCGGCACCATCATCAACCCGCTCCTCGCCGAGGGCCAGCGCCACGGTGGCCTGGCCCAGGGCGCGGCCCAGGCGCTGCTCGAGGAGTTCCGCTACGACGACGACGGCAACCCGGTCACCGGCAACCTGGCCGACTACGCCATGATCTCCGCCGCCGAGCTGCCCAGCTTCGAGCTGGTGCCCATGGCCACGCCCACCCCGCTCAACACCCTGGGCGCCAAGGGCATCGGCGAGTCGGGCACCATCGGCTCGACGCCGGCGGTCCAGAGCGCCGTGGTCGACGCCCTCGCCCACCTCGGGGTGCGCCACGTCGACATGCCTGCCACGCCCGAACGGGTCTGGCAGGCCATCAGCGCCAACGCGCGCTAGAACGCACACAACACTCACCACTGCATATCAAGGGGGACACGTGGAGGTCAGCGTCACCGTCAACGGGACGCCGCAGCGTCATGAGGTGGAGCCGAGGCTCCTGCTCGTGCACTACCTGCGCGACGTCGTCGGGCTCACCGGCACGAACATCGGCTGCGACACCTCGTCGTGCGGCGCGTGCACCGTGCTGCTCGACGGCAAGTCGATCAAGAGCTGCACCATGCTGGCCGCCCAGGCCGACGGCAGCGAGGTCACGACCATCGAGGGGCTGGCCACCGGCGGCGACCTGCACCCCGTGCAGGAAGCGTTTCGCGAGCACCACGGCCTGCAGTGCGGCTACTGCACGCCGGGCATGGTGATGGCCGCCGTCTCGCTGATCGAGGAGGTGCCCGACCTCGACGAGGCCAAGGTGCGCGAGGGCCTCGAGGGGAACCTGTGCCGCTGCACCGGCTACCACAACATCGTGCGGGCCGTGCTGGCCGCGGCCGGCAAGCCCGTCGGCGACCCGACGGCCACCGCGGGGGCGGCGTCGTGACCGCCCTCGACACCCCGCCAGCCGCCGCCCCTGCCGGCGTGCTCGGCACCCGGCTGCGCCGCCGGGAAGACCCGGCGCTGCTCACCGGCGAGTCGCGCTTCGTCGCCGACTTGGTGGTGCCCGGCGCCCTGCACCTGGCCATCGTCCGCTCGCAGGTCGCCCACGGCCGCATCCGCTCGATCGACACCGCCGAGGCGACGGCGATGCCGGGCGTCGTCGCCGTCTTCACCGGCGACGACCTGGCCGGTGACTGGGCGGCCCCCATGCCCTGCGCCTGGCCGGTCACCCCCGACATGAAGAACCCGGTGCACCACCCCCTGGCCACCGGCACCGTCAACTACCAGGGCGATGCCGTCGCCGTGGTCGTGGCCCGCAGCGAGTACGAGGCCCACGACGCCGCCGAGGCGGTGGTCGTCGACATCGAGTCGCTGCCGGCGGTGGTCGACCTCGACGACGCCATGACCGACCGGGTGCTGGTGCACGAGTCGCTCGGCACGAACCGCTCCTACACCTGGGAGCTGACCCCCGACCCCGACGCGGTCGAGCGGGCGTTCGCCGAGGCGGCCCACACCGTGTCGGAGCGCTACGTGCAGCAGCGGCTGATCCCCTCGCCCATGGAGCCCCGCGGGGTGGTGGTCGTGCCCCAACCCTTCGGCGGCGACGTCACCGTCTACAGCTCCACCCAGATCCCCCACATCCTCAAGGTGATGCTGGCGGTCACCACCGGCATCCCCGAGACCGCCCTGCGGGTGGTCGCCCCGTCGGTCGGGGGCGGGTTCGGCGCCAAGCTCAACGTCTACGCCGAGGAGATCCTGGCCACGGTGCTGGCCCGCAAGCTGCGCCAGCCGGTGCGGTGGGTCGAGGAGCGCTCCGAGCACTCGGTGGCCACCGTGCACGGGCGGGGGCAGATCCAGCACATCGAGCTGGCGGCCGACGCCGACGGCAAGGTCACCGCCGTGCGGGTGCGCCTGATCGGCGACATGGGCGGCTACCTCCAGCTGATCACCCCCGGCATCCCGCTGCTCGGCTCGTTCCTCTACGGCGGCGTCTACGACATCCCGGCGTTCAGCTTCAGCTGCACCGGGGTGTTCACCACCAAGACCCCGACCGACGCGTACCGCGGGGCCGGCCGTCCCGAGGCCACGTACGCCATCGAGCGGGCCATGTCGGCCCTCGCCGACGAGATGGGCATCGACCCCGCCGAGCTCCGCCGCCGGAACTTCATCTCCGCCGACAAGTTCCCCTACACCGCCGCCGCCGGGCTGGTCTACGACTCCGGCAACTACGGGCCGGCCCTCGAACGGGCCCTCCAGATGGCTGGCTACGACGACCTGCGCGCCGAGCAGGCCCGCCGCCGTGAGGCGGGCGACAGCAAGCAGCTGGGCATCGGCATCTCCTCCTACTTCGAGATGTGCGGCCTGGCGCCGTCGCGCGCCCTCGGCGGCCTCGGCTTCGGGTCGGGCGGCTGGGAGGCGGCGACCGTGCGGGTGCTGCCCACCGGCAAGGTGCAGGTGGTCACCGGCACCGCCCCCCACGGCCAGGGCCACGAGACGAGCTGGGCGATGATCGTCGCCGACAAGCTCGGCATCGACCCCGCCGACGTCGACGTGCTCCACTCCGACACCGCCATCGCCCCCCACGGCCTCGACACCTACGGCAGCCGCTCGCTCGCCGTCGGCGGCACGGCCGTCTACCTGGCGACCGACCGGGTGATCGACAAGGCCCGCACGATCGCTGCGCACCTGATCGAGGCGTCGGCCGACGACCTCGAGCTGTCGGGAGGCACCTTCCGGGTCAAGGGCTCGCCCGACCGTGGGATCGCCCTCTCCGACGTGGCGTTCTCGGCGTTCACCGCCCACAACCTGCCCGACGGGGTCGAGCCGAACCTGGAGGCGTCGAGCCACTTCGACCCGCCGAACTTCACGTTCCCCTTCGGCACCCACGTCTGCGTCGTCGAGGTCGACACCGAGACCGGTGCGGTGGCGGTGGCCCGCTACATCGCCGTCGACGACTGCGGCAACCAGGTCAACCCCATGATCGTCGAGGGCCAGCTGCACGGCGGCATCGTGCAGGGGGCGGCGCAGGCGCTGCTCGAGGAGGCCGTCTACGACGACGACGGCAACCTGGTGACCTCCAGCCTCCTCGACTACATGGTGCCGTCGGCCACCGAGTTCCCGAGCTTCGAGCTCGACCACACCGTGACCCCGTCGCCGTCGAACCCCATGGGGGTCAAGGGGGTCGGTGAGGCCGGCACCATCGCCTCGGCGCCAGCTGTCATGAACGCCATCGTCGACGCCCTGCGCCCGTTCGGCGTGCGCGATATCACCATGCCCGCCTCACCCCAGCGGGTGTGGCAGGCCATCACCTCCGCACAGGGAGCAGCCCGATGATCCCCGCTTCGTTCGACTACGCCCGCCCCACCTCCCTCGACGAGGCCCTCGGGCTGCTCGCCGAGCACGGCGACGACGCCAAGCTGCTCGCCGGCGGCCACTCGCTGCTGCCACTGATGAAGCTCCGGCTCGCCGCCCCGTCGATGCTGGTCGACATCGGCCGCCTGCGCGACCTCGACTACATCCGAGAAGACGGCGACCGGGTGCGCATCGGCGCCCTCACCCGGCACACCGACGTCGAGCACTCCGACCTCCTGGCGCGCGAGGTCCCGCTGCTGGCGCACGCCGCCGGCCAGGTCGGTGACCCCCAGGTGCGCCACCGCGGCACCATCGGCGGGTCGATCGCCCACGGCGACCCCGCCTCCGACCTGCCGGCGGTGGTGCTCGCCCTCGGCGCCACCCTCACCGCGGTGGGCCCGTCGGGCAGCCGGGAGATCCCCGCCGGCGACTTCTTCCAAGGCTTCCTCGAGACGGCGCTGGCGCCCGACGAGGTGCTCACGGAGATCTCGGTGCCCCGCCTCGCCGGTGCGGGCTGGTCGTTCCAGAAGTTCAACCGCCGCGCCCAGGACTGGGCGATCGTCGGGGTGGCCGCCGTGCACAACGGCAGCACCGGCGTTGCGCTGGTCAACATGGGCTCGACGCCGGTGCGCGCCGCCGCCGTCGAGCAGGCCGTCGACGGCGGAGCGGGTGCCGCCGACGCCGCCGCCCATGCGGCCGACGGGCTCGAGCCGCCGTCCGATCTCAACGCCAGCGCCGAGTACCGCCGCCACCTCGCCCAGGTGTTGGTGCGGCGGGCCCTGCAGGAGGCCGGGGTCTCCTGACCGCCCCGGCGACGGTCGGCGACGGCCACCCGTACCCTGGCGGCATGCTCGCCCGGGTGCCGGCCGACGTCGACGAGGTTGCCGCCGCCCTCGCCGGCCAGGGCTACCTGGCCGACGAGGGCTTGGCGACGTCCGTGTTCCTGGCCCTGGCCCTTGCCCGTCCGCTGCTGCTCGAGGGCGAAGCGGGCGTCGGCAAGACCGAGATCGCCAAGGTGCTCGCCGCCGCCACGGGCGGCCCACTGCTGCGCCTGCAGTGCTACGAGGGCATCGACGTCGCCCAGGCGGTCTACGAGTGGGACCACGCCCGCCAGCTGCTCGCCGTGCGCACCGCCGAGGTGAGCGGCGAGCGGGTCGACGAGGGCGCGCTCTACCACGAGCGGTTCCTCATCCGCCGGGCGGTGCTGGCGGCCATCGACCACGGCGACGGGCCGCCCCCGGTCCTGCTGATCGACGAGGTCGACCGGGCCGACGACGAGTTCGAGGCGTTCCTGCTCGAGGTGCTCTCCGAGTGGGCGGTGACCGTGCCCGAGCTCGGCACCATCCGGGCCGTCGTGCCCCCGGTGGTGGTGCTCACCTCCAACCGCACCCGCGACGTGCACGACGCCCTCAAGCGCCGCTGCCTCTACCACTGGGTCGCCCACCCCGACTTCGACCGTGAGGTGGCGATCGTGCGCCTCCGTGTGCCGCACGCCCCCGAGGTGCTGGGCCGTCAGGTGGCCGCCGCCGTCGAGGGGCTCCGCCAGATGCACCTCTACAAGCCGCCCGGGGTGGCCGAGACCATCGACTGGACCGCGGCGCTGGCGGCGCTCGGCCGGCGGGAGGTCGACGAGCGCAGCGTCGAGCTGACCCTCGGCACCGTGCTCAAGTACCAAGAAGACCAGGCCCGCGTCCGCGACGGCGGCATCGCCGAGCTGGTGCGGGCCGCGGTGGCCCGTGGCGCCTGAAGCAGCGGCCGGCTCCCCGCCGGCGGCACCGGAGCGCCTCGCCGTCGGGTTCGCGCGGGTGCTGCGCCGGGCCGGCATCGACGTGCCCACCGGTGCGGCAATCGACTTCGTGGCCGCCCTGGCGCTCGTCGGGCTCGGCTCGCGCGACCGGGTCCGCCACGCCGGGCGGGCCACCCTCGTGCGCCGGCCGGAGGACCTGCCCACCTACGAGCGGGTGTTCGCGGCGTGGTGGGAAGGTGCCGGGTCGTGGCGCCCGTCGCCGACGGCCACCACCCCCGTGACCCTCGCCCTCGACGAGGCCGAGGACGGGCCCGCGCCGGGCGGTGACGACGGCGCCGACGACCGAGCCGACGACGTGCAGGCGGTGCGGTTCAGCGCCGTGGAGGTGCTGCGCCACAAGGACCTCGCCGCCCTCGACCGCTCCGAGTGGGCCGAGGCCAGCCGCCTGCTCGCGGCCCTGCGCGTGGGTGCCGACCTGCGCCGCACCCGCCGGCTGCGCCCCACCCGCCACCCCACCCGCCGCCCCGACCTGCGGGCCACCCTGCGCCGCTCCCTGCGCACCGGCGGCGAGCCGCTGGCCCGGCCCGGGCGCGAGCCGTCGTGGCGGCCCCGCCGCCTCGTGCTGCTCGCCGACGTCTCCGGGTCCATGGAGCCCTACGCCCGCGCCTGCCTGCGCTTCGCCCAGGCGGCGGTCGCCGCCCGTCGGGGCGGCGACGTCGAGGTGTTCGCCCTCGGCACCCGCCTCACCCGCCTCACCCGCCAGCTCGCCACCCGCGACGCCGAGGTCGCACTCCGCCGGGCCGCCGACGAGGTCGTCGACTGGTCCGGTGGCACCCGGCTGGGCGACGGCCTCGCCGCGTTCAACGACCGCTTCGGCGTACGCGGCATGGCCCGCGGCGCGGTGGTGGTGGTGCTCAGCGACGGCTGGGACCGCGGCGACCCCGACCGACTCGGCGCCGAGATGGCCAGGCTGCAGCGGGTCGCGTCGCGGGTGGTGTGGGTCAACCCGCTCAAGGCCACGCCCGGCTACGCGCCCCTGGCGCGGGGCATGGCCGCCGCACTGCCGCACGTCGACGAGTTCGTCGAGGGCCACTCGCTGGCCGCCCTCGACGACCTCGCCGCCATCGTCGCCGGGCGTCGCCCCGGCAGGAGGAGGTCCGCGTGAGAGAGCTGCTCGCCGACATCGACCGCTGGCGGGCCGCCGGCCGCCGCGTCGCCCTGGCCCGGGTCGTCGGCGTGGAGGGGTCGGGCCCCCGCCTGCCCGGAGCGGCCATGGTCGTCAACGACCAGGGCGAGGTGGCCGGCTCGGTCTCGGGCGGCTGCGTGGAGGGAGCGGTCGTCGCCGAGGCGCTCGACGTGCTCGACGGCAGCGCCGGGCCGCACCTGGCCACCTTCGGCTACTCCGACGACGAGGCCTTCGCCGTCGGACTGACCTGCGGGGGCACCATCCGCCTGTTCATCGAGCCGCTCGACTGGTGAGCGGCGCCGGCATCTACGAGGCCCTCGCCGCTGCGGTGCGCGCCGAGCAGCCGGCCGCCCTGGCCGAGGTGGTGGAAGGGCCCGCCGAGCTGCTCGGCGCCAAGGTGCTGGTGCTTCCGGGCGCCACCCCCGGCGCCGCGCACCGCAGCCTCGGCACGCTCGGCGACGCCGACCTCGACCGGGTCGTGGTGCGCGACACCCTCGGCGAGCTGGCGGTGGGCGCCACCGTGACGCGCCACTACGGGCGGCGCGGCGAAGCACGCGGGCGCGACCTGGCGGTGTTCGTCGAGTCGTTCGCCCCCCCGCCGGCCATGGTCATCTTCGGTGCCGTCGACTTCACCGCCGCCCTGGCCCGGGTCGCCAAGGTGCTCGGCTACCGGGTGACGGTCTGCGACGCCCGCCCCGTCTTCGCCACCCGGGCCCGGTTCCCGATGGCCGACGAGGTCGTGGTGGCGTGGCCCGACAAGCACCTCGCCGAGGTGGGGCCGTCGCTCGGGCCCCGAGACGCCGTGTGCGTGTTGACCCACGACCCGAAGTTCGACGTGCCCGCCATCGTCGCCGCCCTCGGCACCGGCGTCGGCTACCTCGGCGTCATGGGCAGCCGCCGCACCCACGACGAGCGCACCGCCCGCCTGCGGGCGGCCGGCGTCGACGACGCCGGCCTGGCCCGGCTGATGTCGCCCATCGGCCTCGACCTCGGCGCCCGCACACCGGAGGAGACGGCCGTGTCGATCTGCGCCGAGGTGATCGCCCTGCGGGCCGGCCGATCGGCCCCCTCGCTGCGCGACCGGAGCGGGCCGATCCACGTCGACGGGCCCACCGGCCCGGCGGCTGCGCGGTGACGGTCGCCGCCGTGCTGGCCGCCGGCGCCGGCAGCCGGTTCCGGGGCGGTCCCGGATCCCACAAGCTGCTGGCCCCCTGGCGCGACGGCCGGCCGGTGCTGTGGTGGGCCGTCCGCGCCGCGCTCGACGCCGGCATCGGGCCGGTCGTCGTGGTCGCAGGCAGCGTCGACGTGACCGCCGCGGTGCCCGACGGAGCGCACGTCGTCGGCAACCCGAGGTGGGCCGACGGGCAGGCGACATCGCTGCAGGTGGCCGTCTCATGGGCCGAGGCGGCGGGTGCCACCGGGCTGGTGGTCGGCCTGGGCGACCAGCCGATGGTCGAGGCGGCGGCGTGGCGGGCCGTCGCCGGCGCCGCCGCCCCGGTCGCGGTGGCCACCTACGGCGGACGGCGGGGGAACCCCGTGCGCCTGGCCGCCGAAGTGTGGCCGCTTCTGCCCACCGAGGGCGATGCCGGCGCCCGGGTGCTCATCGCCGGGCGGCCCGACCTCGTGGGCGAAGTAGGTTGCTCCGGCAACCCTGCAGACATCGACACCGTGGAGGACCTCACAGCATGGAGCTGGCCAACGACTTCCGGGTGAGCGTGCCACCGCAGCAGGCCTTCGCCGTGCTGACCGACGTCGAGCGGATCGCCCCGCTGCTCCCCGGCGCGCAGCTCCAGGAGGTCGAGGGCGACGACTACCGCGGGGTGGTCAAGGTGAAGGTGGGGCCCATCACCGCGCAGTACAAGGGCACCGCCACCTTCCTCGAGCGCGACGAGCAGGCCGGCCGGGTGGTGCTCAAGGCCACCGGGCGCGACACGCGGGGGCAGGGCAACGCGAACGCCACCATCACCGCCACCCTCGTGGGTGACGGCGGGGGCACCAAGGTCTCGGTGGTCACCGACCTGACCATCACCGGCAAGGTGGCCCAGTTCGGCCGGGGGGTGCTCGCCGACGTGAGCGGCAAGCTGATCGGCCAGTTCGTCGACGCCCTCGAGCGCGACCTGTCGTCGGGCGCCGCTGCCCCCGTCGGTGCGGCCGACGCCGTCGCCGCACCGGCCGCCTCACCCGTCGAGGCGGGGGAGCCGCTCGTCGGTGAGGGGGCCGACGCCGAGTCGGCAGCGGCCCCCCCGACCCCGCCGACCAGCGGGGTCGAGGCCGTCGCCGCCGACGGCCCGGTGGGCGCGGGCACCACCGCCCCGCTGCCCGAGGGCGCCGCCGCCACCCCGCCGGCCGCCGGGGGGGTCCGGCGCATCGACGCCCCGGAGCCGGAACCGGTCGACCTCCTCGACGCCGCCGGCGGGTCGGTGGCCAAGCGGCTGCTGCCCCTCCTCGGGGTGGGGGCCGCCGTCGTGGTGGTGCTGCTGGCGCGGCGCCTGCGCGCCCGGCGCCGCTGAGCCCGGCCGCCCCGCAGGGCAAGCCGGACCTCGAGGGGGTCACCGCCCTCCTCGGCAGGCCGCCGCGAGGCGACTACGACGTGGTGGTCCGCGCCGCCGGCGGTGCGCCGCTGGTGCTGCGCAACGCCCCCCTGCTCGACGACGGCACCCCCATGCCCACCACCTACTGGCTGCTGGCCGGCCCGCTGCGGGCCGCCGTCGACCGCCTGGAGGCGGCCGGCGGCGTGCGGGCGGCCGAGGCCGCCGTCGACCCCGCCGAGCTCGCCGCCGCGCATCGCCGCTACGCCGCGGAGCGTGACGCCATGCTCCCGCAGGGGTGGGCCGGCCCCCTGCCGAGTGGGGGGGTGGGCGGCACCCGCACCGGCGTGAAGTGCCTCCACGCCCACCTGGCCTGGCACCTCGCCGGCGGCGACGACCCCGTGGGGCGCTGGGTCGAGCAGCGCCTGGGCGACGGGTAGGGTCGCCGCCCGTGCCCGACCAGCCACGTCCCGGCGGGGCGGCCCCCACCGCCGGTGGTCCCGGCGCCGTGGCCGCCGTCGACTGCGGCACCAACTCCACCCGACTGCTCGTCGCCGACCGTTCGGGTCGGCCGATCCAGCGGCTGATGGAGATCACCCGCCTGGGCGCGGGCGTCGACCGCACGGGTCGGCTCGACCCGGCCGCGATCGACCGCACCGTCGAGGTGCTGGGCCGCTACCGGCAGGTCGCCGACGGCCACGGCGTCGTGGCCCTGCGCGTCACCGCGACGTCGGCGGCGCGTGACGCCGCCAACAGCGACGAGTTCTTCGCCGCCGCGACCGACGCGATCGGTGCGACCCCAGAGTTGCTCTCCGGCGACGACGAGGGCCGCCTGAGCTTCGCTGGCGCGACCACCGACCTGCCCCCTGGCTACGACGGGCAGGTGCTCGTCGCCGACATCGGCGGCGGCTCGACCGAGCTCGTCGCAGGCACCCCCCACCACCAGCCCGCCGCCGTGCGCAGCCTCGACATCGGCTGCGTGCGGGTCACCGAGCGCTTCCTCGCCGACGACCCGCCGACCGAGGCGCAGCTCGCCGATGCCACCGCCTACGTAGAGGGGCTCCTCGACGACGCCCTCGCCGCCCAGCCGGCGTTCGCCGACGCCACCGGGCTGGTCGGCCTGGCCGGCACCGTCGCCGCCCTCGTCGCCCTCGATCGGCGCCTCGAGCGCTACGACCGGGCGCTGGTCCACCACGCCGCGTTGACCCGCACCACGGTCGAGCGCCTCCTCGCCGAGCTGTCGGCCGAGCCGGCGGCCGCCCGCCTCCGGAGGCCGGGCATGGAACCGGCCCGGTCCGACGTCATCGTCGGGGGCGCCATCGTGCTCGCCGCCTTGATGCGCCGGCTCGGCGTCGACGAGTGCCTCCACTCCGAGGCCGACATCCTCGACGGGCTGGTGCGCAGCCTGCTGGGCTGACAGCGGCCGGCTCGGCGCCCCGGCCGGCACCGTGCCGCAGGTGGTGGGAGCCACGTAGCATCGCCGCCATGTCGATCGCCGAGCGGGTCCTCCTCGGACCCGGCCCTTCGAACCCGTACCCCGAGGCCACCGAGGCCCTGGGCCGCCCCTTGCTCGGCCACCTCGACCCCGAGTTCATCCGCATCCTCGACGAGACCTGCGACCGGCTGCGCCGGGTGTGGGGCACCGGGAACCCCCTGACCCTGCCCGTGTCGGGCACCGGCTCGGCGGGGATGGAGGCCGCGTTCGTCAACCTCGTCGGTCCCGGCGACGTCGTCGTCGTCGGCGTGAACGGGCTCTTCGGCGAGCGCATGACCGACGTCGCCGCCCGCTGCGGCGCCGAGGTGGTGCGCGTCGAGGCGCCGTGGGGCCAGCCGCTCGACCCGGCCGACCTCCTCGCCGCCCACCCGTCGCCGAAGCTGATCGCCCTCGTGCACGCCGAGACCTCCACCGGCGTGCGCAACGACGTCGCCGCCGTGGCGGCCGGCAAGGGTGACGCCCTGGTGCTCGCGGACTGCGTCACCTCCCTCGGCGGCATCCCGGTGCGCGTCGACGAGTGGGGTGTCGACGTGGCCTACAGCGGTACCCAGAAGTGCCTCGGGGTGGCCCCGGGCCTGGCCCCCTTCACCCTGGGCCCTCGCGCGTGGGAGCGGCGGGTGGTCAAGCCCCAGAGCTGGTACCTCGACCTCGGCATGATCGGCGACTACACCGCCGGCGCCACGCGGAAGTACCACCACACCGCGCCCGTCGCCATGGTCGCCTCGCTCCACGCCGCCTTGGGCGTGGTGCTCGACGAGGGTCTCGAGGCCGTGTGGGCCCGCCACGAGGCGGCCGGGCGCGCGCTGCACGAGGGCCTCGAGAAGCTCGGCTTGCAGCTGTGGGCCGCCGAGGGCCACCGCCTCCCCGAGCTCACCACCGTCGTCGTGCCCGACGGGGTCGACGACGCCGCCGTGCGTCGCACGCTGCTCGAGCGCTACGGCATCGAGATCGGTGCCGGCGCCGGGCCGTGGGCCGGGAAGGTGTGGCGCATCGGCATCATGGGGCGCAACGCCCGACCGGCGACGGTGACCCTGCTGCTCGCCGCGCTCGCCGAGGTGCTCGGGCGGTGAGCTGGGGGGCGTCCCGCTCGGGGGGCCTGGAGCTGCACGGCCGGCGGGTGACCCTGCGGCCCCTCGTCGTGTCCGACTTCGAGGCGTGGCGAGAGGTGCGGCTGCGGGCGCGCGACTGGCTGGTCAAGTGGGAGCCGCGCCCGTTGCCCGGGCAGCCGGACGCCACCGACGACCGCCGGGTGTTCGCGGCGCGCTGCGGCGCGCGCGAGCGGGAGCGGCAGCTGGGCACCGGGTACGGGTTCGGGATCTTCGTCGGCAGCCGCTTCGTCGGGGAGATCAACCTCTCGTCGGTGCAGCGAGGACCGTTCCAGAACGCCTACATCGGCTACTGGGTCGACGAGGCCGCCGCCGGGAACGGCTACTGCCCGGAGGCGGTGGTGGTGCTGTGCCGCTTCGCCTTCGAGGAGCTGGCGCTGCACCGGTTGCAGGCGGCCATCATCCCCCGCAACCGCCCGAGCCACCGGGTGGCCGAGAAGGTGGGCCTGCGCGACGAGGGCACCGCGCTGCGCTACCTGGAGATCAACGGGGCGTGGGAAGACCACACCCGCTACGCCATCACCGCAGAAGACTGGGCCGAGCGGCGCGAGGCCTACCTCCGAGACTGGCTCGCGCCCCTCGGCGACCCGGCCCCGCCGGTCTGAGGGCAACTGCGCCCGACCGGTGCTGCGCCCCCGCCGGTCAGCCGGGGCGGACGACGGCCGGGGAGCGGCGGAAGAACGCCTCGACGTCGGCCTCGTACCGGTAGTGCGGGGTGGTCTCGCCCACCGTCTCCTTGAGCCGCTGCGCCTCGACGAACTCCTGGAGGGCGCGCAAGGTGGTGTGGCGGTAGGTGAAGCCGGCGGACCGGAGCTTGCGGCCGTCGACCCCCCGGCCGAAGCGCAGCAGGTCGAGCATCTCCGGCCGCAGATCGAGGCCGAGGCGTCGCACCGGCGCGGTCAGCAGGCCGGTGCCGATGGGGGAGAGCAGCAGCGGAGGCCGACCCACCACCGAGACGACCTCGGACCAGGGCAGCCGCCCGTCGCCGACCACGTTGAAGACGCCGGAGAGGTCGCGCTCGACGGCGAATCGCAGGGCCCGCACCACGTCGGCCTGGGAGACGAACTGCACCTGGGGGTCGAAGCCTGCGATGCGCGGCACCAGCGGCAAGGTGAGCAGCCGTGACAGTCCCGTCTCGATGTCGGGGCCGAGGACGTTCGCGAAGCGCAGTGTCGCCACCCGCACCGAGGGGTTGTCGTCGGCGAACGCCCCGAGGTGGTCCTCCACCTCCAGCAGCGACCGCTCCGTGCGGGTGCGGGCCGGCGCGGTGCGGGGGGTCGCCTCGGAGAACCAGAACGGGTCCCGTGCCGACGCCCCGTAGACGAGCGTGGACGACTTGACGACCAGGGTGCGCACCGCCGAGTCGGCGCCCCCGATGGCTGCGAGGAGGTTGATGGTGCCGATGACGTTCAGCTCGTGGATGCGCCGCTCGGCGACCTGGGTCGAGTCGACGATCAGGCCGGCGTGCACGACGGTGTCGACCCTGGTGGCGCGAACCAGCCTGGCCAGGATCGAGTATGTCTCGTCGGCCCGGACGAACTCGGTGCGCTCGAGCGCCAGCTTGGGTTCCCGGGTGTCGAGCCCGACGACGACGTCGACGTCACCGGAGCGCTCGAGGGCCTGGGCCATGCGGCCGCCCCAGAACGACGACAGGCCGGTGATGAGGATGCGGCGACCCATGACCGGTGGCCTCAGCCGAACCAGACGCTGCGGCGGCGGCGGAGCATGTCGTAGACGGCCAGTTGCATCGACTGGCGGATCTTCTCGGCCTCGTCGAAGACCATGCTCCGCGAGTAGCGGTCCTGGCCGGGGGGCACGTCGAAGGTGACCGGGTCGAGCACGCGGAACCGGATCTTCGCCGGGAAGTACGCCAGCAGCCCGAGGGGTCCCATGAGCAGCATGTTGGCGGTGAGCGGCACGTAGGGCACACCCAGCAGCTTGGCCAGCGTCCCCGAGCGGGCGACGGTGGGCATGGCCTCCTCGCTGCCGATGACCGCCACCGGCACGATCGGCACCCCGGCCCGCATGGCGATCTCGACGAACCCGCCCCGACCGAAGCGGCGGAGCCGGTAGCGCTCCGACCACAGCTTGCCGGTGCCCTTGGTGCCCTCCGGGAACACCAGGGCGAGCTGCCCCTCGTCGTGGAGCAGCCGGTAGGCGTTGTCGGGGTGGGCGGGCACGCCGCCGCCGCGCGCCCAGGCGGTGCCGACCCCAGGGAAGCTGCGGAAGAAGTAGTCGGCCAGGCCGTAGACGGGCCGGTCGAGCTCGGCCTCGATGCCGTGCATCAGCAACGGCGCGTCGACGGGGATGGCGCCGGCATGGTTGGCGACCAGCAGCGCCCCGCCGGCCGCGGGCACCTTCTCGAGCCCCTCCCACTCGGCGCGGAACCAGTGCCGGTAGAGCGGCCCGTACACCTTGGCCACCAGGTCTCGGGCCCGCTGGCTGCGGCCCCAGTGGTCGACGTCGGTGAGGCGACCTTCCGGTTCGGGCTCGGGCGGGTGGGCCGGTGGCCGCAGCGGCAGCAAGGCCCCGCCGGGCCGCGCCTCGATGGAGCGTCCGGGGGGCGGCATGGTCACCTGATGCTACCCCCGGGCGCCGGCGGCACCCCCCCGGGGCCCGCCGGCCGGAGCCGGCCGGCCCGCTCCGGGGGGGCGTAGCGCCAGACGGCCCGACCCACGATCGACCGGCGCGCCACCAGCCCGAAGTGCCGGCTGTCGGTGCTGGCACCGACCGCGTCACCTCGGACGTCGACGCCGGAGGCGCCCACGGCTGCGACGCGCTTGACCAGCACGCGACTCGGGTGACGGGGGTCGGGCAGCGCCACGACGGCGCCGGCTCGCACCGGTGCCAGCCGCAGCACCACCAGCCGGTCGCCGGGCAGCAGCGTCGGCGCCATGCTCGCGCCCACGACCTCCACCCGGCGCACCAGGACGGCGAGGGAGACGGCGACGGCCCCGGCGGCGAGCACGGCCCCGGCCGCGCCGCCGGGCACCCTACGGGCGGGTGGCGGGTAACTTCGCCTCGCCGGGGTTCCCCCCCAGCATGCGACGACCGACCGAACGACGAGGAGCTGCATGCCGATGTCCATCCTGTCCCGCCTGATCGGCCTGGCCGATGCCGTCCGCCCACCGGCCACGGTGCACGCCCACTGCGACCTGCCCTGCGGCGTGTACGACCCGGCCCAGGCCCGCATCGAAGCCGAGTCCGTCAAGGGCTGCATGGAGAAGTTCAACGCCTCCGACGACCAGGTCTTCAAGACCCGCGCCGTGATCATCAAGGAGGAGCGGGCCGACCTGGTCAAGCACCACCTCTGGGTGCTGTGGACCGACTACTTCAAGCCCGAGCACCTCGAGAAGTACCCGCAGCTCCACGAGCTGTTCTGGAAGACCACCAAGCGGGCCGGCGAGGCGAAGAAGACCAACGACGTCACCGTCGCCGACGACCTCCTGGGCCAGATCGCCGAGATCGACAAGATCTTCTGGGAGACGAAGAAGGGCTGACGACCGCGGCTTGGGGTCCTGGTCGGCGCCGCGGCGCCGCCAGGGGCCCCGGCACCGTCGGCCGGCGACGGTCAGCTCGCCGTGTCGACGTCGGGCGGGTCGGGCGGCGGCCAGCTCGTCGCCCAGTCGAAGTCGTCTGCGGCGACGGGGCGCCCCAGCAGGTACCCCTGGAGCTGGTCGCAGCCCATGGCGGTCAGGGCCCGCAGCTCGGCGGTCGTCTCGACGCCCTCGGCGGTGACGACCAACCCCAGTGCGTGGCCCAGGTCGATCGTCGCCTGGACGATCAGCCTGTCGGCCCCGGTCCGGTGGATCCCCCTGGTGAAGCTCCGGTCGATCTTCAGGTGGGACAACGGCAACGTGCGCAGGTACGCCAACGAGGCGTAGCCCGTGCCGAAGTCGTCGATGGCCAGGCCGACGCCCAACGCTCGCAGCGACTCGAGGGCGGCGATCTTCTCAGGGGCCTCGTCGATCACTGCCGTCTCGGTGATCTCCAGCACCAAGGCACCCGGGGGGAGGCGTGAGTCGGCGAGGGCAGAGCGGACCCGGTCGACGATGCCGTCGCGCAGCTCCATGGGTGAGACGTTGACCGCCACCGTCGCTCGGGCCCAGCCTCCGGCGCGCCAGGCCCGGCACTGCCGCAGTGCCGCGGCGAGCACCCACTCGCCGATGTCGACGATGAGGCCGGTCTGTTCCGCCAGCGGGATGAACTCCGCGGGGGCGATGCCGCCGAAGGTCGGGTGCGACCACCGGAGGAGCGCCTCGGCGGGCCGGCAGCCGCCGACCGGGTCGGTGATCCGCTGGTAGACGAGGCTGAGTTCGCCACGCGACAACGCCGTGCCCAGCTGGCGGCGGAGGTCGTCGCGGCGCTCCGCATCGGCGCCGATCCGCTCGGTGTAGGTCACCCAACGGTCCCGGCCGGCCGACTTGGCGTGGTACATGGCCCGATCGGCACGCTCGATGAGCCCGTCCGGGCCGTCGTCCGGTCGACGCACGGCGATCCCGATGCTGGCCGAGAGGCGCACGTGGTGCCCGGCGACGGTGAAGGGCTCGGCGAGCACGGAGCGAAGCCGTTCGGCCAGGCGGGCGGCGTCGACCGCAGGGGTCGGCGACCCGGACACGACGATGACGAACTCGTCGCCGGCCAACCGGGCGAGGGCGTCAGCGCGGCGCACCACCGAGGCCATGCGCGCCGCGGCCGCCTGCAGCAGCTCGTCGCCCCCGGCGTGGCCGAAGCGGTCGTTCACCGCCTTGAAGTGGTCGAGGTCGACGAACAGCACGGCGAGCTCGCCGGGCGTCGACCGCAGCATCTCGAAGAGCCTGAGCCGGTTGGGGAGCTCGGTCAGCTGGTCGTGCATGGCCGTGTGCGCCAGCCGCCGCCGCTCGTCGCTCACCAGTGCTTCGAGCTGGCCCCTGGCGGCGTCGAACCGGCGGCACATGTGCACCAGGCTGGCGTCGGTGCTCCTGCCCACCGCGTGCAGCGCCGCCTCCGTGGTGGCCGCCGACACCCCCAGTCGGCGGCTCTCGGCGACGATCAACTCGCTGGTCACGTCGCGCCAGGCCAGGTACGACTTGGCAAGGCCGCCGAAGCTTCCCTCGGCGACCAGTGGTGCGTGACCGTTGCTCGCCAGCTCGGCTTCTTCCTCCCCGGTCGCCCCCTGGCCGTCGACCAGCCAGCGGGCGATGATCCGGGTGGCCAGGACGGCGCTGTCGAAGGCCGACGGGGCGAGCCGGCGACCGGGGAAGGCCCGTTCGGCGGTGAGGCCGGCGACCTCGGTCAGGCGGCCCTCGAGGGCACGGCCGAGAGCAACCCGTTCCGCGATCAGCCGGGATGGCGTCGCCACCTCGCCGTCGCCCGGCGCCGACGGCGGCGACGCTCGCCGCCGGGCCACCGAGGACGCCATGTGCTCCTATCGGAGTGCACGGATGCCACCTTGACGGCCTCGCTGGATGCCGGGGCGCGCCACGGCCCGGCCCCCGCAACGGGGCCGGGCCGTGATCACGCAGGGAGGTCTGCGCTCTTGGGGCTGGTGCGTCAGCCCTTGCTGACCGGGCCGGCGGCCACGAGGTGCACGGTGCCGAGCGGGATGCCGGCCTTGAGCGCCGTCGTGTGGAAGGCGGCGTTGAGGGCGTTGGCGGCGGTCTCGGTGAGCTTGGCGACGGTGCCGTCGAGCACCACGTCGCCGTTGGCCATGCTGACCTTGACGTTGCTGCCGTCGAGGAACAGCAGGGGGACGTTGACCATCGTGCCGGGCTGGCCGGGCTCGCCGCCCACGGTGCCGGTGAGGATCGAGTCGCCCGGGTCGACGACGAAGTCGGTGAGGGTGACGGTCGTGCCGCCGGCGGTCAGGGTGATGCCGCTGCCCTGGTGGATGATCGAACCGGCGATGTAGCCGGGCTTGTAGTTCTGGTCACTGTGGATGGCGGCGAAGCCCCCGGTGATGGGGAAGCTGACCGTGCTGGTGGAGGCGTCGAGGCTGGCCGTGCCGAAGGTGCCGAGCTTGACGCCCAGGCCGGTGAGGGCCTGCACCGTCGACGGGTTGAGGGCGACGTTGGTGTTGACCCCGCTCAGGCGGGAGATGTCGGTGGTGGCGTCGGTGTAGGTGGTGGCCGTGCCGCTGGCGACCAGGTGCACCGTGCCGAGCACCAGGCCGGGGGTGACCGCCGAGGTGTGGAAGGTGGCGTCGATGGCCTGCGCGGCGGTGGAGGTCAGCTCCACCTTCGTGCCGTCGAGCACCACGTTCGATCCCTGCATGCTGACCTTGAGGTCGGCGCCGTTCAGCACGGCGATCGGGATGTCGGGCTTGCCGCCGACGGTCCCGTAGAGCATCGAGTTGCCGGGGTCGACGACGAAGTTCTGGATCGTCAGGCTCGTGCTACCTGCGGAGAGGGTCATTCCCGACCCGTCGTGCTGGATCGAGCCGAGGACGTAGCCGGGCTTGACGTTGTGGTCGCTGTGGATCTCGGCGTAGCCCGAGGTGATCGGGAAGGTGATGGTCGAGGTCGAGGAGTCGAAGGTCGCCGTGCCGAAGGGGGCGAGCGACACGCCCAGCCCGCTGAGGGCCTTGGCGGTGCCGGGGTCGAGGATCACCGAGGTGCCGACACCGGTCAGCGAGTTGATCGCGGTCACCGTGTCGCTGGCAGCGGCGGTGCTGCCCGTCGAGCCCGACGAGGCAGGTGCGGTCGACGACTTCGACGAGCCACAGGCGGCGAGGCTGAGGCCGAGACCGGCGACGAGGGCGGCGGAGCCGAAGCTCTTGAGGCGCATGAGAAATCCTTGGGGTTGTCCGGGGGTTGCCAGCACAACGTTCGGAGCGGCGGGCCGGCCGGATGACGGACCCTCAGGCCGTGGTGGTGCTGCCGGGCCTGCCCGACGCACCGGGGAGGCCCAGGGCGACGAGCGCACGGGCCCGCACCGAGGCGGCGGAGGCGGTCGCCGCGGTCGCGGCTGCCGCAACCGCCGCCCCGGCCGCGGCGCTCGAGCACCACTCGACGGCGCCGAGCACCTGGGCGGTGGTCAGGCCGTCGGCGGCGAGCACCTGCGGCCACCGGAGCGCGGCGGCCTGGGCGGTCACCTTCGCCCCGCCGGCGATCGGGTCGACCGCCACCACGGGGGTGCCCGCCCGGAGGGCCAGCACCATGCCGTGCAGGCGGGTGGTCACCACGAGGTCGGCCGCGCGCAGGAGCCCGTCGAGGGCGGCGCCGTCGCGCCGGGCCGGCTCGCGCGGGTCGAGGCGGGTGTCGGCGACCACCACCGCGACCGACGCGATGTCGAGGGCGGCGGTGATCGTGGCGTGCACCTGATCGTGGCGGCTGCGCTCCCCGTACTCGGGTTGGGGGTTGGCGAATATGCGCACGGCGACCGGCCAGGGGCGGCGGGGCGGCGGAAGGGCGGCCAGGTCGGCCGTCGGCGCCAGCGCCACGCCGTCGCGGGCGATCACCGTGTCGAAGCGGTCGTGGGCGCCTCCGGCGACGACCGACACCCCGACGGCCACCCGCGTCGCCCCGGCGAAGCGGTCACAGAGCTCCTCCACCTGCCACCCGGCCAGCGGGCCGCAGACGAACAGCAGGTGGGTGTAGGCAGCCGGGTCGCAGGCGTCGAGCTCGACGCCGCCCCACGCCGCCGCCAGCGCCGGCGACCACGCCAGGTCGTGGGCGACACCAGCAGCGGCCAGCCACGCCGCTGCGGTGTGCATGGAGGCCACGTCGCCGGCGGTCGCCTCGCCGTGGAGGAAGCTCGACCACCCCGCGACCAGCACTCGCCCAGGCACCCGCGGTCACTACCCGCCGCGTTGGGTAGCCCCCCGGCCATGATGGTGCACGAGGTCCCTGTGAGCGTCGAGCGGTGAGGGTCGTGGTCACCGGCGCGACGGGCGAT
>DASTHS010000021.1:0-10865 GCA_035718085.1 Acidimicrobiales bacterium | reverse complement strand
CGCCGCCGAGGTGATGATCTTGAACGTCGACCCCGGCGGCCAGGTGTTGCGGTAGGCGCCGGGCGACAGCGGGTTGCCCGGCGCCGCCACCAGCGCCTTGTAGGCGGCGGTCACGGCCGACTGCGACGTGCCCGAGAGGGTGTTGGGGTCGTAGCTGGGGTTGGAGTACAGGGCCAGCACTGCGCCGGTGGCCGGCTCGATGGCCACCACCGAGCCGGTGCGGTTGCCCAGGGCGGCGGCCGCCGCCTTCTGCATGGCGACGCTGGTGGTGGTGACGACGTCCTGCGCCGGGTTCTTCTGGGTGAGCAGGTTGCGCAGGCCCTGCAGCGACGTGGGCAGGCTCGACGAGCTCGCCGCGCCGGTGAGCACCCGGTCGTAGGTCTTCTCGAGGCCCTCGGCGCCGTAGGTGAAGCTGAAGAACCCGGTCACCGCCGCGAACAGTGGCCCCTGGGGGAACTGGCGCTGGTACTTGAACTCGCCCTTGGGGGTGGGCACGGAGGTGGCCAGCACCTGCCCGTCGGCGGAGACGATCTGGCCCCGCGGCTTGTCGTACTCCTGCACCACCCCCCGGCCGTTGAGCGGGTTGTGGTCGATGGCGTTGGCGTGGACGACCTGCAGCCAGTTCAGCTGGACGAACAGGGCGACGAACAACGCCATCAGCCCGATCCCCACCAGGCGGATCTGGCGGTTCACCGGTGTGCCTCCAGGCCGAGGGCCGGCAGGTCGACGACCGAGGCGTCGCGCACGGGGGGCGCGGTCTCGCCGTCGGAGCTGATGCGCAGCAGCAGGGCGATCAGCACGTAGTTGGCGACCAGCGACGAGCCGCCGTAGCTCACGAACGGCAGGGTGATGCCGGTAAGGGGGATCATGCGGGTGACGCCGGCGATGATCACGAAGGTCTGCACGCCGAGGATCAGCGACAGGCCGGCGGCCAGCAGCTTCTCGAACTGCCGCTCCGAGCGCAGGGCGATGCGCAGCCCGGACCCGACGATGAGCAGGTAGCCCATGAGCAGGGCGGTGGCGCCCACGAGGCCGAGCTCGTCGGCGACCACGGCGAAGATGAAGTCGGAGCTGGCGTAGGGGATGTGGCTGGCGTTCGACTGGCCGGGCCCCTCGCCGAACACCCCGCCGCCCGCGACGGCGAACCACCCCTGGATGATCTGGAACCCCGACGAGTAGGGGTGGGCCCACGGGTCGAGCCAGGAGGAGATGCGCGACTGGGCGTGGCCGATGACCTTGACCGCCAGCACGGCGCCGACGGCGAAGAGGCCCCCGCCGACGGCCAGCCAGTAGGCGCGGCCGGTGGCCATCCACAGCATCCCGACGAACAGGGCGAAGAAGAGGAACGACGAGCCGAGGTCGTTCTCGGCGAGGAAGATGACCAGCGACAGCCCCCAGGCGACCACGATGGGGGCCAGGTAGCGGGCGTCGAGCACGAGGAACCGGCCGACGCGGCGGGTGCCGTGGGCCAGCACCTCCGACCGCTCGACGAGCACCGAGGCGAAGAACACGGCGAGGGCCAGCTTGGCGATCTCGCCCGGCTGGAAGTTGATCGGCCCGATGTACACCCAGAGCCGGGCGCCGTTGATGTTGCGCCCGACGTGGGGCACCAGGGGCAGCAGCAGCAGGCCGATGCCCCCCGCCGCCATGAGGTAGCGGTAGCGCTCGAGGTCGCGGGCCCGGCGCACCACCAGGAGGGTGAGGCAGAAGGCGACGACACCGAGGCCGGTCCAGGCCAGCTGCTTGCTGGCCTGGGCGCTGTCGAGGCGGGCGATGAAGGTGTAGCCCACCCCGTTGAGCAGCCCGGCGATCGGCAGGATGACCGGGTCGGCGTGGGGGGCGAGGCGGCGGACCGCGAGGTGGGCGACCACGAGCAAGCCGAGGATGACCAGGAGGAAGGGACCGATGTTGGCGGGCAGGTCGCCGGCGCGCCCCAACCCGGCGAGGGCGTAGAGCCCACCGGTCAGCACGGCGACGAGGAGGATGAGCCCGAGCTCGGTGCGGCGGCGGGCCGGTGCCCGCCCGGTGAGGACGGCGCTCACGGGGTGCCCGCCGGTGCGCTGGGAGGTGGGGTCGCCGGGGAGGTCGGCGCCACGGTGGTGGTCGCCGACGCCGGGGGCGCCACGGTGGTGGCCGGCGTCGTGGCCGGGGCCGGCACGGTGGTCGTCGGGATCGGCGGCACCTGGACCCGCTGCACGTAGGCGCGCGCGTCGGCCAAGCTCGACTCGAGCATGCCGGCGCGCAGGGCGGCCTGGTCGGCGGGCACGACCGAGCTCAACGGCACGCCGGTGCGCTGGGCCACGGTCGGCTGGAACCACAGCAGCCCGCCCGGCCGGCCCTTGAAGATGGTGACCTGGCCGCCGGCGCCGACGCCGACGAAGTAGGTGCCCCGGGCGTAGAGGGCGACGCCCAGGGCGGCAGCGGCGAGCACGGCGAGCAGCACCACGGCGAAGGCCACGACGCGCACGGTGACCAGCCGCTGCCGGGGAGGGCGCGGCGGCACCGCGGGCGGGGGCGCCAGCCGGGGGGTGGAGGTGATCACCGGCACCACCGAGGTGGCTTCGTCGGCCACGACCGGCACCGTGCCGGTGCGCTCGGCGGCGGGGTCGTCCGCCGGCTCGTCGGCGCGGTCCGGCATGGCCGCGGCGTCGGCGGCGCCCGGGGCGGCCAGCGCCTGGGAGGCCACCGCCGCCCGGTCGTCGTCACCGATCACATCGACCACGATCACGGTGATGTTGTCGCTGCCCCCGGAGAGGCGGGCCTCGCCCACCAGCTCGCGCGCTGCCTCGTCGGGGTCGGGCCTGCGGCGCAGGATGCTCGCCACCGCCCGGTCGCTCAGCTCCCTGATCAGGCCGTCGGAGCACAGCAGCAGCCGGTCGCCGGTGAAGGCGTCCACCTCGAAGAGGTCGACGGGCACGTCGGCGTCGACACCGACCGCCCGGGTCAGCACGTTGCGCTGCGGGTGGAACTCCGCCTCGTCGGCGGCCAGGCGGCCCTGGGCGACCAGCTCGCCGACCAGGCTGTGGTCGACGGTCAGCTGCTCGAGCTCGCCGTCGCGCAGGCGGTAGCAGCGCGAGTCACCCACGTTGGCCACCGCCAGCGTCGGGCCGCCCTGGCCGCTGGTCAGGGCCACCGCCACGAGGGTGGTGCCCATGCCGTGCATGGCTGGGTCGGTGCGGGCCCGCTCGAAGACCGCCCGGTTGGCCGCCTCCGCGGCCCGGGCGAGCGCCTGCGGGGTGGCGGAGGCGTCGGCCAGGTAGGTGTCTTCGAGCGCGGCGACGGCGGTGGCCGAGGCCACCTCCCCCGCGGCGTGGCCGCCCATGCCGTCGGCGACGGCGTAGAGGGCGGCGCGCTCGCAGACCAGGTAGCTGTCCTGGTTCGCCGAGCGCACGAGGCCCACGTCGGTGGCCGCCCCGGCGACGAGGTGGGCCACCGTCAGGTCACCACTTCCATCGGGGTGCGCCCGACGGTCACCACGTCCCCCGGCGCCAGGGCGGTGGCGCCGGTCAGGCGGTGGTCGTTGACCAGGGTGCCGTTGGTCGAGCCGAGGTCTTCCACCCACACCCCGCCGTCGCGGCGGAAGAACCGGGCGTGCATCGACGACACGAAGCTGTCGTCGGTGAGCACCAGGCCGCAGGTCGACGCCCGCCCGACCGTCAGCTCCGAGCCGAGGGCGACCCGCTCGCCCCGCCGCTCCAGCGGCCCGAGCAGGCGCAGGCCGCTGGCGGGCCCCGCCGCCCCGTGGGCGGCCGCGGGCCAGGGGCCGCCGGCAACCCCAGCCCTCGGCGCGGCGTCGGCGGCGACGGCGGCGCGGGGCGCACCGCCCGCCGCCCGGGGTTCGCGCAGCTCGACCCACACGGCGCGCAGGACCCGCACGAAGAACAGGTAGAGCACCACCAAGAAGACGTACTTGAGCAGCGTCAGCAGGCCGGAGGGCACGGACCTACGCCTCGAAGGTGACGGTGGAGGCCCCCACGCCGATCTCGTCGCCCGGTTCGAGGGCCACCGGGGTGCGCACGGGGACCCCGTTGCGGCGGGTGCCGTTGGTGCTGCCCAGGTCGCGCACCAGCCACCCGCCCGACCCGTCGGGGGCCACCTCGGCGTGGCGGCGGCTCACGTTCGGGTCGGCCAGCACCACGTCGCACTCCGGCAGCCGGCCGAGCACGACGGGACGGTCGCCGAGGGTGACCCGCCGACCCTCCGGGGTGACCAGCGTGGGGGCGCCGCGCTCGGGGCGCGCGATCTCGGCCTCGACGGTCAGCGTGCCGGCGCCGAGCGTCGGGTCGACGTCGAGCTCGACCTCCACGGGGCCGATGAACACGTAGTTCTCGGCGCGAGCGTGGTCGCGGGCCTGCTCCACGAGCTCGGCGACCAGCTCGTCGTCGATGGGGGCGAAGCGGTCACGGTCTTCCGGTGACAGCCACACCGTGAACCGGTTGGGCGCCAGGGTGCCGCGCGGGGCGACCGTGCGCCGTAGGTCCATCTCGCGCGTGAGCCGGCGTCCCACCTCGACGGGCTGCAGCCCGCTGCGGAACGCCTTGGCGAACACACCCTCGACGAGGCGCTCCAGTCGGCGCTCGAACTGCTGCAGTCCCATGGTTGAGGTCGGATGCTACCCGGGGGGCGGCCCGGCCACGCTGTCGGGTGTCGCGGGTGGGCTATGCTTCGCCCTCCACTCGGGCGAGTGGCGGAATTGGCAGACGCGCAGGATTCAGGTTCCTGTGTCCGGAAGGATGTGCGGGTTCAAGTCCCGCCTCGCCCACCACACCCCGGGCCGGCACCCCGCAGGGGCGTCCCGCACGGCCGGGTGGGGCTGATGCGCTGCCGGGGGCGGTGGTGGGCGCACCACCCGGCGTGGCGGCGGCCACGGGCAGCCGACTGCGTGTCCGCTTTGTGGCCACGGTGTCCCCAACAGTTCCCAACGGTTCCCCAACGACGGCGATTTCGCCACCTTCCGGATCTACCGTGCCCACGCCGACCGGGATCCCTCGACGCGCGTTCGCCGCCCGTGCACCTGCACGTTCGGTCGCAGCGTCGGACGGCCGGCACCGCAAATGGTGCGCGACTGCGCACGAGCGGCGAAAGGGCCGACAATGGGTGTGCGTTCAGGGTGGTTCTCGAGGCGGGGCGGTCGGGGTGTCGCCGCGGCCCTCGCCGCCTCCGCAGCAGCGACCATGGGCGTGCTCGCCACGGTCGTCGTCCCTGGTGGCATCGCCGGCGCCGCCGTGCCCAAGGCGGTCTCCACGACCGTCGACACCGCCGTCGACGGTTCGGGGCACTGCCTGAACGGCACCGGGCTGGTCAACTGCAACCTCTACGACGGCAAGCAGTACGTCTGGTTGAGCGGGCTCACCAAGAGCGCCGCCCTCGACCCAGGCACCTACTTCTTCGCCGTGCTCGCTCCCGGCGGCCAGGGCAGCAACGCCAACCCCAACGACGGCACCCCGCTCAACCTCTCCCTCGCCACGGACGACTGGACTTACAGGGAGTTCACCGTCGGCCCGACGGGCACGCTGGCGCTCGTCAAAGCCGGCCACCATGCGATCGACACCGTCGAGAACAAGATCAACCTCGCCGACTACCAGAACACGCCCAACCCCGGGGGCGAGTACATCCTCGCCGTGTGCGCCGTGCCCGCCACCATCGCAACGACCAACGCCCCCGGTGTGAACCCCTCCGACTGCAAGTACGACGCCTTCAAGGTGCAGGGCGGCCCCGGCACGCTGTCCGCGCCCGGCGTGTTCGTGTCCGCCGCCGGCACCGACACCCGGACCTACGGCTGGCGGGTCACCAAGACCCGCACCAGCGCCAGCCCGGTGACCGTCGTCGGCACCACGCCGGCCAGCTACCAGGTGGTGGTCACCCACGACGCCGGCACCGTCGGCAACACGGCGGTCACCGGCACGGTCACCGTGACCAACTCGAACTTCTCGGGCGGCGCGACGCAGCCGGTGACCCTGTCGGGCATCACCGACATCCTCTCCGACGGCACGACGTGCACGGTCGACACCTCCGCCGGTCTCGTGCTCACCGCCTTGAACACCGACTTCCCCCTCACCTGCTCGCCCAAGAACGCACCGACGGCGCCGCTCGACGACACGGCCACGGTCAGCTGGGCGGCGCAGACCGTCGGCGGCGCCGCCCTCGCCGCCGGCAGCGCACCGGCCACCGTGTCGGGCCTGACGATCACCGAGACGGCGGTCGACCAGTGCGTCACGGTCACCGACACCGCCCCTGGCGCGACCGCCACGTCGTTCCCGACGACGGCGCCGACCCTCTGCGCCGGCACCTCGGCTAACCCGACGACCCTGACCTACACCGACACCTGGAAGGCGCCCACCACAGCCGGCACCTGCTCCGGCGCCCTCACCAACACGGCCACCGTGGTCGACCCGAGCAACGAGCCGCTCGGCCATGCGTCGGCCTCCGTCGTCGTCTGCGCACCCACGACCCCGGCCGTGGCCAGTGACCCGCCCACCTCGACCTACACGCGCACCTACACCTGGGCGATCGACAAGACGGGCCTCAGCGGCACCGTCACGCCGAGTGGCCCGAGCACGCCCGACCCCTACAAGGTCGCGGTCACCCAGACCGGGGTCGTCGACAGCGCCTGGGCCACCACGGGCACCGTGACGGTCAGCAACCCCGGCACCGACCCGATCACCGTCACCAGTGTCACGGTGACGCCCACCACCGGCGCGCCGACCACGTCGGTCAGCGGCGCCTCGTGCACCGTCTCGGGCCTCACCGCCGCCACGGCCGTGATCGCTGGCGGCAGCTCGACGCACTACGCCTACTCCTGCACCTACACCTCGCAGCCGCCGGCCGGCACCACCATGGACGCCACCGCAGCGTGGACCTCGGCCAACAGCGGCTCGGCCACCCAGGCGCCCGGTGCCCTCGCCGGCTTCGGAGCACCGACCACCCTGGTCAACAAGACGATCACCCCGACCGACACCTTCCACGGCGGCGCCGGGGTGGGCCTCTGCACGTTGGCCACGGGCACGCCCTGCACCCTGACCGCGGTCGACAGCGCCCCGCTCACGTCGCAGGTGTACAGCTACGACCGCCCCCTGGCGGTGCCGGCCACCGGCTGCACCACCTACGCCAACACTGCGGCCACCGGCCTGACCGGCAACGGCCAGACGGCCACGGCGACCGTGGCCGTGTGCGCCATCTCGACGGATGCGGTCACCACCACCGGCTCGACCACTTCGACCACTTCGACGACCCCGACCACCGACGTGGAGACCAAGGCGGGCGACAGCACCACCTCGGCGCCGACCACCGTGGCCACCAGCCCGGCGGTGGCGGCCGCCGCCGCCACCACCACCACCACGGCGGCACCGACCACCGCTGCCGGCACCACGACGACGACCGTCGGGGCAGGCACCGCCCCGGCGGCGACGCCGACCACCGCAGGCGGCAGCCTGCCCTTCACGGGGGCCGACGTGCTGCCCGAGGTGGCGGTGGGCGCGGGGCTGATCGGGCTCGGGCTGCTGCTGCGCCGCCGCCGGCGCTGACCGGCGCCGCGGCGTGGTGAGGGGGGCGGCCGCCGGTCGCCCCCCTCGGCCGCCGGCCGGACCGGCCGCCGCCGCTACCGTCGGTGCCGTGGCAGCCCGACCGACCTGGCCCCGGCCGGTGCCCACCGTCGGTGACGTCACCTCCGCGCTCGAGCGGGCCAGCGACCCGCACGGGTGGGCCCTCCCCCAGACCGACGTCGACGCCCTGGCCCGGGTGGTGGGGGCGCGGCGCGACGTGCGCCGGTTCCGCTCCGACCCGCTCGACCCGGCCGTGGTGCGCCGGGTGCTCGCCGCCGGGCACGCCGCCCCCTCGGTCGGCCACTCCCAGCCGTGGCGCTTCGTGGTGGTCAGCGACGCGGGGGCCCGCGCCCGGGCCGCAGTGCTGGCCGACGAGCAGCGCCTGGCCCAGGCGGCGGCCATGGCCGAGGCCGACGGCCGCCACCTGCTCGACCTGGACCTGGAGGGGATCCGCGAGGCCCCGGTCGGGGTGGTCGTGTGCTGTGACCGGCGGGCGGCGCCCGCCGCCGTGCTCGGTCGCGCCACCTTCACCGACGCCGACCTCTGGTCGTGCGCCTGCGCCATCGAGAACATGTGGCTGACCGCCCGCGCCGAGGGCCTCGGCATGGGGTGGGTGACCCTCTTCCGGCCCGACGACCTCCGCGCCCTGGTCGGCGCCCCCCCCGGCGTGGAGACCCTCGGGTGGCTGTGCCTGGGATGGCCCGACGAGCGTCCTCCCGCTCCCGGCCTCGAGCGGCGCGGCTGGTCTCGACGGCTCCCGCTGGAGGCCGTCGTCTTCGACGGGGGGTGGCCCGGCGACGACGCCACCCCACCGTCGGCGCGACCGTTGCGGGCCGCAGCGGGCGCCCCGCCCCTGCCCGACGTGGCGCCCCTCGAAGGGGCCGCCATGGTGACGGCGCGTGACGGGGCCGACGCCCTGCTCACCCCGCCGGGCTCGCTCGGCCTGCTCGACCGGGCCGTCGACCGGGCCGTGGCGCTCGGCCTCGGGGGCGCCGTCGGGGGCACGCTGGTGCTGGCCGCCGCGGACCACCCCGTCGTCGCCCACGGGGTGTCGACCTTCCCGCCAGCGGTCACCCGGACCGTGGTCGAGGCCGCGGTGGCCGGTGAGGCCCTAGGGGTGGCGGCCGCGGCCGCGGCCGGCCTCGCAGTGGTCGTCGTCGACGCCGGGGTGGGTGGTGGCCCGGTCGCCGGTGCGGTGCCGATGCGGCCGGCCGGGCCGGTGGGCGACCTCGTCGGCGCCGACGCCCTGACCGCGGACGACTGCGCCGCCCTCGTCGCCGGGGGGGCCGCCCTCGGCGCCCGGCTGGCGCCGGCCGGGCCGGTCGCCCTCGGCGAGGTCGGGGTCGGCAACACGACCGTCGCCGCTGCCGTGGCCGCCATCGTGCTCGGCATCGACCCCGGGGCGGCGGTCGGTCTGGGGGCAGGTGCCGACCGGGCGACGCTCGAGGCCAAGCGGGCGGTGGTCGCCGCCGCGACCGCCAGGCTGGCCGGCGACCCCGCCGCCCGGCCGGTCGAGCCGACCGGCCTCGGGCCGGACGAGGCGCTGGCGGTGCTCGCCGGGGCTGGCGGCGGGGAGGTGGCCGTGCTCACCGGCGTGGTGATCGGGGTGGCCGCCGCCGGGGGGCTCGTCGTGCTCGACGGGTTGGTCACCTCCGTGGCGGCCCTGCTCGCCACCCGCATCCGCCCGGGTGTCGCCTCCCACCTCGTCGCCGGGCAGCGCAGCCGGGAGTCGGCCGCCGGCCCGGTCTTGGCGGCGCTGGGCCTCGAGCCGCTGCTCGACCTGCGAATCCGGGCCGGCGAGGGCGCCGGCGCCAGCCTGGCCACCGGGCTGGTGCTGTCGGCCCTCGCCGTGCGCTCCCGTACCGCCCGCACCCGCTGACCCAGCCGATTCTCAGCGCAGGCTAAGGATCCGCTCAGGCCGCCCTCAGCGAGACGGTCCACCATGCGGCCGTGCACCAGATGAAGCGCGGCGCCCTCGGGGCGATCGCCGCGGCCGCCGCCCTCGCCGGGTGCGGCGGCTCGTCGACCAGCGCGTCGGCCCCCGGCTCGACCACGTCGACCACCCGGGCCGGCACGGCGGCGTTCGCCTCCTGCATGGAGGCCAAGGGCATCCCCGCCTCAGCCCTGGCCGCCTTTCGCGGCCGGGCCCGGGGCAGCACGACGACCGTCCCCGGGCAGGCCACCGGGTCGCCGCCGAGCCGCCCAGCGGTGAGCCTCCCGGCCGGGGTCACCCGCCAGCAGTTCACCGCCGCCCTCCAGGCCTGCCGCGCCGACCTCCCCCGTGGCGGGTTCCGTGCCCAGAGCCCCGCGTTCGCCGCCTACCGAAACTGCCTGCAGCTGCACGGTGTGACCCTGCCGGCCGGGGGGTTCGACGCCGGCTCGACCACCACAGCGGCCGGGGCCGGTGCCGTCACGACCACCCCGACCACCGTGTCGGCCGCCACCAGAGCCGCCGCCCAGCAGGCGTGCGCCGCCCTCCGCCCCACCGGGGCGGGCGGCACGGCCAGCACGACCAGCACGAGTGCGGCGGGCGGGGCATGAGACTGCGCCGTCCGCTGGTCGCCGCCAACGTCGCCCTCCTCGCCGCAGCCGGGGCGGTCGCCTACCTCGGGGTGTCGTCGGTGTTCTCATCGGCAGCGGCCACGACCGGCACCCGCACCGTGACCGTCGGCACCGGCGCCGTCACCTCGGTGGTCACCGCGACCGGCAACATCGCCCCCGCCACCGTCGACACCCTGGCGTTCGCGGCGTCGGGCACCGTCGACGCGGTCGACGTGGCCGTCGGCGACACGGTGACCGCCGGTCAGACCCTCGCCACCCTCGACACCGGCCAGGCCCAGGCCGCGGTGGACGCCGCCCAGGCACAGCTGACGGCCGCGGAGGAGACCCTCGACGACGCCGAGCACCACGGCGGCGAGACCCCCGCCCAGCAGGCGGTCGACCAGAACACGGTCGCCGCCGCCCAGGCGGCGGTGACCCGGGCCGAGGCGGCGGTGGCCGCCGCCGACGCCCAGCAGGCATCCGACGCGGCCAGCTGCCAGTCGGCGCCGGCGGCCGCCAGCTCGACCACGGCGGCGGCCACCCCGAGCCGGACGGGGGCGGGGGGCGGCGCAGCCACGGCGACCGCCGGGGCCGCCCCCTCCAGCAGCTCGGCGACCGCCCCGCCGGGGTGCTCGGCCGCCGGCTCCGACGCCGCCGCCGTGAGCTCCGCCGCTTCGGCCCTGACCAACGCCCAGGGCGGCCTCACCGCTGCGCAGCTGCAGGTGGCCGCCAAGGAGTACGTCAGCCCCGCCCAGCTGGCCGCCGACCAGGCCGCCGTCGAAT
>DASTHS010000020.1:0-3759 GCA_035718085.1 Acidimicrobiales bacterium | reverse complement strand
GAGATCGAGCAGGCGCGGCAGGCCCGAGCGCATGGCCTCGGCGACGGGGCTGCCCGCGGCCGGACCGCTGGTGCGGACCAGGACCTCGAGCTCGGCGGCCAGCCGGGGGTCGGTGGCAGCGACGGCCAGGTGCTCGGGCCGGGGACCGCGCCCGAACAGCGCCAGGGCGCTGCAGGCGCCGGCCGACGGCACCAGGGTGCGAGCGAGACGGGTGAGCTGCTCGTCGACCTGCATGGTCGTGCCCAGCACCGTGCTGGCCGCGGCGATGATCGCCATGCGGCCGCGGGCCGCCTCGGCCTCGGCCAGCGACGCCTGGCGGGCGGCCTCCGCCCGCATCAGCTGGGTGACCTCGACCCCGACGAACCCGGCGCCGACGAGCGACCCGCCGGTGTGCACGGGGAAGAAGCTCACGCTGAAGTGGCGGACCTCGCCGTCGGCGGAGAGGTCGACGGGTCGCCCGAGGATGGTGCGCCCGGTGGTGACCACCCGGCGCAGGTCGGCGACCAGCCCCACGGGGGTGTCGACCACCTCACCCAGGCGGCCGCCGGCGTGCCGTTCGGCGGGCACCCCCGACAGGGCGGCGTAGGCCTCGTTGACCCGCACGTAGCGCAGCGCCGTGTCGAACACGGCGATGGGCACGGGAGCGGCACCGAGGATGGCCTCGAGCAGGCCGAGCGCCTCCTCCGCCAGGGCGCGCGCCGCGTGGTCGGCGCTCTGGAGCACCGAGCGCTCCTGCTCGGCGAGCCCCTGGTCGAGCACGTCGGTGGCCAGCCACGCCCACCCGGAGGTGAGCGGCCGCAGCCGGAACGACGACACCAGCAGCGCCCCGTCGCTGCGCCGCACCCGGCAATCGCCCTCCCAAGGGGCCCCACGGGAAGGGTCGAAGCGGCGGGCGGCGGTCTCGTGGTCGTCGGGGTCGAAGAGCAGCTCGACCACGTCGACGCCGACGGCGTCGGCCGCCCGGTGCCCATAGAGGCTCTCGGCGGCGGCGTTCCACCCCCGCACCGTTCGGTCGGCCCCCACCACCACCGCCGCCACCGGCACGGCGTCGAGGAGCAGCACCGCTTCGAGGAGGTCGTCACCGGTCACTGCCGCGCCCCCCGGAGGTCGAGGCCGATCAGCACCCGCTCGGTGTTGGTCAGGTCGCCGATGATCTTGCGCACCGGCAGGGGCCGGCGCCGCTCGAGGGTGGGGATGGCGACGATCTGCTCACCACGCGCCAGCTCCGGGCGTTCCAGCAGGTCGACCACCTCGATGACGTGCCCGCCGGGCAGGTGCTCCTCGCAGATGCGCCTGAGGTTCGCCAGGGCGGCCACCGAGCGCGGGGTCTCCCCCGCCACGTAGAGCCGGAGCTCCCACGGGCCGGGGGCGTAGGTCGGAGCGGACGAGGTGTCACCGACGGCGGTCACCGGCGCCTCACTCCGCCCCGGGCGGGAGGATGTGGATGCCGTCGTCACCGAGCCGGAAGCCCCGGACCTCGTGGGAGTGCGACATCCCCCGGGCCTTCTGGATGAACAGCGCCCGGCTGCGCAGCCGGTCGCGCTCCACGTTGCGGAGGTGCACGAAGTTGTCGATCAGCGACGACACCGCCTGCTCCTCGCTGTCTCGGCGGTCTTCCAGGCTGGTGAACAGCGTGGTCGCGTGCCGGCCCTTCAGGTAGTCGACGATGCGCATGAGCAGCGCCTTGACGTCGCCGGTGGCGCCGATGCCGGTGAAATCGGTGATCGGGTCGGCCACCACCACCGCCGGGTCGTGGGCCTCCACCCGCTCGTAGATCAGGGTGAGGTGGCGTTCCAGGCTGGCCTGGGTGGGGCGCGACGAGTGCACCACCAGCAGGCCGGCGTCGATCCACCGCTGCAGGCCGATGCCGAGCGAGGCCATGTTGCGGACCAGCTGGGCGGCCGACTCCTCGAAGGCGAGGTAGAGCGCCCGCTCGCCGCGGGCGCACGCGGCGTCGACGAAGGCCGCCGCGAACGACGTCTTGCCGCTGCCCGACGCCCCCGAGATCATCGTGGTGGAGCCCCGGTACCAACCGCTCCGGCCGATCATGGCGTCGAGGCCGGCGACGCCCGTCGGCACCACCTCGGAGGTGACGCGGTGGGTGAGCCCGAAGCTCTCGACGGGCACCACCGAGAAGCCCCGCTCGCCGATGGTGAAGGGGTATTCGTTGGTGCCGTGCCCCGACCCGCGCATCTTCACCACCCGCAGCCGGCGCACGGCCAGCTGGTCGAGAACCCGGTGGTCGAGGGTCACCACGCAGTCGGCCACGTACTCCTCGAGGCCGTTGCGCGTCAGGGCCGCGCCGTCGCCCCGCTCCGCGGTGACCACGGTCGTGAGGTCACGGGCGCGCAGCCAGCCGAAGAGCCGGCGGAGCTCGGCCCGCAGGCGGGCATCGCCCCCGAGCGAGGAGATCAGCACCTCGAGGGTGTCGATGCCGACCCGGCGGGCACCTACCTCCTCGACCGCCAGGCGCAGGCGGATGAGCAGCGCCTCGAGGTCGTAGTCGCCGCTGGTGCCGAGGGGTTCGGCGCCCACGTCGACGTGCTCGATGACCAGCGACCTGCTGGCGATCAGCGCGTCGAGGTCCCACCCCAGGCTGGCCACGTTGGCTGCCAGCTCCTCGCTGGTCTCCTCGAAGGTCACCAGCACCGCCGGCTCGCCCTGCTCGATCCCGTGGATCAGCGTCTCGAGGAGGAACAGCGTCTTGCCGCAGCCGGGGCCCCCGGCCACCAGGGTGGTGCGGCCCCGGGGCAGGCCGCCGTTGGTCACGGCGTCGAAGCCGGCGATGCCCGACGGGGCGTGGGCCAGCGGCGCGGGGACGGTCTCCGGCACGCACCGATGGTACCGGGGTGTCCCCCGGCCTGGCCTTGACGTTGACGTCAGGGTAGGGTGCCGGCCGTGCCCCCCGCCCCCCTCCCCGAGACGCAGTCCGGCGGCATCCCGTACAAGTGGATCGCCCTGTCGAACACCACGCTCGGCATCTTGATGGTCACCATCAACCAGTCGATCCTGCTGATCTCCCTGCCCGACATCTTCCGGGGCATCCGCCTGAACCCCCTGTCGCCGGGCAACACGACCTACTTCCTCTGGATCCTGATGGGGTTCATGCTCGTCACCGCGGTGCTGGTGGTGAGCCTCGGGCGCGTCGGCGACATGTTCGGCCGCGTGAAGATGTACAACCTCGGGTTCGCCGTCTTCACCGTCTTCTCCGTGCTGCTGTCGGCGACGTGGTTCACCGGCCACGCCGCTGCGCTCTGGATCGTGGTCATGCGCATCCTCCAGGGCGTGGGCGGGGCCTTCCTCTTCGCCAACTCCAGCGCCATCCTCACCGACGCCTTCCCCCAGCACGAGCGCGGCAAGGCGCTCGGCATCAACGGCGTGGCCGCGGTGGGCGGCAGCTTCCTCGGGCTCATCCTCGGGGGGGTGCTGGCCCCCATCGAGTGGCGTCTGGTGTTCCTCGTGTCGGTGCCGTTCGGGGTGTTCGGCACCGTCTGGGCGTACCTCAAGCTCCGCGACAACGGCGAGCGGGTGCCCGCCCGCATCGACTGGGCCGGCAACGTCACCTTCGCCATCGGGCTGGTGTCGCTGCTGACCGGGATCGTCTACGGGATCGAACCGTACGGCGGCCACACCATGGGCTGGACCAACCCGGGCGTGCTCGCCGCCCTCGTCGGGGGGGCGGTCACCCTCGTCGTGTTCGGCGTGATCGAGCTGCGCAGCCCCGACCCGATGTTCCGCCTGCGGCTGTTCTCGATCCGG
>DASTHS010000019.1:0-2206 GCA_035718085.1 Acidimicrobiales bacterium | reverse complement strand
GGGGCGCTGTGCTGGGCGGCGCGCTGCTGGCGTTCCCGGCCATCCTGCCTGCGGCGCTGACGCTGATCGAGCAGGAGGACGGCACCCCGGCGGCCGTGCACGAGGTCGGCGGCGCGGTGTTCGGGGGCCTGGGGCTGATCGCCTTCGCCGCCCTCGCCTGGGCGCTGCTCACGACGGTGCCCTCGGCGGTGGCGCTGGCCGCGGCGGCGGCGTGGACGGCCGTGGCCGTCGCCTTCTACGTGCTGCGGGCCACCGGCCGGCTGCCGCTGCCCCGGTCGATCGCCGGCCGCCGGCCGCCGGCGACCGGCGGCTGATCCGCCCGACGCGTGCCACCCACCCGGGCCAACGCTCGGAGTGCCGCCGGGGGGCCGGCGGGGAATGGGCGCAGCATGGAGACCTCCGCTCGCGGTCGGCGCATCCACTTCGAGCCTGGTGGGGCTACTCGCGCGGCGCCTACCTGGCGGCGGCGGTGGCCGCCACCTGCCCCGGGCGCGTCGAGGCGCTCGTCGCCGGGGGGGGCGTGGCTGAGCGGCGGGATCGACCGGCTGTGGGCCGGGGCCGCCACCCTCGCCGGCCCCCTGCAGCGGGGCGACTGGCCGGGTTTCTGGGCCCACATGCCTTTGCCGCCGCCGATCCGTGCGTCGATGGAGCGGTCGAACGACCCCGCCGTCGTGGCTGCGGTGATCGAGGGGCTGCGCCCGGGCGGCTTCGACCCCGCTGCCATCACCTGCCCGACCCTGGTCTACTCGGGAGGCGACGACGTGTGGGCGGCCACGCTCGACGACGACCGGGCCCGGCTCGGGGCGACCACCGAGTGCCTCCCCGGCCTCGACCACGCCGGCGCCTTCGGGGCGGCGGCGGCGGTGCTGCCCTTCGTCTGCCGATTCCTCGGGCTGCCGCTGGGCGCCACCGCCGGCGGGTAGCAGCCGGCCGGCCGCCGCTGGCCGCCGGCGACTGCTGCTTCCCCTAGGTGGCTGGTGTGAAGCTGGTGCTCGAGGCGGGCAGGGCGAGCAGTGTCATCGGTTCCTGCTGGTGGGTCGCTCGGGTCGCCGCGCTAGGCCTGGTGCCGGAGAGGACCGCGGCCGGGTGACACGGCCAGGTATCTGGGCCCGAACGCCGCCGGGGATGGCCCCTGTCATGCCACCGACCAGCCCGTCGGGGTGGATCGCAGCCCAAGGAGCGCGAGACGGGCGAGGTTGTGGGCGGCGGCGAGCAGGGCGAAGTCCGCTCCGACGCGCAAAAGGCCGCGCACGCGTGCTCGGCGCCCCCCGTGACGGCGTCGCATGAGATGGGCGAGCTTGCGCTCAACCTTCGGGCGCGTCGCTCGGTAGTCGTTCCGCCAGGCGGGATCGCGTTGGCGTTCCCGCGCTGCGGCGAGGGCCGCCTCGTTGCGGTTGACGTTGACGACCCGACCCGTTCGAGAGGCCGTGCACTGCTCGCGAAGTGGACAGCTCGCGCAAGCATGCTTGAACGCGGCCGTGCCCGAGCCGTCCCTGTGGCGGCGGATCGCGACCGTGAGCCCAGATGGGCAGGTGACGGTGTCGGCCTCGAGGTCGATCCCGAAGCGGTTCTTTGCGAAGCGCCCAGCGGGGGCGACCGGGTCCTGGGTTTTCAGGCGGTCCTCGACGCCTGCCTGCCCGAGCAGGGTGTGCAACTCGCCGGTGCCGTAGGCGTTGTCGCCGTAGGCAATAGGGGGCTCGCTGGTTGTCGCCTCGCTGTGCGCTTCGGCTTGCTCGTCGTGTTCGAGCAGGTCGGCGAGCAGCACGTCTGCCGGCGCGGCATCACCGACATTGCCCGGGCTCACGGCCGTAGCGGTGATGAGCTCGGCGTCCGGGTCGATCGCCACGTGGCCCTTGTAGCCGTCAAAGCCGTGCGCCGAGGTCTTGTGCCCGTGGCGAGTCTCGGGGTCGACGGTCGAGATCACCCGGTCGGGGGCGACACGGTGCGCGATTGCAAAGACGCCGTCCTCGCGTGCTTCCAGATCCTGGCCGAGCACCGTGAGCAGCAGGCACGCCGCCTCGTGGACCGCCGGGGAGAGCTTCCTGCCCGACAACGCCATCACCATCGCGAAGCCGTCCTTCGCCCGGCTGTCGATCAGCTCGGAGCGCGCCTTGTCGTCTTCCCAGTCGATCTGAGGCTTCGCCGCCGAGGCGTAGTCATCGCCGCTCGAAAGTACCGAAGCGAGCTCGTGGCGAAGCTCGGGGTC
>DASTHS010000018.1:0-35735 GCA_035718085.1 Acidimicrobiales bacterium | reverse complement strand
GTGCTCCAAGCGGAGCTGGCCGACGCCGCCAGCGACGCCCGGGCCCTGGCCGAGGGCTTCGACGACGACCCCGAGCGCCTCGCCGCCGTGGTCGCCCGCCGCCAGTTGCTGCGTGACCTGCGCCGGAAGTACGGCGACTCCCTCGCCGACGTCATCGACTTCGGCGTCGCCGCCCGCGCCCGGTTGACCGAGCTCGAGGGCTGGGACGCCCGAGCCGCCAGGCTCACCGCCGAGCGCGAGGCGGCCGCCCGCTCCGCCGACGCGGCGGCCGCCGCCGTCGGCGCTGCCCGGCGGGTGGCGGCACCGGCGCTGGCGGCCGCCGTCGAGGCCGAGCTGCGCAGCCTGGCCATGCCCCGCGCCCGCTTCGAGATCGCCGTGGGGCCGGAGCCCGACGGCGCGACGGTGACCTGGCTGCTCGGCGCCAACCCGGGCGAGCCGGCCCTGCCGCTGGCGAAGGTGGCCTCGGGCGGGGAGCTGGCGCGCACCATGCTCGCGTTGCGGCTCGTGCTCGGCGGCCTGCACGCCGGTCGCGCACCCGACCAGCCTCCACCCGACGGGCCTCCACCCGACCAGCCCGGAGCCGACCGGGCCGCCCAGCACCACCGGGGAGGCGCCGACGGGCGCACCCTCGTCTTCGACGAGGTCGACGCCGGCATCGGCGGCGAGGCGGCGGTGGCGGTGGGCCGGGCCCTGGCCAGCCTGGCGTCCGCCCACCAGGTGCTGGTGGTGACCCACCTCCCGCAGGTGGCGGCGGCCGCCGACGCCCACCTGGCGGTGGCCAAGGCAGAGCTCGACGGCCGCACCCGGGCCACCGCCACGCCGCTCGACCGGGCCGGGCGGGTGGTCGAGCTGTCGCGGATGCTCTCCGGGCGGCCCGACAGCGCCACGGCCCGCCGCCACGCCGAGGAGCTGCTCTCGGGGAGCCGTCCATCCGCCGAGCGGCCCTCGCGCGCCCGGTAGGGTGGCCGGGGCGTCGAGCACTGGAGGTTCCCACTTGGCGAAGCACATCTTCGTCACCGGCGGTGTGGCCAGCTCGCTGGGCAAGGGGCTCACCGCCTCCTCGCTCGGCCGGCTGCTCAAGAGCCGAGGCCTGCGGGTGACGATGCAGAAGCTCGACCCGTACCTCAACGTCGACCCCGGCACGATGAACCCCTTCGAGCACGGCGAGGTCTTCGTCACCGAGGACGGCGGCGAGACCGACCTCGACCTCGGTCACTACGAGCGGTTCATCGACGAGAACCTGCACCGCGACTCCAACGCCACCACCGGGTCGATCTACCAGGGCGTGATCTCCAAGGAACGACGCGGCGACTACCTGGGCAAGACGGTGCAGGTCATCCCCCACATCACCGACGAGATCAAGGCCCGGGTCACCCGCCTGGCGGCCGACGACGTCGACGTGGTCATCACCGAGGTGGGCGGCACGGTCGGCGACATCGAGATACTCCCGTTCCTCGAGGCCATCCGGCAGTTCCGCATGGACGTCGGGCGCGACAACGTCTGCTACGTGCACGTCACCCTGGTGCCCTACCTGGGTCCCTCCGGGGAGCAGAAGACCAAGCCCACCCAGCACTCGGTCACCGAGCTGCGCAGCCGGGGCATCCAGCCCGACGTGATCATCTGCCGCTCCGACCGGGCCATCAGCTCGTCGCTCAAGCGCAAGATCTCCCTGCTCTGCGAGGTGCCCGAAGAGGCGGTCGTGAGCTGCCAGGACGCCCCCAACCTCTACGAGATCCCCCTCAGCCTCCACGAGGAAGGCCTCGACGACTACGTCTGCAAGCTGCTGCGCTTCGACGGCGTGGGCCCCGACGGCACCCCGGCCCACCCCCTCGACCTGTCGGCGTGGGAAGAGCTCGTGCGCCGCGTCGAGGCGGCCACCACGCCGGTGCGCATCGGCCTGATCGGCAAGTACGTCAACCTGCCCGACGCCTACCTGTCGGTGGTCGAGGCCCTCCGCCACGGCGGCTACGCCCACGGGGCGGCCGTCGAGCTGGTGTGGGTCCAGGCCGAAGAGGTCGAGGGCCTCCTCGCCGAGGAGCGGCTCCACGACCTCGACGGGATCGTCATCCCCGGCGGGTTCGGCGAGCGGGGGCTCGAGGGGATGATCTGCGCCGCCGCCTACGCCCGCGAGCACGGCATCCCGTGCCTTGGCCTGTGCCTCGGGTTGCAGATGATGGTGGTCGACTGGGCGAGGAACGTCGCCGGGCTGGCCGACGCCAGCTCCCGGGAGCTCGACAGCCGCTCCGAGCACCTGGTCATCGACCTGATGGACGAGCAGCGCCAGGTGGTCGAGAAGGGCGGCACCATGCGCCTGGGCACCTGGCCGGCCCGCCTGCAGCCGGGCTCGGTTGTCGCCGGGGCCTACGGCAGCGAGGTCGTCTACGCGCGGCACCGCCACCGCCTCGAGGTCAACCCCCGCTACCGGGCGCGCCTCGAGGAGTCGGGCCTGCGCTGCTCGGGCACCTCCCCCGACGGCCGCCTGGTCGAGTTCATCGAGCTGCCGGGCCACCCGTTCTGGGTGGGGACCCAGGCCCACCCGGAGTTCACCAGCCGCCCCGACCGACCCCACCCGCTGTTCCGGGAGCTCGTCGGCGCCGCCCTGGCTCACAGCCGCCGGGGCGTCGACGCCCGGGTCGACGCCCTCGCCGGCACCCGCTGAGGTGCCGGGGTTCCGCAAGCTCGACGAGACCGAGCTGCTGGCCACCAACCTGATCACCGTGGCCACCGGCCGCTTCGAGGGCCCCGACGGTGACACCTTCGAGCGCACCCTGGTGCACCACCCGGGGGCGGTCGGGGTGGTGCCACTGCTCGACGACGGGCGGGTGCTGCTGGTGCGCCAATACCGGGCGGCGGCCGACGCGGAGCTGCTCGAGATCCCGGCCGGCAAGCGCGACGTCGAGGGCGAGGCACCGGAGGTGACCGCCGCCCGTGAACTGGTGGAGGAGGTCGGCCGCCGGCCCGGCCACCTCGAGCTGCTCGCCCGCTTCTACACCTCGGTCGGCTACAGCGACGAGCACTTCCTGCTCTACCTCGGCACCGACCTCCGCGCCGCCGAGCTCGACCTGCAGGGCGTCGAGGAGCAGCACTCGAGCGTGCACGAGGTGGACCTGGCCGACGTGCCCGCCATGATCGCCCGGGGCGAGCTGGTCGACGCCAAGACGATCATCGGCCTGACCATGGTGCTCGCCCGCGGCGGCGGGTGACCGGAGGCCGTCCCCGGCGCGCGCCTGGTAGGCATGGCGGCCGTGGCGGGCGGGGCGGGTGGGCTGGCGAGCACGACGCCGGCGGGGCGGCGGGGCGGCCTGTGGCGCCACCGCGACTTCCTCCTGCTCTGGTCGGGGCAGGCGGTGAGCGAGGCCGGCAGCCAGGTCACCGTGCTGGCCCTGCCGCTGGTCGCCATCGACACCCTCAAGGTGGGCACCTTCGCCGTCGGCGCGCTGACCGCGTGCACCAGCGCGGCGTTCCTCTTCGCCGGGCTGCCGGCCGGGGTGGTGGTCGACCGCACCCGCAAGCGGCGGCTCATGGTCGCCGCCGACGCCGGGCGTGCCGTGGTGCTCGGCAGCGTGCCGGTGGCGTGGTGGGCGGGGGCCCTGACCCTCGCACACCTCTACCTGGCCGCGGTGGTCACCGGGCTGCTCACGGTGTTCTTCGACGTCGCCTACCAGTCGGAGCTGCCGGACCTGGTCGGTCGCGATGCCCTGGTCGAGGCCAACGGCAAGCTGCAGGCCACCTCCTCGGGCGCCCAGGTCGGGGGCCCGGCGGTCGCCGGCGCCCTGGTGGGCGCACTGGGCGCCGCGGGCGCGGTCGCCGCCGACGCGGTCAGCTTCGTCGTGTCGGTGGTCAGCCTGGCCGCCATCCGGGCCCCCGACGAGAGCCCGCCGCCGGCGGCGAGGCGCACGGTGCGCGCCGACATCGCCGAGGGCCTCCGCTTCGTCGCCGGCGAGCCCCGCATCCGGGCGGTGGCCGCTTGCACAGCCACCGCCAACTTCTTCTCCTCGCTGGCCGAAGCCGTGCTGTTGGTGTTCCTCCGCCGCTCGATGCACCTGTCACCCGCCCTGATCGGCGTGGTGTTCGCCGCCGGCGCCGTCGGCGGCCTGGCCGGCGCCGTCACCGCCGCCCCGCTGGCCCGCCGCCTGGGGGTCGGCCGCACCATCCTGGCGTCGTCGGTGTGTTTCGGCGTCGGTGGTGTGCTGGCGCCCCTCGCCACCCGGGCCGACGTCGTCGGCGTCGTCGTCGCCGGCCAGCTCCTCGCCAGCTTCGGGGCCGTCGCCTACAACGTCAACCAGGTGAGCCTCCGCCAGACGCTGTGCCCACCGGCGCTGCTCGGGCGGATGAACGCCAGCGTCCGCACGGTCGTGTGGGGCGTCATGCCGCTCGGCGCGCTGGCCGGCGGGGTCCTCGGCTCGACCGTCGGGCTGCGCCCCGCGTTGTGGGTGGCCGCCGCCGGGGGGCTCACCGCGGTCGGCTGGGTCGCCACCTCGCCGGGGGTGCGCTCGGTGCGCCGCATGCCCGCCCCGCCGGTGGCTGGAGCCGGGGCGGCGGCCGGCCCGGGCGCCGCCGCCGAGGAGCTGCCCCCGATGGTCGTGCCGGCCGCCCCAGCCGCCCCGCCCGCCGAGTAGCGCGGCCCCCGCCGCCGACCCGCCGACCCGCCGACCCGCCGACCCGCCGACGCGAGCGGCGCGGCGCCTGCCACCCTGTCGGCGTGCACCCCCGCCCGCCGTCCGCGTCGCGCCGGCCCCATCCCCAGGCGCTGGTGGCGATCGGGCTGATCCTGCTGGCCGTCTACGCCCTGCGCCACACCTTGTCGACCACCACCCTGCTGGTGTTCGCGGTGATCGTGCCGTCGATCATCCTCCACGAGGTCAGCCACGGCGTCGTCGCCCTGGCGTGCGGTGACGACACCGCCCGGCGCGCCGGCCGCCTCACCCTCAACCCCCTCCGCCACGTCGACCCCGTCGGCACCCTGGTGCTGCCCGCCGTGCTCGCCCTCTCCGGCCTCGGCGCCTTCGGCTACGCCAAGCCGGTGCCGGTGAACCCGGCGCGGATGCGCTCCCCCCGCAACGGGTCGCTGGTCACCAGCCTGGCCGGGCCGGCGGTCAACGCCGCCCTCGCCGGCCTGTCGATCGTGGTGCTGCGCGTGGTCCGCCCGCCGGGCACCGTCGCCGCGCTGTCGGCGGCGTTGAGCTTCGGCGGCCTCGGCGCCGTCGACCTGGTCGACCGGGTCATCTTCCTGCTCGGGTTCCTCAACGTCACCCTGATGGTGTTCAACCTCATCCCGCTGCCGCCCCTCGACGGCTCGGCGGTGGTCGAGCGGCTGCTGCCGGCGTCGGCGTGGCCGGCCTGGCTGCAGGTGCGCCGCTACGCCATGCCGGTGCTGCTCGTGCTGGTCCTCGTCGACGGCGGGCGGGTGCTCTCCCACGTGTTCGGCCCCGCGGAGCGGGCCTGGGTGCACTTGCTCACCGGCTGAGGCCCGCCGCCCCGGCGACGGTGTCGAGCAGCGACAGCACCCAGGCCAGGGTGGCGCCCGACCCCGGCGGGGCCTTGCCGAACCGGGCGACCACCAGGTCGAGGCCGGGCACGACCAGCAGCCACTGCCCTTCGTAGCCCTCGCCGGCGAAGGTGCCCAGCCGGTCGCCGTCGGCCCACCAGTGGGCGCCGTGGCCGAACGGCGCCAGGCCGTCGTCGGGCGAGCGCAGCCGCCGGCCGTGGTCGACCCAGCCGGCGGGCAGCAGCCGCCGGCCCTCCCACACCCCGTCGCGCAGCACCAGCTCCCCGATGCGCAGCCAGTCGTCGCTGGTGGCGTACAGGTACGACGAGGCGATCCACGTGCCGGCGTCGTCGAAGGTGAGGCGCGGGTCGGCGCCGAGGGGGTCGAACAGCACCCGGCGCAGCCACGCCTCGTATGCCGGGCCGGGGCCGACCGTGCGGGCCACGATGCCGGACACGATGTTGGTGGTGCCGCTCGAGTAGAGGTAGCGGGCGCCGGGCTCGGCCACCGCGGCGCGGTCGGCGGCGAAGGCGGCGACGTCGGCCTGGGGCTTCGCTCCCGGGCCTCCGAACAGCATGGTGATGACGTCGCTGCGGCCCGCCGCCGGGTCGTAGGCCTCGACCCAGTCGAGCCCGTCGCGCATGGTGAGGAGGTGCTCGAGGGTGATGGCCCGGCGAGGGTCACCGGGCGACGCCCACCCCGGCACGGGGGCGGGGGCGTGCAGGTCCAGGAGGCCCTCGCCGACCAGCACGCCCACGGCCAGGTGCAGCACCGACTTGGCGACCGACCAGCTCAGCAGCCGGGTCGCCGGCCCCACCGGCTCGGCCGGCCGGTCCCAGTGCTCGAGGGCCCCGGCGTGGCGCTCGAACACCCGGCGGCCCCGGTGGGCGGCGGCCACGGCGTAGGTGGCGCCGGCGTCGGGCGCCGAGAACACCGCCCCGGCGACCTCGGGGAGCCCCCACCCGTCGGGCGGGTCGGCGACCGGCCAGCCCTCGGTGGGCCAGGCCACGTCGTCGGGGTGGGGCGGCAGGGCCGGGGTCACGGCGGGGGAGGGTACGTCCCCCGTCCCCGCCGGCGCTCAGCCCGGCTCGGGCCCGGTGGCCACCGGCCGCGCCGGGTCGGCCGACCACGCCGACCACGACCCCGGGTAGAGCCGGCCGGCGCGCAGGCCGGCGACCTCCAGGGCCAGCAGGTCGTGGCAGGCGGTCACCCCTGACCCGCACGTGGCGACCACCGCGGTGTCGGCGCCGACCCCGAGCGCCTGGAAGCGGGCGCGCAGCGCGTCGGGGGGCAGGAACCGTCCTGTGTGGGGGTCGAGGTTGCCCTGCCAGGGCGCCGACCGGGCGCCGGGGATGTGCCCGGCGACGGGGTCGGGCGCCCCCGGGTCGCCGCGGTAGCGGGCCGCCGAGCGGGCGTCGAGCAGCACGGCGCCGCCGGCCACCGCGACGAGCACCTCCGCCGTGGCCACGCTCGACCCGGCCGGCCAGTCGGCCGGTGCCGGGCCGGCGTCGATGCGGGCCGCCCGGTCGGCGGGGGCCGGTGGGCCGGCCTCGAGGTCGCCGCCGGCCGCCACCCACGCCCCGATCCCGCCGTCGAGCACGGCGGCGGGCCGGCCGAGCTGCCGCAGCATCCACCACAGCCGGGCTGCGGTCGACCCGCCGGCGTCGTCGTAGGCGACCACCAGGGTGGTGGGGCCGACGCCGTGACCGGCCATGGCGGCGAGGAAGGCCGCCGGCGCCGGCAGGGGATGGCGGCCGGTGCCCGGGCCCGGGGACGCCGACAGCTCGGTGTCGAGGTCGACGAAGCGGGCACCTGGCACGTGCCCGGCGGTGTAGGCCGCCGCGCCCGACCGGCCGTCGAGGTACCAGCGCACGTCGGCCACCACGAGGTCGTCGACGTCGCCGACCCGCCCGGTGGCGGCCCGGGCGCGGCGGTCGGCGAGGGCGGCGGCCAGCGCCGCCGGGTCGACCAGCGGGCCGGTGAGCGCCTTGGTCGGGGTCACGGGGCGGCGGTCGCCGCCGCCTCGCGGCGGACCCCGGCGCCGGCGAGCAGCGCGTAGACCGCCGCACCCACCACGATGCCGGCCGCCCACGAGAAGTCACTCCCGCCCGTCGCCGAGGAGATCACCCCGACGTAGGAGGGGGAGTAGTACTTGCCGAAGATCCACAGGGTGGCGACGACCATGCCGGCCGCCTGGGCGATGAGGGCAGGCCAGTGCACGCCGCCCCGCCGCCAGTAGAGGCCGCCCCGTTCGGCGGCCAGGGCGCCCAGGTCGTAGCGGCCACGGCGCAGCAGCCAGTCGGTGGCCAGCACACCGAACCACGGACCGAGCCAGATGACGATGTAGTCGAGGAACTGCTGGAGGTCGTTGGCGAAGTTGCCCTTGAACACCACGAGGAAGGTGGCCGCCCCGGCGACCACCGTGTCGATGAGCACGGCCCCCCATCGGGGCACCCGCACGCCCATGGCCTGCAGCGTCACGCCCGAGGAGTAGAGGTCGAGGGTGTTGATGGCGAACAGCTGCGGCAGGGCGAAGAGCAGGAACGGCCAGAAGAACCACGACGCGAACGACTGCGGCACCCCCGCCAGGGGCACCGCCGACAGGGGCAGGCCGGTGACCGAGGTGATCTTCGGGGCGACGATGACGGCGGCGGCGCCGAGCAGCTCGAGGAGCACCGAGGGGATGGCGGCGCCGAGGAAGGCGGCGAGGAAGGTGTGCGCCTTGGGGGTGCGCCGCGGCAGGTAGCGCGAGTAGTCGTTGCCGTTCTCGGTCCAGCCGAGGCCGCCGGCGGAGATGACCAGCACCAGGGCCGTGCTCACCTGCTGCCAGCTGCCGTGCTGGTGCACGTGGCCCAGGTGCACGTGGGGCACCACCAGCACGGCCATCACCACGAACAACACGATGAACACGTACGACAGCAGCCGCAGCACCCGGGTGATGGTGGCGTGGCCGAGGAAGGGGATGACCACCTGCAGGCCGACCGCGGCCACGATGACCACGGCCCGCAGGGCGTCGCCGACGCCGACGCCGCCCCGGGCGAACATGGCCTCGACGGCCTGCACGATCAGCACCAGGCCCAGCACCTCGAAGCCCACCTGGGTCAACCAGTTGAAGGTGGAGACGACCCGGTTGCCGTTGCGGCCGAACGGCGCCCGGCTCACGCCGAAGGCGGTGGTGCCCGTCTCGGGGCCCTGGAGGCTGGCCACCCCGAGGAAGGCGTAGGCCAGGTTGCCGACCAGGATGGTGAACACGGCCTGGCCGAAGGAGAGCCCGAACACGTCGGGGCTCACCAGCAGCACGCCGTAGATGAGGAACTCGACGTTGAAGATGGCACCGGCCCACAGCCAGAACAGCTGCGGTGGGCGCATCGGTCGCAGGTCGTCGGGCACCAGCTCGATGCCCCGCTGCTCGACCTTGAACGCCTGGTAGGCGCCGGTCGCCGCGCCGGTGGAGGTCGCCGTCATGCCCGGGTTCCTACCGGGGCGGGGCCGGCGGGAGCAACCCGACGGCCTCCGAGGCCCGCGCCAGGGTGGCCTCGGCGACCTCCGAGGCCCGTGCCGCCCCGTCGGCCAGCACGCCGAGCACGTAGCCGGGGTCGGCGGCGAGCTCGGCGTAGCGCGCCTGCAGCGGCGTCAGCAGATCGACGACGGCGGCGGCCACGTCGGCCTTGAGCGGCCCGTATCGGGTGTAGCCGGCCGCCACCTCCGCAGGGGGCCGGCCGGTGACCGCGCCCAGCACGTCGAGGAGGTTCGAGACGCCGGGCTTGGCGGCCGGGTCGTAGCGCACCGGGTCGGCGCTCGCGTCGGGGTCGGTGACCGCCCGCTTGACCTTGCGCTCGACGACCTTCGGGTCGTCGAGCAGCATGATCGTGCCGGCGTCGCTGTCGGCGCTCTTCGACATCTTGCGGGTCGGGTCCTGCAGGTCCATCACCCGGCCGCCGCCGCCCTTCGCGGGGATGAGGGCCTCGGGCACCACGAACGTCGGGCCGTAGCGGGAGTTCCAGCGCTGCGCCAGGTCGCGGGTCAGCTCCAGGTGCTGGCGCTGGTCGTCACCCACCGGCACCCGGTCGGCGTCGTAGAGCAGGATGTCGGCAGCCATGAGGGTCGGGTACGTGAACAGCCCCACCCGGGCGTCGTCGGCCCCGCCCCTGGCCGACTTGTCCTTCCACTGGGTCATCCGCGCCAGCTCGCCCATGGCGGCGGTGCACTCGAGCAGCCACCCGAGGCGCGGGTGGGCGGCCACGTGGCTCTGCAGGAACAGGGTGCAGCGGGCCGGGTCGAGGCCGGCCGCCAGCAGCAGGGTGGCCATGGTGCGGCTGGCGTCGCCCACCTCGCTCGGCGGCCGGGGCACCGTCAGGGCGTGCAGGTCGACCACGCAGTAGAAGGTGTCGGCCTGGTCCTGCAGGGCGATCCAGTTGCGCAGCGCCCCGAGGTAGTTGCCGAGGTGGGGGGCGTTGGTGGGCTGGATGCCCGACAGGACGCGCGTCATCGCCAGGCAGGTTAGGGGGGTCGCCGGGCGCCGACGGGCGGCCCGGTAGCCTCGGCCGGTGCCCTACACCGTGAGCACACCGGTCTTCGAGGGCCCCTTCGACCTCCTGCTGCACCTCATCACCCGCGAGCAGGTCGACCTGTGGGAGGTGTCCCTGTCGGCGATCGTCGACGCCTACGTCGCCACCCTCGAGGAGCTGCGGGCCGGCCTCGACCTCGAGACGGCCACCGAGTTCCTGCTCATCGCCGCCGTGCTCCTCGAGCTCAAGACCCGCCGTCTGCTGCCCGGCCGCGACGACGTCGAGCTGGAAGAGGAGCTGGCCCTGTGGGAGGAGCGCGACCTGCTGCTCGCCCGGCTGCTGGAAGCCAAGACCTTCAAGGACGCGTCGGCGGTCATGGTGCGCCTCATCGACGCTGCCGGGCGCAGCTTCCCCCGCGTCGCCGGCCTCGAGGAGCGCTTCGCCGGGCTGGTGCCGGACCTGCTCGAGGGGGTGACCCCCCAGCGCCTGCGGGCCGCCTACCTGCGGGCCACCACCCCCAAGCCGGTGCCGACGGTCGCCCTCGACCACGTCGCCCCGGTGCGCACGTCGGTGGCCGAGGCGGTCGCCGAGCTCGCCGAGCGCCTGCCGCGCCTGGGGCGGGCCAGCTTCCGGGCCCTGGTCGACGGCCTCGACGAGCGCCTGGAGGTCATCGTGCGCTTCCTCGCCGTGCTCGAGCTGGTCAAGCAGGGCCGTGCCGAGGTCGAGCAGGCGGCCAACTTCGCCGAGCTGCACGTGGCCTGGCTGACCACCCCCGTCACCGACGACGGGCCCCTCGAGGTCGAGGAGTACGCCGGGTGACCCCCCATGGCGCCTGAGGCGGCCCGGGCCGTCGAGGCCGTGCTCATGGTGGCCGACGGCCCGGTGCCCCCCCAGCTGCTGGCCGAGCTGCTCGAGCTGCCCCTCGCCGCCGTCGACGAGCTGTGCGAGGCGCTGCGCGCCGACTACGAGGCCACCGACCGGGGCTTCGTGCTGGCCCGGGTGGCGGGCGGCTACCGCTTCCAGAGCCACCCGGACCTGGCCGCCTACGTCGAGCGCTTCGTGCTGGAGGGCCAGAGCGCCCGCATGTCGGCGGCCGCCCTCGAGACCCTGGCGATCGTCGCCTACAAGCAGCCGGTCTCCCGGGCGCAGGTGGCGTCGATCAGGGGCGTCAACGTCGACGGCGTGCTCAAGACGCTCACGTCCCGCGGCTACGTCGCCGAGGTCGGCCGCGACCCCGGCCCCGGCCAGGCCGTCCTCTACGGCACCACCCCGCTGTTCCTCGAGAAGCTGGGCCTCGACCGCGTCGGCGACCTGCCCCCGCTGGCCGACTTCGTGCCCGGCCCCGACGTGGTGGAGGCCCTCGAGCACGGCCTGCGGGCCGGCCCGCCGCCCGGCGAGGGGGCGCCGGCGCCCGGCGAGACCCCGACACCGCCGGACGACGACGAGCATGGTGCCGGAGATGGCTGACCCGACCGCCGGCCCGGAGGGCGAGCGGCTGCAGAAGGTGCTGGCCCGGGTGGGGATCGGCAGCCGGCGGGTCGTCGAGGACCTCATCGACGAGGGCCGCATCACCGTCAACGGTGCGGTGGCCGAGCTCGGCCGCCGGGTCGCGGCCGACGTCGACCGCATCGCCGTCGACGGCGTGCCGGTGTCGGTGCGGCCAGGCCTGGTGCACTACCTGCTCAACACGCCGGCCGGGGTCATCACCACCGCCAGCGACCCCCAGGGGCGCCCCACCGTGGTCGACCTGGTGCCCGCCGAGCCCCGCGTGCACCCCGTCGGCCGCCTCGACGCCGACACCGAGGGCCTGCTGGTGCTCACCAACGACGGCGACCTCACCCACCACCTCACCCACCCCCGCTTCGGGGTGGAGAAGGAGTACCTCGCGGTGGTCGACGGCCGGCCACGCCCGGCGGCCGTCCGGGCCCTGCGCGAGGGGGTCGACCTCGACGACGGGCGCACCGCCCCGGCCCGTGCCGTGCTGGTCGACCCGTCGACGCTGCGCATCACCATCCACGAGGGCCGCAACCGCCAGGTGCGGCGCATGTGCGCGGCCGTCGGCCACCCCGTGCTGCGCCTGGTGCGCACGCGCATCGGCCCGCTGCGCGACCCCCGCCTGGCGCCGGGGGCATGGCGGCCCCTGACCCCCACCGAGGTGCAGGGCCTGCAGGCGGCGGCCGCCGCGGAGCGCGCCGCGCCCGGCGGCGCCTCCCGCCGGTGACCGGCCGCGGCTCGGCGGCGGGAGGCCGGCCACCGGGCGGCCACTAGGGTTGCCGCCCGTGGTGCAGGCCGGCAGCCGACGGGCGCATGTCGTCGGACTGGGCCTCATCGGCGGGTCGGTGGCCCTCGGCCTGCGGTCCCGGGGCTGGGTGGTGACCGGCACCGATGTCGATGCCGAGCGCTGCCGGCGTGCCCTCGCCGAGGGCGTCGTCGACGTCGCCGAGCCCGCCGGGTGCGCCCCAGCCCCGCCGACGGGGGCCGACGCCCCGCAGGTGACGGTGGTGGCCACCCCGGCCGGCGCCGTCGCCGACGCCGCCCTCGCCGCCTTGGCCGGGGGCGCCCCGGTGGTGACCGACGTCGCCGGCGTGAAGGCGCCCGTCGCCGCTGCGGTGGCCGACCCCCGCTTCGTGCCGGGCCACCCGATGGCCGGCTCCGAGCAGGTCGGCCTCGACGGCGCCGACCCGGACCTCTTCGTCGGCGCCACCTGGGTGCTCACCCCGACCGCCGCCACCGACCCGTCGGCCTACGCGACGGTGGCCGGCGTGGTGACCGCACTGGGGGCCACCCCGCTGGTGCTGGCCCCCGAGGTGCACGACCGGGTCGTCGCCGTCGTCTCCCACGTGCCGCACCTGACCGCCGCCACCCTGATGAACCTGGCCAGCACCGCGGCGGTCGAGCACGGCACCCTGCTGCGCCTGGCCGCGGGCGGCTTTCGCGACATGACCCGCATCGCCGCCGGCTCGCCGGCCATCTGGCCCGACGTGGTGGAGGCCAACCGTGAGGGCATCGTGGCCGTGCTCGACGAGCTGATCGCCGCCCTCGGAGAGGTGCGCACCGTGGTCGCCGGCGCCGACCGGCGCGGCCTGCTCGAGCGGCTCGACCGCGCCCAGCAGGCCCGGGTCAACCTGCCGGCCGGCGCGCCCGACCCGGCCCGCACCGCCGAGGTCAGGGTGCCGGTGCCCGACCGGCCCGGCGTGCTCGCCGACGTGCTGGGCCTCGCCGGCGAGCTCGGCACCAACGTCCTCGACGTCGAGATCGCCCACTCGGCCGAAGGCGCCAGGGGCGTGCTGGTGCTCGTCGTCGACGACGCCGCGGTCACCACGCTGCGGGCCGCGCTGGCCGAGCGCGGCTACCGCAGCGCCACCCGGAGGGTCGGGGCATGAGCGCCCCGGTGACGATCCCGCCGGCCGCCGCCGGCCTCCACGGGCGCCTGCGGGTCCCCGGCGACAAGTCGATCTCGCACCGGGCACTGCTGCTCGCCGCCCGGGCCCCGGGCCGCTCCGAGCTCACCGGGCTCTCCGACGGCGACGACGTGGCCCGCACCGCCGCGGCCATGGTCACCTTCGGCGCGGCGGTGCGGCCCGTCGGCCCCGGCGCGGTCAGCGTCGACGGCGGCCCGGCCCGGCTGCACGAGCCGGCCCGGGTCGTCGACGTCGGCAACTCCGGCACCGGCATCCGCCTGCTCACCGGGTGGGCCACCGGCGTGGCCGGCATGACCGTGCTCGCCGGAGACGAGTCGATCGCCCGCCGCCCCATGGGCCGGGTGGTCGAACCCCTCCGCGCCATGGGTGCCCGCATCGACGGCCGGGCCGGGGCGACCCTGCCGCCGCTGGTCGTGCACGGCGGCGGCCTGCGCGCCACCACCTACGAGCCGCCGGTGGCCAGCGCCCAGGTGAAGGCGGCGGTGCTGCTCGCCGGCCTGGGCGCCGACGGCCCGACCACGGTGGTCGAGGCGGTGCCGACCCGTCGCCACAGCGAGGAGCTGCTCGCCCTCGCCGGGGCGGCGGTGACCGTCTCCGCCGACGGCACCCGCGTCACCCTGCGGCCCGGCCCGCTCTCCCCGTTCCGCCTCGACGTGCCCGGCGACCCGAGCCAGGCCGCCTTCTGGGTGGTGGCCGCGTGCGTCACCCCGGGGAGCGAGCTGACCATCGAGCACGTCTACGTCGGCGAGGGTCGCGCCGGCTTCCTCGACGTGCTCGTCCGCATGGGGGCCGACGTGCGCCTCGTCGACCGCGACCCCGCGGCGCGCACCGCCACGATCGTCGCCCGCAGCTGCGCCCTGCGCGCCACCGCCGTCGGCGGCACGGAGGTGCCGTCGCTCATCGACGAGATCCCGGTGCTGGCGGTGGCCGCCGCCTTCGCCACGGGGGAGACCACCTTCGCCGACGCCGCCGAGCTCGCCGTCAAGGAGAGCGACCGCATCGAGACCACCGTCGCCGCCCTGCGCGCCCTGGGCGCCGAGGCCGACCCCCGGCCCGACGGCCTGGTCGTGGCCGGCGGCGCCGGCCGCCCCCTCGCCGGCGGCCGGGTCGACGCCGACGGTGACCACCGCATCGCCATGGCCGCCGCCGTTGCCGCCCTGGCGAGCGCCGGCCCGGTGCAGATCACCGGCTGGGCCGCCGTCGCCACCAGCTACCCCGCCTTCCTGGAGGACCTCCACCGTTGCGTGTCATAGCCATCGACGGCCCCGCCGGGTCGGGCAAGTCGACCGTCGCCCGGGCGGTCGCCGACCGCCTCGGCATGGCCTACCTCGACACCGGGGCCATGTACCGGGCCGTCACCTTCGCCGCCATCCGGCGGGGCGTCGACCCCGCCGACGTCGAGCCCGTCGCCCGCCTGGCCCGCCAGGTCGACATCGAGGTGGCCGACACGGTGACCGTCGACGGCGTCGACGCCACCATCGAGATCCGCAGCCCGGAGGTGACCCGTGCCGTCTCGGCGGTCGCCGCCAACCCCGAGGTGCGCGCCGAGTTGGTGGCCCGGCAGCGCCGCTGGGCCGCCGCCCACGATGGCGGGGTGATCGAGGGCCGCGACATCGGCACGGTCGTCTTCCCCGACGCCTCCCTCAAGGTGTACCTCACCGCCGACGACACCGAGCGCGCCGCGCGCCGCTCGAAGGAGGTGCTCGACATGCACTACGACCAGGTCGCCGCCGACATCGCCCGACGCGACCACCTCGACGCCACCCGCGCCACCTCACCGGCCGGGGTGGTCGCCGGTGACGCCGTCGAGATCGACACCACCGGGCGCAGCATCGACCAGGTCGTCGAGGCCGTGCTCTCCCTGGTCGAGGCCGGCGGGTCGTGACCGCCCCGACACCCGCCCTCACCCGCCCCCGCCGGCGGGACCTGGCCTGGTTCTGGTTCGCCCGTTGGGTGGTGGAGCTGTTCTGCCGGGCGTTCTGGAGGGTCGAGCTCGTCGGGCTCGACAAGGTGCCCCGCTCCGGCCCCTACGTCATCGCCCCGGTGCACCGCTCCAACGTCGACACCCTCATCGCCGGCTGCCTCACCCGTCGCCGCATCCGCTTCATGGGCAAGGACTCGCTCTGGAGCTACCGGGTCTCCGCCGCCCTGTTCAGCTCCCTCGGCGGGTTCCCCGTGCACCGGGGCACGCCCGACCGCGAGGCGCTGCGCACGTGCGAGCAGGCGCTGGCCCTCGGCGAACCGGTGGTGCTGTTCCCCGAGGGCACCCGCCAGACCGGCCCCGAGGTGCACCCCCTGTTCGAGGGGGCCTGCTTCGTGGCCGCCCGCGCCGGCGTGCCGATCGTGCCGGTCGGGATCGGGGGGAGCGAGTGGGCCATGCCGAAGGGCGCCAAGGGCCTGCACCCGGTGAGGGTGGCCGTCGTGGTCGGCGACCCCATCCCCCCGCCGGCCCGCACCGAGGGCGCCCGCATCAGCCGGCGGTCGGTGGCGGAGACGTCGGCGTTGCTCCACGAGCGGCTCCAGACCCTCTTCGACGACGCCCTGCGCCGCGCCGGACGGGCCTGAGCCCGGCCGGCCGGCTCAGCCGGCGAGGCTGCCGAGCCCGGCCAGCACCGAGGCGGCCGAGGTGTCGCGGTCTTCGACGACGTCGCCGCCGGCGAGGGGGTCACCGCCCGGGGCCAGCCCGGCGACCGCCGCCGCGGTGGCGACGGTGCGCAGCAGGTCCCGAAGCTCGCGGGGGAGGGGGAAGTACTCGTCCTCCTCGACGGCCTGCACCTCCGAGATGCCGTTGCGGGGCGCCAGCGCCTCGACCACGTCGACCACGAGCGACTCGGGGGCCGACGCCCCGGCGATCACGCCGACGGTGCCGGCGAGGTCGCCGGGCAGCTCGGCCGCCCCGTTGACCCGCACCGCCCGTGGGCAGCCGGCGGCGGTCGCCGTGCGCACGAGGGCGCTGGTGTTCGAGGAGTTGGCGGAGCCGATGACCACCACGACGTCGCAGTCGGCGGCGATCGCCCGCAGGGCCGCCTGCCGGTTGGTGGTGGCGAAGCAGAGGTCGGAGTGGCCGGGGACCCACAGGTCACCCCAGCGGCCGCGAGCCGCCTCCAGCAGCGACTTCCACTCGTCGACCGCCAGGGTGGTCTGGGCCAGGAACGCCACCGGCTGCTCGCCGTCGGGGATGGCCATGATCTCCTCGACGCTCTCGACCCGGTGCACCGCCTCGGGGGCGACGGCCATGGTGCCGATCGCCTCCTGGTGGCCCTCGTGGCCGACGTAGACGATCGAGTAGCCCTTGGCGGCCCGGCGCTTCACCTCGTGGTGCACCTTGATCACCAGCGGGCAGGCGGCGTTCACCACCGTGCGGCCCTGGCTGCGGGCCTCGGCGACGACCTGCGGCGCCGTGCCGTGGGCGGAGAGCATGAGCGGGGCGCCGGCCGGAACCTCGGCCAGGTCGTCGACGAAGACCACGCCGAGCTCGCGGAACCGCTCGACGACCACCTTGTTGTGGACGATCTCGTGGTGGCAGTAGACGGGCGGCTCGAAGACCCGGACCATCCACGCCAGCGCCTTGATGGCCATCTCCACGCCCGCGCAGAACCCGCGCGGTGAAGCGAGCAGCACCCGGTCGACGTCCACGACGCCACGGTACCGGGGTACCCTGGCCAAGCCATGTCGCTGCCCCGCGTCGTGGCGGTGGCCCCGGCATCGCCCGCCGACCGGGCCGGGCTCGCGCCCGGCGACGAGATCGCCGGCATCGATGGCCAGCTGCCGCGCGACATCATCCAATACCAATTGCTCGTCGATCAGACGACCTTCGACCTCGACGTGCGCCGGGGCGGGCTCGACCTCACCCTGACGGTGAGCCGCGACGGCAACGAGCCGCTCGGCATCGAGGTCGACGCCGCCCTCTTCGACCGGGTGCGCACCTGCGACAACCACTGCGAGTTCTGCTTCATCCACCAGCTGCCGAAGGGCATGCGCAAGAGCCTCTACACCCGCGACGACGACTACCGGCTGAGCTTCCTCTACGGGAACTTCACCACCCTGACCCGCTTCACGGAGGCCGACCTCGAGCGGGTGGTCACCGAGGGGCTCTCGCCCCTGTGGGTGTCGATCCACGCCACCGACCCGGAGGTGCGGGCCCGCATGCTGCGCAACCGTCGCGGCGCCACCAGCCTGCGGTGGCTGCGGGCGCTGCTCGACGCCGGCGTCGAGGTGCACGGCCAGGTGGTCGTCTGCCCGGGGGTCAACGACGGCGAGGTGCTCGACGACACCCTCGCCGGGGTGCTCGACCGCTACCCCGACCTCGCTTCGGTGGCGTGCGTGCCCCTCGGGGTCAGCCGCTTCAACACCGAGGAGGCCATGCGCCCCCACACGCCCGCCGAGGCCGCCGCCGTGGTCGAGCTGGTGGAGGGCTACCAACGCAATTTCCTGCGCGCCGTCGGCCACCGCATGGTGTTCGCCTCCGACGAGTACTACCTGGCGGCCGGCCGGCCCTTCCCGCCGCTGTCCGCCTACGGCGCCGTCGCCCAGCACGACAACGGGGTCGGGATGGCCGCCGCCTTCGCCGCCCGCTTCGCCGGGCACCCCGACGCCCCCGAGGGGGGCCCGGGCGGGTTCTTCCAGTCGGTCGACGGCGCCCCTGCCGCCGGCTACCGGGCGCCGCGCGCCCCCGGCAGCGTCACGTTGCTGCCCCGTGCCGGCGCCCCGGTGACGGTGCTGACCGGCGCCTACGGCGTCGCCGTGCTCGGCCCCCTCCTCGCCGACCGGCCCGACGTGGAGGTGGTCGCCGTCGAGAACCGCTTCTTCGGGGGCAACACCGCCGTCGCCGGGCTCATGACCGGCGCCGACCTGACCGGCGTGCTCGCCGACGCCCCGCCCGGGCGGCGCTACCTGCTGCCCGACGTGTGCCTGTCGGGGGGCCGCTTCCTCGACGGGTTGACCCCCGCCGACCTGCCGCGCCCCGTCGAGGTGGTGCCCGCCGACGGTGCCGCGCTGCGCGCCGCCCTCGCCGGGGCGCCGGTGGCGGCGTGAGCCCCAAGCGCGCTGGCGCGCCCCTCTCGCCGTCGGGCCACCCCCTCGTCGCCGTGGTCGGCCGGCCCAACGTCGGCAAGTCGACGCTGGTCAACCGCATCGTCGGCCGCCGCGAGGCGATCGTGGAAGAGCGGCCGGGCGTCACCCGCGACCGCAAGGCCCTCGACGCCGAGTGGGCCGGCCGCGACTTCACCATCGTCGACACCGGCGGCTGGCTGGCCTCCGGCGACACCCTCGACGCCCAGGTGAGCGCCCAGGCCGAGCGGGCGATCCGCGAGGCGGCCGCCGTGGTGCTGGTGGTCGACGCCACGGTCGGCATCACCGAGGAGGACGCCCGCGTCGCCGACCTGCTGCGCCGCGCCGGGCGACCCACCCTGGTGGTGGCCAACAAGGTCGACGGCGAGCGGCGCGAGCCCGACATGTGGGTGTTCGCCCGCCTCGGCCTCGGCGACCCGCACCCCGTCAGCGCCCTCCACGGCCGGGGCACCGGAGACTTCCTCGACGACCTCGTCGCCCTGCTCCCCGCCACCGCCGCCGACGGCGACGGCGGTGACGACGGCGAGCCGGCCGGGCCGCGGGTGCCGGCGGTGGCGATCGTCGGTCGGCCCAACGTGGGCAAGTCGACGCTGTTCAACCGCCTGATCGGCGACACCCGCTCGGTGGTGCACGACATGCCGGGCACCACCCGCGACACGATCGACACCCTGGTGGAGACCGACGAGGGGCCCATCCGGTTCCTCGACACCGCCGGGATGCGCCGCCGGGCGAAGGAGGCGGAGGGTGCCGAGTTCTACTCGCTGGTGCGGGCCCTGCAGGCCATCGACGCCGCCGACGCCGCCCTGCTGGTGATCGACGCCACCGCCGGGGTCACCCGCCAAGACCAGCGCCTCGCCGAGCGCGTCGACGCCGCCGGCAGCCCGGTCGTGATCCTCCTCAACAAGTGGGAGCTCCTCGACGCCGAGGCACACGCCGCGGTGGTCGACGACGTCGAAGACCGCCTCGCGTTCCTCGCCTACGCCCCGGTGCTGAAGATCTCCGCCCTCTCCGGCCTCGGGGTGCACCGGCTGCTGCCCGCCCTGCGCGCCGCCGACGACGCGTACCACCGGCGGGTGCCCACCGCCGAGCTCAACCGGGTGCTCGGCGACGCCCAGGCCGCGCACCGCTCCCCGGCCGGCCGGGTGCTCTACGCCACCCAGGCCGCCGTCGAGCCGCCGACGTTCACCCTCTTCACCACCCGGCCGCTGCCGCCGCCGTACCTCCGCTACCTGGAGCGCAAGCTCCGCGAGCACTTCGGGTTCGGGCCGACCCCGCTCAAGTTCCGGGTGCGCCGGCGCAGCGAGTAGCCCCCCGTCCCCGGCCGGTGGAGCGGGCGGGGGGTAGCGTTCGCCCGTGTTCACCCAGCCGTGGTTGGCCGTCGCCGCGGTGCTGTGCGCGGTCGCTGCCGGGCTGTGGGCCCGTGCCGCGTCACGGACCCACCGGGCCGTGCAGCGCATCGAGCAGCGCGACGGCAGTGCCACCGACACGCTGGTCATGGCCCGGGCCGCCCTCGACAAGGACGTGCACAACGCCGTGCTCTACGGCGTGCTCACCGTCGGTCTGGCGGTGGCGTCGGTGTCGCGCAACGCCTACTTCCAGATCCCGCTGCTGATCGTGACGGTCCCGGTGGCGGTGTCGATCCGCTACGCGTCGCGCTTCTTCGACGAGGGGCGCCTGGCCGAGAACCGGGCGCTGCTCGAGCGGCGTGCTGAGGAGGTGCTGGCCCAAGAGGAGCTGGCCCCCCGCCAGTGGGCGGCCCGCCTGGCCCCCGAGGAGCTCCCGCCGATCGAGGGGTTCGAGCTCGGCCGGGTCTACGAGCCCGGCACCGGGCTGATGGCCGGTGACTTCTACGACGTCTACCCGACCGGCCGGCACCGCCTCGCCGTGGTCATCGGCGACGTCGCCGGCCACGGCATCGAACCGTCGATCACCGCCTTCCAGGTCAAGTACCTGCTGCGCAACTTCCTCAGCCAGTACCGGGACCCCGCCCAGGCGCTCGAGGAGCTCAACAAGGTCCTGTCGGTGACGGGGCGGCCCGAGGACCTCGTGTCGGTCTGCGTGGCGGTGTTCGACACCGACGCGTCGACCCTCCGCTACGCGTCCGCCGGCCACCCTGCGGCGTGGCTGTGGCACGACGCCGAGATGCGGGCGCTGCGGGCCACCGGCCCGCTGCTCACCCTCGACCCGAACGGCACCTACCACTCCCGCGAGCTGCCGTTGCGGCCCGGCGACCTGCTGCTGCTCTACACCGACGGCCTGGCCGAGGCCCGCAGCGGCGACCAGCTCTTCGGCGAGGACCGCATCGCCGCCGTGGTGCGCCGCGACCCCGGCCAGGAGGCGACCACGCTGGCCAAGGTGCTCCTGGAGGCGGCACGCGACTTCGCCGCCGCCCCCCTCAACGACGACGTGGCCATCTTGGTGGTGCGCCGGACCTGAGCGTCAGGTCGTCGGGATCGGCGCCACCGTCGTCGAGGTGGTGGTGGTCGACGCCGAGGTGGTCGAGCTGCTCGTCGTGGTCGGGACCGTGGTGGTGGTCGTGGGCACCGTGGTGGCGGGCACCGTGGTCGTCGACGCGCTCGTCGTGGTCGTCGTGGCCGCCGTGGTGGCGGGGGCCGTGGTCGGCGGGGACGTGGAGGAGGTCGCCGGTGGCGCAGTGGTCGAGGTGGAGGTCGTCGCCCCCGTCGAGCCACCTCCGCCGCCGGCCAGGGCCACGACCACGAGGATCACGACCACGACCGCCAGGCTGGCCAGCAGGGCCAGCAGCGGGCGCCGCCACGGGGGCGCCGGGCGGTCGGCGACGGGCGGGGCCACCCGCCGGGGCGGCGGCCCGAGTGGCTGGGTCAGCGCCGCGGGGCGCACCGTCGTCGGGCGCAGCACCTCCGTGGGCGGCCCGGAGACCACGGGCACCGCGGCAGTGGTCGCCCCCGCCGCCCCGGCGAGCGCGGTCGTGGCGGTGGCACCCCCGCCGTGGCGGAGCGCCTCGGCCATCGCCGCCGCCGACCGGTAGCGGGTGGCGGCGTCGGCGGAGGTGGCCCGGTCGACCACCGCGGCCAGGTCGGCCGGCACGCCGGCGTCGGCCAGCGGCGTCCGGTCAGGCACCAGGGCGCCGCGCCCGGCGCTGCGCTGGCCGAGCAGCGCCTCCCGGCACACCACCCCGAGGGCGTAGAGGTCGCTCGACGCATCGGCCGGGTGGCCGGCGAGCCGTTCGGGTGACAGGTAGGCGGCGGTGCCGACGACCAGGCCCGTCGCGGTGAGCGACGGGTCGGTTGCCTCGTCGGCCTTGGCCACCCCGAAGTCGGCGACCTTCCACCGGCCCGGCCCGGCGTCGAGGATGTTCGACGGCTTGACGTCGCGGTGCAGCACGCCCATGCGGTGCGCCGCCTCGAGGGCGTCGAGCACCTGCAGGGCCATCGCCCGCACGTCGGCCGCCGGCATCGGCCCGGCGTCGATGACGTCACCGAGGGTCCGGCCCGACAACCGCTCCATCACGATGTAGGGGCGGTCGTCGACCACCCCGGTGTCGTAGACGGCGACGACGCCGGGATGGTTGAGCCGGGCGGCCAGACGGGCCTCGTTGGTGAACCGGGTGCGCACGTCGGGCCGTCCCGCCATCTCCGGGCGCAGCACCTTGACCGCCACCGGCCGGCCCAGCACGACGTCGTCACCGGCGAGCACCTCGCCCATGCCCCCCGCGCCCAGCGGGCCGCCCAGGGCGTAGCGCCCGGCGATCAGCGGCCGGTCGGGGGGCGTCGCCACCGGCCCGACCCTACCGGCGGCGAGGCATCGGCGGCGGCCCGGGCGGGTATCGGACGCGCATGCCCAAAGACCGCGACCAGCTCACCCCGGCCGAGCCCGCCGACCTCGACAAGGTGGCCCCCGAGTCGACCGAGGTGGTGACCGACCGCATCGAGCCGGAGGCCGCCGCCGGCGGCGCCGCCCTCGGCCCGTCGGCCGGCAAGGGCATGCCCTCCGCCCGCGACGAGCTGCCCGCCGACCAGGCCGACGAGTACCGCTGACCACCCCTGGGTAAACCCCAGCCAAACAGCGCAAAAGACCAACGAGGAGATCCGCGATGACCACCCACGAGACGTCGATCGACGTCGAGCGCCCGGTGCGCACCGTCTACAACCAGTGGACGCAGTTCGAGAGCTTCCCCCACTTCATGGGCGGGGTCGAGAAGATCACCCAGATCGACGACACCCACACCCACTGGGTGACCAAGGTGGGCGGCGTCACCCGCGAGTTCGACGCCACCGTCACCGAGCAGACGCCCGACCAGCGCATCGCGTGGACGACCGACGGCGGCACCAGCCACGCCGGGGTCGTGACCTTCCACCGCATCGACGACGGGCGCACGCGGGTGATGCTGCAGATGGACGTCGAGCCCGACGGGCTCGTCGAGAAGGCCGGCGAGGCCGTCGGCGTCGTCGGCCACCAGCTCAAGTCGGACCTCGAGCGCTTCAAGCAGTTCATCGAGTCGCAGCCCACGGAGACCGGGGCCTGGCGCGGCGAGGTCGGTCAGTCGGCCACCAGCTGACGCGTTCGGCGGGGCCGCCCGGCCGCCGGCGGCACAAGCCGCCGGCGGCCGCGACCGGCGGTGCCGGCGGTACCGTGCCGGGTACGCACCGGCGCCCGACCTGCCTCCGGCGGGCCGGACGCCGGCGAGGCTGAACGAGGTGACCGCACGTGCCGTGGTGCGAAGGCTGCAGCAAGTTCTGGAACCCGCCCAGCATGGGCGCCCACGGCGAGTGCCCGACCTGCGGCACCGTGATCGCCGCCCCCCCCAAGGGCGCCCCTTGGCACTTCAAGGTGATGCTCGTCGGCCTGGCCGGCTACCTCGTCTACCGGGCGGTGTGGTTCGCGGAGTGGCTGCCCAAGCACCTCTGAGGCGTTAGCCGAGCGACGAGCCGGCGACCGAGCTGCCGCCGTCGACGACCAGGGTGTGGCCGGTGACCCACGACGCCGCGTCGGATGCCAGGAACACGATGGCCCGGGCGATGTCGTCGGGCTGGCCCAGACGGCGCAGCGGGAGGCGGGCCGCCAGGCGGTCGCCGTAGGCCTCGACCAGCGCCTTCGCCATGTCGGTGACCACCAGGCCGGGGGCGACGGCGTTGACCCGGATCTCCGGGCCCAGCTCGCTGGCCAGCTGCCGGGTGAGCAGCACCAGCGCCGCCTTGGTCGCGTTGTAGAACCCGATGTTGGCCTCGGTCGAGAAGGCGCCGATCGACGCCACGTTGACCACCGACGCCCCCGGCCGGGTGCCGAGGCCGCGCTCGCGGGCCAGCCGCGTCCAGGTGATGGGGGCGATCTGGTTGACGGCCGCGGTCTTCGCCGCCCGGGCGGCGTCGATCTCCACCGTCGGCCCGTAGTAGGGGTTGGTGGCGGCGTTGTTCACCAGCAGGTCGACGGCGCCGAAGCGCTCGAGGGTGGCGTCGAGGCAGGCGGCGGCCGCCTCCTCGTCGCCGGCGTTGGCGGCGAAGAAGGCGGTGTCGCCACCGATCTCCCCGACCGCCTTCTCGAGGTCGGCCGCCTTCCGCGAGGTGAGCATGACGCTCGCCCCGGCCGCGGCCAGCGCCTGGGCCGTGGCCCGGCCGATGCCCCGCGACGCCCCCGTGACCACGGCGACCTTCCCGTCGAGTCGAACCTCCACGACCTGCCCTCCTCTGCCGTGCGGCCGTCCGCCGGCGCCCGGCACGCTACTTGGGGGGCCGCCCGGTCGCCGCGGCGCGCCATCGCCGCCCCGGCGCGTCAGATGTCGACGTCGGCGGCCTCGGGTCGGCCGGCCACCGCCGGGTCGGGCAGGGTGGCGAACACCGTGGGGGGCGGGCGCCACGGCTGGGCCGCCGTGTCGGCGGCGGCGATCGCCCGCCACACCCGCTCGGGCGTGCAGGGCATGTCGACGTGGCGCACCCCGAGGTGGCTGAGCGCGTCGACGACGGCGTTGTGCACCGCGGGGGTCGAGCCGATGGTGCCCGACTCGCCGATGCCCTTGGCGCCGATCGGGTTGAGCGGCGTCGGGGTCTCGGTGTTGCTCGTCTCGAACGACGGCAGCTCCGCGGCGCTCGGCATGCCGTAGTCCGCGAGCGTGGCGGTGAGCGGGTTGCCGTCGCCGTCGTAGACGACCTCCTCCCACAGCGCCTGTGCGACGCCCTGGGCGATGCCCCCGTGCTGCTGGCCGGCGACGATCAGCGGGTTGAGCACCCGGCCACAGTCGTCGACCGCGACATGGCGCAGGGGCCGCACCGCTCCGGTCTCCAGGTCGACCTCGACGACCGCCAGGTGCGCGCCGAAGGGGAACGTCGCCGCCGCCTGGGCGAAGTCGACCTCGGCGGCGAGTGGCTCGCCGCCGGGCTGGCGACGGGCGGCGGCGGCGAGCTGGGCCCACTCCAGCGAGCGGGCCGGCACGCCGGCCACGCCGACGCCGACACCATCGACCACCACGATGTCGGCGGGGTCGGCCTCCAGCTCGGCGGCCGCCAGGTCGCGGGCGCGCTGCCACACCTCGTCGGCGGCGGCGCGCACGGCGTTGCCGCCGATCTGCAGCGAACGCGACCCGCCGGTGCCCCCGCCGCGGGGCACCGCGGCGGTGTCGGACTGCACGAAGCGGATGCGCTCCATCGGGATGCCGAGGCGGTCGGCGACGAGCATGGCGAAGGAGGTGGCGTGGCCCTGCCCGTGGCCCGACGTGCCGACCCGGATGGTGGCGCCACCGTCGTCGTCGACGGTGACCGCCCCGAACTCCTTGCCGCCGCCGCCCGCGGTGACCTCGACGTAGACGGCGACGCCGATGCCGAGGGCCAGCCGGTCGCCGCGGGCCCGCCGGGCTGCCTGCTCGGCCCGGAGCGCCTCGTAGCCGCCGAGGCGGACCACCTCGTCGAGGGCCAAGCGGTAGTCGCCCACGTCGTAGGTGGTGCCCATGCGGGTCGTGTAGGGGAACGCGTCGGCGGCCAGGAGGTTGCGGCGACGCAGCTCGACGGGGTCGATGTCGAGCTCGTCGGCGGCGAGGTCGACCAGGCGCTCGAGCAGCGCGGCGGCCTCCGGTCGGCCGGCCCCCCGGAACGCCCCCACCGGCGAGGTGTTGGTGAGGGCCACGGCCACGTCGTAGCGGATGGCCGGGATGTCGTAGACGCCCTGGGCCATCATCCGCGTCGGCCCCATGGCGAGGGCTCCGCCGAAGCCGGCGTAGGCGCCGGCATCGCCGACGACCGACAGCGCCAAGCCGGTGATGCGACCGTCGGCGTCGAAGCCCATCTCGGCGTACTCGACCTGGCTCCGGCCGTGCATGCCCACGAGGTTCTCCGAGCGGCCCTCCACCCACAGCACGGGGCGACCGAGGCGCAGGGCGGCGGCGACGATCACGGCGTGCTCGGCGGCGACCCCGGCCTTGCCGCCGAAGCCGCCGCCCACGTGGGGGGCGACGACCCGCAGCCGGTCGGCGTCGAGGCGCAGGATGCGGGCGATGCTGGCGGCGAAGCCGTGCGGCATCTGGGTCGACACCCAGACCGTCAGGTCGTGGCCGGCGCCGTCGTCGCCGGGCACGGCGAGCACGGCGTTGCCCTCCATCGGCACCACGGCGATGCGCTGGTTGACCATCCGCAGGCGGGCGACGTGCGCGGCCCCGGCGAGGGGGTCGGGGCCGGCCGGGGCCCGAGCCCCGGCCGCCAGGTTGGTGCCCAGCTCCTCGAACTGCAGCGGCGCCCCGTCGGCCAGCGCGGCCTCCGGGTCGACGACCGCAGGCAGCGGGTCGATCTCGACCTCGACCAGTTCCGCGGCGTCAGCGGCGTGCGCGGCGGTGTCGGCGACCACGACGGCCACCGGCTCGCCGACGAAGCGCACCTTGCCGTCGGCCAGCGGCGGCCGGGCGCACGCCGGGTTGAGCACCATGAAGGGGTGGAAGGGGCGGATGCCCAGGTCGACGGCGGTGAACACGGCGACCACCCCCGGGGCGGCGGCCGCCGAGGCAACGTCGATCGACACCAGCCGGCCGTGCGCTGCGGTCGAGCGCACGAACGCCACCCGCAGCGTGCCGGCCGGCGCGCCGTTGGCCACGAACGTGCCCGCCCCGGTCAGCAGCTCGGGGTCTTCGACGCGGCGGACGGCGGTCCCGAGCAGCGATCCAGGCATGGGGGCGAACCTAGCTGCCGGGCTGTCGCCGGGTGCCGGCCGGCGGGATCGGCCGCCGCCGCTCAGTCCGGGAAGCCGTGCAGCCCGGGGTCGAGCTGCACGCCGAGGCTGTTGAGGGCGCCGGCGACCATGTGGTAATGGCCCACGAGCATCGGCAGCTCGATCATCTGCGCCTCGTCGTAGCGGCCGGCGATGGCAGCCCAGGTGGCGTCGGTGATGCACCAGTCCGCGTGCAGTTCGTCGGCGGCGCGCAGCAGGGAGCGGTCGTGGTCGGACCAGCCGGCGGCGTCGGGCCCGGCCGGCACCCGGGCGATCTCGTCGTCGCCGAGCCCGGCCCGCCGGCCGATCACGACGTGCTGGGCCCACTCGTACTCCGCCCGGCAGTTCCAGCCCGTGCGCAGGATGAGCAGCTCCCGGTCACGGGCGGGGATCTTCCCGGCCAGGAGCTTCCCGCCGAAGGGCAGCCACTTGCGGGTGAGCCCCTCCGCCCGCACCAGGGTGGTGAAGATGTTCGCCTCCGCCCCGGCGACGCTGACCCCCTCGAGCAGGCCCTGGGCGGCGGGGGTGCGCTCGTCGCGGGGCAGCGGGGCGATGCGCGGGGTCGACGGTCGGTCGGTCACATCCGGTATCCAACCACCCACCGCCCCGCCGCGCCCGGACCGGGTGCGAGGGGCCTCAGGCCGGGCGCCGCCCCGGCGGCCGGCCGACCGGCGCAGCGCCGCCGGTGGCCAGGCGGTCGAGGCGCAGCGCGATCGCCGGGCAGGCCGTCACCGCCCTGCGGGCGTGGGCGAGCAGCTCGTCGGGCACCGGGCGGTCGTCGATCATCGGGTAGCCCCAGTCGTCGAGCGTGATCATCTCCGGGAGCAACTCGGCGCAGATGCCGTGCCCGGCGCAGGCGATCGGGTCGACCCGGAGGCGGCCGGCGCTCACCGGAACGGCTCCGGCGGGGGCACCGGCAGCAGGCGCCGGTCGCTGCGGCGGCACGTCCCGGCCCGGTGCTCGGCGATCTCGTCGGCGAACACCTCGATGCCGCTGGCCAGGAACCCGGCGGCGCCGTCGGGCAGCTTGCAGGCGCCCCGGCCGCGCACCATGGCCGTCCAGCGGCGGATGTCGGCGACGGCCCGCCGGTCGGGGCTGCCGCCGTGGGTGGCCGCCGTCGCCGCCGCCAGGTCGCGCAGCCCCCAGGTGCACGCCCCGCACTGCCCGGCGCTGCTGGCCGCGAACCACTCGGCCACCCGGGCCAGCTCGGCCAGGGCGCAGCTGTCCGTGCCGAGGGCGGCGACGACCCCGCCGAGCAGCGGGGTCGAGCGCGCCGCCGCCGCCGGCACCCACGTGCCGAAGTAGCCGCCCACCAGCACGGCCCTGGGCCGCACGGCGCCGGCTGCGTCGAGCAGCTCGCTGATCGGGCTGCCGACGTCGGCCTCCCGCACACCGGGTCGGGTGACGTCACCGGCCACGGTGACGAGCATGCGAGCGGCGCCCGCCGGGCCCCAGCGGGCCACCACGGCCAGGGCGGCGAGGGTCTCCACGTTGTCGACGAGCGTGGGCCGGCCGCCGACCCCGCGCACGAAGGGCAGGTCGAGGGTCGGCCGACCGGGGCCGCCGTCGATCCAGTCGACCAGGGCGGTCTCTTGGCCGGCCACGTAGCGGCGGGGCGTGGGCACCACCTCGATGCTGTGGTCGCGACGCTCCGCCAGGGCGGCGCGCACGGCCCGCTCGACGGCGGGGTGGCCCCGTTCGACGCAGATGATGCGGCGGGAGGCGCCGACGGCGGCGGCGGCGAGGTGCAGGCCGTCGATGACGAGGTGCGGGCTGGCGGTGAGCAGCACCTTGTCCTTGCCCGACAGGGGCTCACCTTCGGTGCCGTTGGCGACCACCACGTCGCCCCCGGCGGCGGCGACCGCCGCGAGCTTGGTGGCGGTCGGGAACGCGGCCCCGCCACGTCCCCGGAGGTCGGCCCGGCGGGCCAGGTCGACCAGCCCGGCGCCGACCCGCGGGAGCGGGCCGTGCACGGCGAGGTGGGCGGCCAGGCTGGGCCCGGGTGCCAGCAGCGGCGGGGCGGGCCGCGCGTCGGTGGCGGTCATCGGCGCACCTCCTGGCGGCGCGGCTGGCTGCGGCGGGGGTCGGGGCGGGCCGCGGGTGCCGGCCGACGCCCGGAGGCGCCGGCGCGCCCGGCCACGGCCGCGGACACCGGCCGGCGGCTGTAGGGGGCGCGGGGCCGGCGGGGGAGCGGGGTCGGCTCGGGTTGGAGCCGGAGGCGCGCCACGACGGCGGCGACGGCGATCACCGCGACCACGGCGTAGGCGAGCGTCGACCACCCTGCGCCGGTGTCGGCGCCGCCGCCGGTGCCCGAGCCGATGCCGTGCGCCAGCGCCGTCGGCCACGCCAGGTAGGCCGCCCAGTGCACCAGCTGCCAGCTGCGGTAGCGGAGGCGGCCCCGCAGCAGGCTGGTGACCACCACGGCGACGATGAGGTCGACGGCGACTGCCCCCAGACCGATCCAGAACGGGTCGTAGCCGGAGAGGCCGGGCACGACGATGGCCAGGGCGGGCACGCTGACGTAGCGGTCGCTGATGGCGGTCAGCACGTGCACGACGAGGAAGACCACCGCGAGCAGCGACGCGTTGCGGTGCACCAGCGTCGCCACCGCCCGGGTGGCGGGCCGGCGGCCCACCCGGGCCAGGTTGGCGACACCCAGGGCGAGGGTCACCGTGAGCAGCCCCAGGGCCACGAAGCCGCTGGAGCGCATGAGGTACCAGTCGGCGTTGGTGCTCACGCCGCCGCCCCCGCCGGCAGGTCGGCGGGCCAGCCCCCGACGCGCACCACCTGGCCGTCGGGCGTGACCAGTCGGGCGTCGTGGCCCCTCGTCGCCAGCCACCGGGGGGCGTCGCCACCCGCGACCACCGCGGCGGTGGCGGCCACGTTGGCGGCGGTGCAGCTCGGCGCGGCGACGCTCACCGTGCGCCACGCCTCGGCCGCCGGAGCGCCGGTGCGGGGATCGATGAGGTGGTGGAGCTCGACGCCGCCCCGGGCCCACCGGCGGACGGCGGTGCCGGAGGTGGCGAGCCCACCGGTGCGGATGACGACGGTCTGGCCGGCGCCGGGGGCCTCGGGGGCGTCGTCGGCCCGGTCGGTCACCCGGATGGTCCAGCCCCCGTCGGGTGCGTCGCCGGCCACGGCCACGTCGCCGCCGAGGCTGACGAGCACCCCCGAGCCGGTGGCCGCCGCCGCCTGGGCGGCGGCCCGGTCGGCGCACAGCGCCTTGGCGGTGGCGCCCAGGTCCAGGCGCACCCCGGCCGGCACCGTGACCCGGCGGCGGGCCACGTCGGCGTGCACCCGGGCCCACGCCGGGACGTGCCGGGCGTGCACGACCAGGGGGCTCGACGGGTCGACGTGCTCGAAGCTGCGGTCGTAGCCCAGGTCGACGAGGCACTGCCCGATCGTCGGGTCGACGAGTCCGTCGGTGGCCGCAGCGGCGTCGACGGCGGTGGCCACCGCTGCGCACAGCCACTCGGACACCTCGACGGGACGCCCCCCGGGGCGCAGCCGGGCGAGCTCGCTGTCGGCGCGGAAGCGGCTGCAGGCCAGGTCGCACGCGTCGATCTCGGCCTGCGCCGCGGCGACGGCGGCAGCCAGCCGGTCGTCGTCGTCGGCGCCCACCACAGCGGTGCAGCCGAGGGCCCGGAAGCGGTGGTAGCTGGTCACCCCGAGGCGCCCGAGCGCACCGGCGCAGCTGTGGTCGGGGCGGCGGTCGGCGGGGTGTAGGTCACCCGGGTCGTCGGGGTGGTGCGGGTGGTGGTCGCGCTCCCGGTGGTGACGGTGCTGCGACTCGGGGCGGTGGTGGCCGGCTCGGTCGACGGCGGCGACGTGGGGGTCGTGGTCGACGCCGGCCCGGTGGTGGCCGGGTGGTCGGGGACCGCCGCGGTGGTGGGTGCCGGTGTCGCCGGCTGGGCCGCCGCACCGCTGCGCCGGGCGGTCGCCGCACGGGCCGCGTCGGTGGTCTGGGCGGCAAGGTCGACGAGTGCGCCGAGGGCGGCGCAGGCGGCCACGCCGAGCCCGAGGGTGGTGAGCTTCACCCGGCGCAGGCCGGCCGCTCGTCGGTCGGCGGCGGCGACGGGCCGCAGCCCGGGGGGTATGCGGTCGCTCATGCCGTCACCGCCGCATCGCTGCGCTCGGGGGCGATCCGGGTCAGGGCGAAGTAGGTGACGACGCCGATGGCCACGTGCATCACCATCAGCCCGACGACGGCGGCCACCGGCTGGCCCTGCACCAGCAGCGCCACGTCGGGCAGGAGGAGCACGGCGCTCACCAGCACGGCGAGGCGGCTGAACAGCCAGCGGGGGTGGCTGCAGGCCCTGGTCACGACCGGCCACCCGACGCACGCCGCCAGCACCCCGATGACCGTCAACCCGATGTAGTCGGATGCCCGGAAGTGCTGGTAGCCGGAGGTGCTCGGCACCACTGCGACGGTGACGGTGGCGACGACCCAGTCGGCGACCACCGAGCCGACCAGGGCGATGACCGTGGCAGCCGCCCAGCGGGGGGCGCCGGGCTGGCCGTGGGCCGGCTGCGGGTCGTAGCGCACGAGGCCGAGCGCCCGGCCGGTGGTGGTGTGGGGGGCTGGTGACGGCAGCCAGCGGCTGGCCAGGTCGGTGCTCGTCGTCATGGGTGCATGCTCCCCACCCAACCTGGGAGGAGTCCCAGAACCGGTGCAGAGAACGGCCAAGTTCCGGCAAAGTCTGCCGTCGGGGACCGGACCCGCCGGTCAGTGCACCCCGGTGGTCGACGCCACCCGCCGGGCGGCCGGCAGTTCGATCACGGCGTCGAGCCCGGTGGGGGAGGCGGGCCGCAGATCGACCGCCAGGTGGTTGCGGGCGGCGAGCTGCCGCACGATGGCCAGGCCGAGGCCCGAACCGCCGCGCCCCGCCCGCGACGCCCGCCAGAAGCGGTCGAACGCCCGCTCGCGCTCGTCGGGGGTCATGCCCGGGCCGGCGTCGACGACGTGCACCTCGGCGCCCCCCCTGCCGGTCGGGTCGATGCGCACCGAGACGGTGCTGGCCGGCGGGGCGACCTGGATGGCGTTGGCCAGGAGGTTGTCGAGCATCTGGTCGAGGTCACCGGGCACCAGCTCGGCCAACCAGCGGCTCGGTCCTGGCGACCAGGCGACGGTGACCTGCCGCTCGGCGGCGTAGGCGTCCCACGCCTCGACCCGCTCCGACACCACGGCGCTGCAGTCGACGCCGACCGGACCGAGCGGCCCCTGGTCGGCGGTGCTGAGGGCGAGCAACCCGTCCACGAGGCGGGTGAGGCGTTCGAGCTCCCTGCCGGCCGCGACCAGGGACGCGGCCTCGGCTGTCGGGATGGATGCCTCGAGGTTCTCGAGGCGCAGCCGCAGGGCGGCGAGCGGTGACCGCAGCTGGTGGGAGGCGTCGGCGACGAAGCGGGCCTGGGCCGAGATCAACTCCTCGATCCGGCCGGCCATCTCGTCGAAGCGGGCGGCGAGGGCCCGCACCTCCGGCGGCCCCTTCGTCGCCCCGACCCGCGCCGACAGGTCGTTGCCGCTGAAGCGCTCGACGCCGCGGGCCAGGGCGGCGAGCGGCCGGGCCACCGAGCGGGCCATGAGCACGCCGGCGACACCGGCGAGCACGAGCACCAGCAGGGAGAACGCGGCGAGGGCGAAGTGCAGCGCCCGGATGCGGGCGCTGGTCGACCGGGCCGACAGCTCCAAGAGCACGGCCCCCTCAGGTGCGCTGACCGCCGACGCGCCGATCGGTGCCGCGGCGAGCACCTCCGGCCCGTCGCCGAGGTCGGTCAGCTCGCTGCGGGTGGCCCCGCCCAGCGCGGCGCTGACCAGGGCGCCGCCCTCGTCGTCGCGGTTGTCGCGGTCGATCGCCACCTTTGCGACGATCCGGCCCGACGCTCCGAAGACCTCGATCTCGCCGCCCACGAGGGTGTGGTAGCGGGTGGCGATGGCCTGCAGGGAGGCCACGCGCCGCTCGTCGACGTCGGCGCTGGCGCCGAGTGCCACGCCGGTCGCCACCCGCTCGGCCTGCGAGGTGGCGAGCTGGCGTTCGTAGCGGGCGCCGATCACGTCGAGGGGCACGACCAGGGCGAGCAGCACCACGGCGACCAGGCCCACGTACGACCAGAACAGCCGGCGGGTCACGGACCGGCCGGGCCGTCGAGGGCGCAGCGGGGCGGCAGGCGGAACCCCACGCCCCGGACCGTCTCCACCCACTCCGGGTGGCCGAGCTTGCGGCGCAACGACGCCACGTGCACGTCGAGGGTCTTGGTGGGCCCGTACCAGTGCGGGGTCCAGACCTCCTCGAGGATCTGCTGGCGGGTCACCACGGCACCGGCCTCGCTGGCGAGGAGGGCGAGCACGCCGAACTCCTTCACCGTCAGGGCGACCTCCCGCCCGGCGACGTGCACCTTGCGGCTCCGCCGGTCGACCACCAGGTCGCCGAGGTCGCTGACCAGCTCGTCGACCCGGGTCGCTGGTTCGCTGGAGCGGCGCAGCACGGCGCGCATGCGGGCGACCAGCTCACGGAAGCCGAACGGCTTGACCAGGTAGTCGTCGGCGCCCATCTCCAGGCCGACCACCCGCTCGATCTCCGCGCCGCGCGCGGAGATCACGAGGATCGGCACGGTGGTGCGCTGGCGCAGCTCGTAGCAGACCTGCATCCCGTCGAGGTCGGGCAGGTTGAGGTCGAGCAGCACGACCTCCGCGTCGGTGGCGGCGAGGGCATCGGCGCCGGTCTGCACCCAGGTCACCGCGAAGCCCTCCCGCTGGAGGCCCTCGACGAGGGGCTCGGCGATCGCCACATCGTCTTCGACCAGCAGCACGTTCACCGCCACGAGCATGCGTCAGGCGGGCCGGGCAGTGGGTGCGCCGCCGTCTACCCACCGGGACCAGGGCGGGGGCGGGATGGTTGCTAGCGTCGGCGCCGGGTCAGAGGAGGGGGAAGTCGTGAGGTACGCCGACGGTCCGACCGTACGGGTCGACCTGGTCGTGAACGCCCCGGAGGGGGCGGTGTGGGACGCGGTCATCGACATCAACCTGGGCGCGGTCGCCGGCCGCGAATACCAGGGCGGCCACTGGCTCGACGACGGGCCGCGGCTCGGTGCCCGGTTCTGCGGCCGCAACGCCCACCCCGCCATCGGCGAGTGGGAGACGACCTCGACGGTCGTGCGCTTCGAGCAGGGTCGGGCCTTCGCATGGGCTGTCGGCGACCCCGACGACCCGGCGGCGACCTGGTGGTTCGAGATCGACCCCGTCGGCACGGCCGACAGCGGCGCGGTGCGGGTCACCCACGGCGCCCGCCTCGGCCCCGGCCCGTCGGGCCTCACCCCGGCGATCCTCGCCATGCCCGACAAGGAGGAGCGCATCGTGGCCCGACGCCTCGGTGAATGGGAGCAGAACATGACCGCGACGCTGGCGTCCCTCCGCGCCCGCCTCGAGCACACGCGGTGACCCTGCGCCTCGGTGTGCACGCCGGCCCCCTCGACCCGGTCGGCGTGGAGTTCGTCCGCCAGGCCGAGCGCCTCGGCGTCGACTCGGTGTGGACCGCCGAGTTCTGGGCCGGTGACGCCCTCACCCCTCTCGCCTTCCTGGCCGCCCACACCTCCCGGATCCGCCTCGGCACCGGCATCGCCCAGCTGGGTGCCCGCACCCCGGCCATGCTGGCCATGTCGGCCATGACCATGCAGGCCCTGTCGGCCGGGCGGTTCCTGCTCGGGGTCGGCACGAGCGGCCCGCAGGTGATGGAGGGGTGGCACGGCGTCCGCTTCGACCGTCCCGTGCGTCGCACCCGGGAGAGCATCGAGATCGTGCGGCGGGTGGCGTCGGGCGAGCGTCTGGCCCACGACGGCGACGTCTACCGGCTCCCGCTCCCCGGCGGCGAGGGCCGGCCGATCCGGTCGCTGCTCCCGCCGGTGCGGGTGCCGATCTACGTGGCCGCCCTCGGCCCGGCGAACCTGCGCCTCACCGGGGAGCTCGCCGACGGCTGGCTCGGCACCGCCTTCATGCCCGAGTCGGCCGAGGTCTTCCTCGAGCCGATCACCGCCGGCGCCGAGGCGTGCGGCCGGGCGCTGAGCGACCTCGACCTGGCCGTGTCGGTCGCCTACGAGCCCACCGACGACGTGGAGGGCGCCGGCCGTCGGCACGCCGCCGGCTACGCCTTCACCTTCGGGGCGATGGGCTCGGGGGCCACCAACTTCTACAACCAGGCGTTCGCCCGGCAGGGCTACGGCGACGACGTGGCCGAGGTGCAGCGGCTGTGGCTGGCCGGCGAGCGCGTCGCGGCCGGCGACCGGGTCCCGGTGGAGATCGGGTTGCTCACCAACCTGATCGGCCCCGACGACGTGGTGCGCGACCGGCTCCGGCGCTACCAGGCGGCGGGCGTCACCACGCTGCGGGTGTCGCTGGCGCGCGACACCGACCTCGACGGGCGCCTCGCCGACCTGGCCCGGTTGCTCGACCTGGTCGCCGAGGTCGGCAGCGAGCAGGCGGTGGCATCGCCCCCCGGCTGACGCGGGCGGCACCGGTGGGGGCTCCGGCCCGGTGGTAGGAACCTGGGGATGGCGCTGCAGGGGTCGCTGCGCTGGTGGGAGGCGGGGCCGGGCCACGAGGCCGCTGACGACACCCGGGGCGTGAAGGCCAACGCCCGGCTCACCGCCGCGGTGGCGGTCGTGCTCACCGCCCTGCTCGTCGCCGAGGGTCTGAACCTGCTCGTCGGCGTGCGCCAGCACCTCCGGTGGCACGTCTTCGTCGGTGCCGCGCTGGTGCCGCCCGTGGCTGTCAAGCTGGGGTCGGTCGGGTGGCGCTTCGCCCGCTACTACCGTCGCGACCCGCCGTGGGTGCGCAAAGGGCCGCCGCCGGTCGTGCTGCGCGCGCTCGGCCCGTTGCTGGTGGTGCTCACCGTGGTGCTGCTCGGCACCGGCCTGATGCTGGTGCTGGCCCCGTCGGTCGCCCACGCCACCGTGCTGCGCCTGCACAAGGTGAGCTTCGTTGGGTGGGGTGGGTGCTTCGCCGTCCACTTCCTCGGCCACCTGCGCGAGACGGCCTGGTTGGCCCGCCGCGACGTCGCCCGGCGCAGCCGCGGCGGCGTGGCCGGCGCCGGC